>JAGRMO010000175.1:0-4538 GCA_020441205.1 Maritimibacter sp.
CGGGGGGTGCGGGGGGCTGGCCCCCCGCATTGGTCGGATTGCCGCAAGGCAATTCGAAACCCGAAAGGAACCCGACATGGCACAGAGCATCCTCATCACCGGCGCGGGCGCGGGCATCGGCCGGGCCACCGCGCGCGCCTTTCTCGACGCCGGCTGGCGGGTCGGGCTGATCGGCCGGCGTGCGGACCCGCTCGAAGAGACGGCGGGCGGCCATCCCTCCGCGCTCGTCCTGCCATGCGACGTGACCGACGAGGCGCGCGTCGCCGCTGCGTTCGGCGCGGCGGCCGCGCATTGGGGTCATCTCGACGCGCTGTTCAACAATGCCGGCGTGTCGCTCAAGGGCGCGCCGATCGACGAGATCGCGGTCGACGATTGGCGACAGCTCATCGAGATCAACCTCACCGGCGCGTTCATCTGCGCGCGTGAGGCGTTCGGGATCATGCGCCGCCAGTCGCCGCAGGGCGGGCGGATCATCAACAACGGGTCGATCTCGGCCCATGTGCCGCGCTGGGGGTCGGTCGCCTATACCGCGTCGAAACACGCGATCACCGGGCTCACGCGAACGATCTCGCTCGACGGGCGGCCGTTTTCCATCGCCTGCGGTCAGATCGACATCGGCAATGCGCTCACCGACATGGCCGAGAAGATGACCAGGGGCGTGCCGCAGGCGAATGGCGAGATCGCCGTCGAGCCGGTGATGGACGTGGCCGACGTGGCCCGCTCGGTGTTGCACATGGCCGCGCTGCCGCTCGGCGCCAACGTGCAGTTCATGACGGTGATGGCGACGACGATGCCCTATATCGGGCGCGGGTAGGCGGCCCCCCGGCCCAATGTCACAGCGTCATGCCGCCGTCGATCGCGATGCATTGCCCGGTCATGTAGCGGCTTTCGTCGCTGGCGAGGTAAACCACCAGATCGGCGATCTCGTGTGCTTCGCCGAGCCGCCCCATCGGCTGGCGGGCGACGAAGGCCTTCATCGCGGCGTCGTAATCGCCGGTGGCGCGCAGGCGGTCGTGCAGCGAGGGGCTGTCGACGGTGCCGGGGGCGATGCAGTTGCAGCGTATGCCGCGGGTGATGAAATCGGCCGCCACCTGCTTGGTGAGCCCGACGACGGCGGCCTTGGTGGTGCCGTAGACGAAGCGGTTGGGCAGGCCCAGAAGCGAAGAGCAGACCGAGGCAATGTTGACGATGGCGCCGCCGCCACGCTCAAGCATCCCCGGCAGCGCCGCCTGGATCGCGTGGATCTGGGCGCGCACGTTGAGGGCGACGGCGAAATCGAACTCGGCGTCGGTGGCCTCGAGGATCGTGCCGTTGTGCACCACGCCCGCGCAGTTGACGAGGATGTCGGGGGCCGCGTCTTCGACGGCCCGGGTGAGCGCCGGTTTGTCGGTCACGTCGAGGCCGAAACACGCGGCCCCGTCGAGCCCCGCGAGCAGCCCGCCGTCGAGATCGGTCGCCGTCACCTCGGCGCCCTCGCGGAGAAGAGCCTCGGCGGTGGCGCGGCCGATCCCCTGCCCCGCCGCGGTGACGAAGGCGCGTTTGCCCTGAAGTCTCATGTCGTCGTCCTCCCGTTCTGATCTGTCGTCCGCGCCGGCCCGGCCGCCTCGGTCACACCCCGGTGTAATCCCCCGGCACCTCGCCGCGCCGAACCGGCCGGCCGGTCTTGCCCGACAGCGCCGCGGCCAGCGTCATCTCGAGCGCCGCGGTGCCGTCTTCGCCGGTGCAGAGCACGTCGTCGGCGCCGCCCGCGACCACGGCGGCAAAGCGGTCGAGCTGCGCTAGCAGCGGATCGACGCGCGCGAAGGCGGGGCCATTGATGCGGGCGAGCGGCTTCGACCATTCGATCTCGCCGGGACCGGACCGCCCCCAGCGGGTGAGCGAAGGGAAGGCCAGCGCGCCCTCGGTGCCGACGATACGGATGTAATCCTCGCCCGAGCCGGCGATGGCCGGGTTCTCGTGGCTCGCGGCCTCGAACGACCAGGGCGAGGCGCCGGCGTCGGAGATCAGGAATGAGCCGAGCGCGCCCCGGTCGAAGCGCAGCGCCAGCGCCGCGGTGTCCTCGATGACGAAGCCGCGCCGGGCGGACGAGGTGAGCGCGGTGACCTCGGCGATCTCGCCGAGGAGAAAGCGCAGAAGGTCGATCTCGTGCGAGAGGTTGGTCATCAACGGCCCCGCGCCGGGGAGCCTGCGCCAGTCGGCATCGTAGTAGGCATCGTGCTTGCGCAGCGACCACAGGCCCTGGACGCCGACGAGATCGCCGATCTCGGCCAGCGCATCGCGGGCGGCCCGGGCGAAGGGGTGGCAGCGGCGGTGATGACCGGTGTAGAACGGCAGGCCCGCGCGGGCGGCGGCGGAAGTGAGCGCGCGGGCCTCGTCGAGCGTGGCCGCCGTTGGCTTTTCGACGATCACCGCCCAGCCGCGTTCGAACGCGGCGAGGGTGCTGGCATGATGGTCCTGGGTCGGCGTGGCGGCGATGGCGGCGCGGGTCGCGGTGGGCACGTACGCGATGCTGGCGACCACGGGCAGGCCCCGGGCGGCGAGCTCGTCGCGGCGCGGGGCGTGGGGCTCGACCAGGGCGGTGAGGGCGACCCTGTCGGAAGCTTCGCAAACCTCGGCATGCCGCAGGCCTATGACGCCGCCGCCGATGACGCAGAGCGGTAGCGGGGCGGTCATGTTATGGCGTCCCATCGGGTCGGGCGGGGCAGAGCCGTTTCGAAACGGCTTGCAACGCGATTTCGAAATCGCGTGGACAAGGGCTTTCGAAAGCCCTTGTAGCGCTGGGGCCCGCCGGGGGCGCTCACATCACCGCCCCGATTTGCCAGGGCACGAATTCGTGGTCGCCGAGCCCCTGGAGTTCGGATTTCGATTTCTCGCCCGAAGCCATGCGCAGCCACATCTGGTAGATCTCGCGGCCGACCTCCTCGACGCTCGCGCCCTCGGTCAGGATTCGGCCGGCGTTGATGTCCATATCCTCGGTCAGCCGATCATACATCTGGCTGTTGGTGGCGATCTTCATCGACGGCGAGGGCTTTGCGCCGAAGGCCGAGCCGCGGCCGGTGGTGAAGGCGATGAGGTTGCAGCCCGACGCGATCTGGCCGGTGACGGAGGCGGGGTCGTAGCCCGGGCTGTCCATGAAGGTGAAGCCCCGCGCGGTGATCGGTTCGGCGTATTTGTAGACCCCGGTCAGCGGCGTGGTGCCGCCCTTGGCGGCCGCGCCCAGCGATTTCTCGAGGATCGTGGTGAGCCCGCCCTTCTTGTTGCCGGGCGAGGGGTTGTTGTCCATCGAGCCGAGGTTGCGCCTTGTGTAGTCCTCCCACCAGCGGATGAGGCCCACGAGCTTGTCGCCCACCTCGCGGCTCGCGGCACGCGCGGTCAGCAGGTGTTCGGCGCCGTAGATCTCGGGCGTCTCGGCCAGTACGCCGGTGCCGCCCTGGGCGACGAGGATGTCGACGGCATGGCCGAGTGCGGGGTTGGCGGTGATGCCCGACCAGGCGTCGGAGCCGCCGCATTGCAGCCCCACCATCAGCTCGGAGGCCGGGCAGGGCTTGCGGCGCGCTTCGTTGACCAACGGCAGCATTGCCTCGATCTTCCTGATGCCGAGCTCGACGGTCTTCCTGAGCCCGCCCACGTCCTGGATGTTCATCGACTGGAACAGCGGCCCCGGCTTCAGCCCGTAGGCTTCCACCAGCCAGTCGATCTGGTTCATCTCGCAGCCGAGCCCCGCCATCAGCACGGCGCCGACATTGGGGTTGCGGGCATAGCCCCACATCACCCTCTGCAGCGCCTCGAAACCGTCGCCCGAGCCCGCCATGCCACAGCCGGTGCCGTGCGCGAAGGCGACGACGCCGTCGACATTGGGGAAGGCCGCGAGCCGTTCCTCGGTGAAATGGGCGGCGATCTTGTGGGCCGCCGTGGCCGAACAGTTCACGCTGGTGATGACGGCGATGAAATTGCGGATGCCGACCTGCCCGGAGGCACGGCGATAGCCCATGAAGCTGTCTGGCCTGGCGGCCGGAGCGACGGGGCGCAGGTTGGTCGAGAACTCGTAGTCCATGCCGGCATGGCGGAAATCGAGGTTGTGGGTGTGCACATGGGCACCTTCGGCGATGTCGTCATGGGCATAGCCGATCACCTGCGCGTATTTCAGCACCGCCTCACCTTTCGCGATGGGCCGGGTCGCGAGCTTGTGGCCGCGCGGGATCGGCTCGGTCGCGCCGGCCTCGCCGGCGGCGAGGGCCTCGGTGGCGGTGACCACGTTGTCTTCGGGCGAGAGGCGGACGGTCTTCATCGGGACGGGGCCTTTTGCGGGGGCCGGGCGCGGCGGGCCCGGCGGATCGTCGGTTTCCGGCCGGGGCCGGTTGCGGCATCCTGCGGCCTCGCGCATGGAATGAAAAGCGCCGGAGCGGACCGGAAGGCCTTCCCTCGCAGGACGGGTGCGGACGGAACCGTCCTCGTCTGGCGATTTTGGCATACCAAACCCGCGCAAACCGCCTAAACTGGCCCCATGCCGGGATGGGCCGAGGTGCGGCCCGGCGGCG
>JAGRMO010000175.1:4656-9064 GCA_020441205.1 Maritimibacter sp.
CTGGCGCCGGGCGCGTCGATCAAGGAGCGCGACAACGCCGCCGAGCTCGGCGTGAGCCGCACACCGATGCGCGAGGCGATCCGGATTCTCGCCCAGGAGGGGCTGGTGCTCCTGCGCCCCTCGCGCAGCCCGATCGTGGCGCAGCCGACGTTCAAGGAAGTCTCGGACCAGGTCGAAGTGCTGCTCGCGCTCGAGAAGCTCTCGGCCGAGCTCGCCTGCGCGGCGGCGACGGACGACGAGATCGCGGCGATCTCGGCCATGGTCGACACGATGGCCGCGCGCTACGACCGGGCCGACCCGCTCGACATGTTCGAGATCGACATGGCGTTTCACACCGCGATCGCCCGGGCCTCGCATAACGAGGCGCTGGCCGAGACGCATGGTGCGTTTCTCGCCCGGCTGTGGCGCGCGCGCTATCTCGCGGCGGTGCAGAGGCGCAACCGCGAGCGCGTGGTCACCCAACATCGGCGGATCGTCGAGGCGCTCGCGGCGCGCGATCCCGAGGCGACGCGGGCGGCGATTCACGACCATCTTTGGCATCTCGCGGACGATATCAGGGCCGCGACGGAACAGGAACGGACCGAGGCGGATCGGGACGCACAGGCAAGGAGTGAAACAGGATGAAATTGTTGCGATACGGCCCCGTAGGGTATGAAAAGCCGGGCGTGCTCGACAGCGAGGGGCGAGTGCGGGCGCTGGCGGGGCCGGATTTCGCCGGGCGCGGCGTGTCGGTCGAGCGGATCGGGGAGTTGCGTGGCATCGACGTTGAAAGCCTGCCGGTGGTCGAGACCCCGGGAAGGATCGGGTCCTGCCTCGCCAGCGTGCCGAACTTCTTCTGCATCGGCCTCAACTATGCCAAGCACGCGGCCGAGAGCGGGATGGAGCCGCCGAAGGAGCCGGTCCTGTTCTCGAAGGCGACCTCGTCCCTATCCGGGCCCTATGATCCGGTGGTGATCCCTCGCGGCGCCACCAAGACAGATTGGGAGGTCGAGCTCGGCGTGGTGATCGGCCGCGAGGCGCTCTATGTGAGCGAGGCCGAGGCGCTCGATTACGTCGCGGGCTATTGCACGCTCAACGACGTCTCGGAACGCGGCTTCCAGATGGACCGGGGCGGGCAATGGATCAAGGGCAAGTCGGCGCCCACGTTCGGCCCGGCCGGCCCCTGGCTGGTGACCGCCGACGAGGTGGGCGATCCGCAGAGCCTCGATCTGTCGCTCACGCTCAACGGCAAGGTGGTTCAGGATTCGAGTACCTCCGACATGATCTTCAGCGTGGCCCAGATCGTCTCGCATCTGAGCCAGTTCCTGCGGCTGCAGCCGGGCGATCTGATCGCCACCGGCACGCCCTCGGGCGTCGGGCTCGGGATGAAGCCGCCGGTCTACCTCAAGCCCGGCGATGTCATGGAGGTGCGGGTACAGGGGCTCGGCGAGCAGCGGCAGGAGACGGTGGCGGCGGCGTAACGCGCCCGGTCCGTCGCGGGCCTTCGCGGTCGGCGCCGGGGGGGCAGGGCTGTCGCCGGCAGGCGAGGACAAGTTGAGGAAACACGATGGCTGGCCGTGACGGACAAACGGGAAAAGGGCGGAAACGGCCGCCCCGCATCCTGTTCATCCACGAGAACTTTCCCGCACAGTTCGGCACCTTCGCCGGCTGGCTCTCCACCCGCGGTTGGGACGTGACCTTCGCCACCGCGCGCGAGGGCGTGGGCGAGGTCGGGTTCCGGGTCGTCACCTTCAAGCCGCACCGCGAAGTGACCAAGGGTATCCATCACTACGTGGCCGGGTTCGAGCGCGCCGTCATCAATGGCCAGGCCTTCGTGCGCGAGGCGGTACGGCTGCGCGCCGCCGGCTACGTACCCGATATCGTCGTCGCGCATTCCGGCTGGGGGGTCGGCACTTTTGTCAAGGATGTCTGGCCCGAGACGCGGTTCCTGCCCTATTTCGAATGGTTCTATCACTGGCCGCCGCGCGACCGGTCGCGCCACGATCCGCCCTCCGACGATCTCGAAGGGCGGGCGCGGGCGCGGGTGCGCAACGCGCCGATGTGGCTCGACCTGTCGTCGGCCGATGGTGCGATCTGTCCGACCGGCTTCCAGGCCGAACAGTTCCCGCAGGCGTTTCGCGACCGGATCACGGTGCTCCCGGACGGGTTCGATACCGCGATGCATTGCCCGGGCCCGCGCGACGACGCGCTGCTCGCACGGTTCGGCGTGCCCCGGGGCGCCCCGGTGCTCACCTATCTCGCGCGCGGCATGGAGCCCTCGCGGGGCTTTCCCGAGATGATGGAGGCGGTGGCGCTCGTGCAGAAGCGACGGGCGGATCTGCATGCCGTGATCGTCGGCGAAGACCGGGTGGCCTACGGGCGCAAACTTGATTCCGGAAGCTGGCGAACCTCGATGCTGGAGCGGCTCGCGCTCGACCAGTCCCGGCTGCATTTCACCGGGCGGGTCTCGCGGCCCGACATGATCCGGATCTTCCAGTCGTCGGATGCGCATCTCTACCTTTCGGTGCCCTTCGTTCTGTCGTGGTCGGCAATCGAGGCGATGAGCTGCGGCTGCCTGATGGTGGCGAGCGACGTGGCGCCGGTGCGCGAGGTGATGCGCCACGAAGAAAACGCGCTGCTGGTCGACATGCACGACGCGGGCGCGATTGCCGACGCGGTGGAGCGGGCGCTGGCGAAGGGTGACGATATCGCCGCGATGCGACAGCGCGCCCGGGCGGATATCGTGGCGCGGTTCGATGCCGAGAGCGTGGCCTTCCCGCGGATCGTCGCCTATTTCGAAAGCCTGTTTCGCTAGGACGGCGACGGTCCTGCCACGAGGCCCGCAAGCTTCGCCTCGACCTCGGCGCGCACCCGGGCGGCGTTCGCGGCCTTGACCGGGCCGAAGCCGCGGATCGCGTCGGGGGCGCTCAGGATCGCGGCCCAGGCGTCGGCGGTCTCGGCGGTGATCTCGCGGGCGCAACGGTCGATCAGTCCCTCGTACCAGTCGATCAGTCCGCGCTCCATCCGCCGCTCTTCGGTTCGGCCAAAAGGATCGGCCCAGGTGCCGCGCAGGCGACGCAGGCGCGCGAGCCCGCGCAGGGGCGCGCGCAGCCAGGGGCCGAAGGCACGTTTGGCCGGGCGTCCGGTGCGGGCGTCGGGGCGGGTGAGCAGCGGCGGCGCGAGGTTGAACTCGACGCGCGGCGCGCCCTCGAAGGCGGCGGCGAGGCGGGCTTCGAAAGTCGGGGCGGTGAGCAGGCGGGCGACCTCGTATTCGTCCTTGTAGCGCATCAGCCGCGACAGGATCGGCGCGGCGGTGTCGGCGAGGGCCGCAGCTTCCGGCCCGGCGGCGGCGAGCTTGCCGATGGCGCTCAGGAAGCGTTGGCCCCAGGCATTGTCCTGGTAGTCGGCGACCAGCTTCGCGTGATCGTCGAGGTCGAGAGCAACGCCCTGCGCCTGCGTCTTGTCTTCGGTCAACTCGGCCACGAGACCCGGGTCGGCGGCCACGAGGCGGCCGATGCGGAAGGCGCGGATGTTGAAATCGACCGCGACGCCGTTCAGCGCGATCGCCCGTTCGATCGCTTCGGGCGACAGCGCGAGCTGGCCGAGCTGGTAGGCGTAGCCGACCACCAGCAGGTTGATCGCGATGGTATCGCCGCAGGCGGCGCGGGCAAGGCGTGTGCCGTCGATCAGGTGGCTGTTGTCGGGGCCGACGCGCGCGATCAGCCGGTCGCGGATCAGCGCATCGTCAGGCAGGCCCGTTTCGCTCGCAGCGAACTGGAAGGCGGCGCCGGGCGCGATGGCGCTGTTGCCGATCAGGGTCGAGCGCCCCGCGCCCAGGGTCTTCAGCGCCTGGGGATCGGCCGCGGCCATCATGTCGAAGGCGAGCATCAGATCGGCCTCGCCGCCGCCCAACCGCTGCGGCCCGAGCTCATCGCCCGGATCGCCGATACGGATATGCGAATAGACCGCGCCGTTCTTCTGGGCGAGGCCGGTCACATCGAAGACCGAGGCGCTGCGGCCTTCCAGATGGGCGGCCATCGCCAGGAGCGCGCCGACGGTGACGACGCCGGTGCCGCCGATGCCCGCGACCATCACCGTCTGGTTGCCCCTGGGCTGGCGCGCGGGCGGCGGCAGGTTGTCGAGCCGCTCCGGCGCGATGCTGGCAGCGTCGGGTTTGCGTGGGCGGCCGCCGCGCAACGTGACGAAGGCCGGGCAGAAGCCCTTGAGGCAGGTCAGATCCTTGTTGCAGGCGGATTGGTCGATCTGCCGCTTGAGACCCAGCGCTGTCGGCTTCGGCAGGATCGACATACAGTTCGACTGCACCGAGCAATCGCCGCAGCCTTCGCAGACCGCCTCGTTGATGAAGACGCGGATATCGGGATCGGCCAGTCTGCCACGCTTGCGACGGCGGCGCTTCTCGGCGGCGCAG
>JAGRMO010000176.1 GCA_020441205.1 Maritimibacter sp.
ATCGCCGGCGAATAGACCGCCCCGCCCGCGCAGGGCCCCATGATGACGGAAATCTGCGGCACCACGCCCGAAGCCATGATGTTGCGCTGGAACACGTCGGCATAGCCCGCGAGCGAAGCCACGCCCTCCTGAATCCGCGCCCCGCCAGAATCGTTGAGCCCGATCACCGGTGCGCCGTTCTGCACCGCCATATCCATGATCTTGACGATCTTCTCGGCATGGGTCTCGGAGAGCGACCCGCCGAACACGGTGAAATCCTGGCTGAAGACATAGACGAGACGGCCGTTGATCGTGCCCCAGCCGGTGACCACGCCGTCGCCGGGGATCTGGCTGTCGGCCATGCCGAAATCGGTGCAGCGATGCGCCTTGAACATGTCGAACTCTTCGAACGAGCCCTCGTCGAGCAGGATCTCGATCCGTTCGCGCGCGGTCAGCTTGCCCTTGCCGTGCTGCGCCTCGATCCGCTTTTCGCCGCCGCCCTTGCGCGCCACCATGCGGCGGTCTTCGAGCTCCTGCAGAATGTCTTTCATCGCCGGCCTCCTCCTGAGATTCCGCGCAACGTAACGGGCGCGTGACGAAGCCCAAAGCACTTTCGGGCGTATTTGCAAATTTATCGGCAGCGGCGAAATGCAAATTGAATATTTGCGAACCAACGCCGCGCCGGAACCACCCCGGCCAACCTCTACGATTGCCCAAAACATGCCAAGGTTTCGGGCCATTTTGCCTCATCTCGCCCGCTACCTAGGTCGCCGACTGGAAATCGACCGACGAGGCGGGAATGCCGAGCAAAGCTGAAATCATCAAAGCCCTTCAATTCGCCCACGTCCAGGCGGCGATTCCGATGAACACCACCGGCGAGGCGCGGCTGAAGCTGACCTATCAGTTCGCCGGCGCCGGCCAGCCGGGCGATGCGATCTGGGGCTATTCCGGCTGGACCGCCTTCACGGAGACCCAGAAAGACGCCGTGCGCTGGGCGCTCAACCAGATCGAGACCTTTCTCAACGTCGATTTCGTCGAGGTCAACAACTGGGGCGATCCGGATTTCAACTTCGGGCGCGTCGACATGGACCCGGGCTATGCCGGCGAGGGTGGCGCGATGCTGTCCGGCGCCAACGAATGGGACGGCCAGGTCGTTTTCAACAAGGATTTCGACATCACCGGCCCCTACGGCATGCATGTGATCATGCACGAGATCGGCCATATGCTCGGCCTCGACCACCCGTTCAGCGGCGCCGCCACGCTGCCCGACGCCTACGAGAACAACCACTACACCTTGATGTCCTACACCGACGACCCCTATTCCGGCGGGCCCAACAACTCGATGCAGCTCTTCGACCTGCTCGCGCTGCAGGACATCTGGGGCGCGGTCGGCAACTACACCAGAGACACCACGTACACGGGTCGCGGCGTCTACGACGTGCGCGTGGTCTGGGACACGGGCGGCACCGACACGTTCTCCGGCGCCAAATCGACCAACGGCGTCCGCCTGGATCTGGGCGAAGGCAAGTTCTCAAAATTCGGCACCTACGAGGATGTCGTCATCGCCTATGGCGTCAGGATCGAGAACGCCGTCGGCGGCAATTACAACGACAAGATCGTCGGCAACGGCGGGCGCAACCAGCTCGAAGGCAAGGGTGGCGACGACAACATCAAGGGCTATTCGAACAGGGACGATCTGAGAGGTGGCTCAGGCGACGACGACCTCGACGGCGGCCGGGGCAGCGACCGTCTGTTCGGCAATTCCGGGGACGACTGGATCTGGGGCGGCTATGGTGACGACAAGCTCTGGGGCGGCACCGGCGCCGACACGTTTGTCTACCGCAAGGACCTCGGCCACGACGTGGTGCGCGACTTCGCCGACGACGTCGACACGCTGCACTTCACCGGCAGCGGCTCCAAATCCGTCGTTCTGAGCAAGGCCTACGAATCCGGCGGTCACGTGTTCTTCGACTTCGGCGCCGGCGATGTGCTGGAAGTGCGCAACACCACGCTCGACGCGCTCGCGAACGACATGACCTTCGCCTGAGGCAGTCGGCCCCGGGGCACCGGGAGGCGGGCACGCCCACGCCCACGGCTCGACATTCCTCTGCGCGCTGCGTACCCCTGAGCCATGCGCGACCTAGCCCCTCCCCGATTCCTCGACCCGTCCTCGCCGCCGCATATCGTCACGCTCACCCTGGTGGCGGGCCTCTCGGCCCTGACGATGAACATCTATTTGCCGTCGCTGCCGGGGATGACCGCCTATTTCGGTGCCGAATACCGGGTGATGCAGCTTTCGGTGCCGCTGTTCCTCGCGATGAACGCGGTGATGCAGCTGGCCATCGGCCCGATCTCCGACCGCTACGGCCGCCGCCCGGTTCTGCTCGTGAGCTTCGCCCTGTTTCTGCTGGCCACGCTCGGCTGCATCTTCGCCCCCACTGCCGGCGCTTTCCTCGCCTTCCGCATGCTCCAGGCGGTGGTCGCCGCCGGCATCGTGCTGAGCCGCGCGGTGGTGCGCGACATGGTGCCCGCCGACCGCGCCGCCTCGATGATCGCCTATGTCACCATGGGCATGGCGCTGATCCCGATGGTCGCCCCGGCGCTCGGCGGTCTGCTCGACAGCGCCTTCGACTGGCGCGCGAACTTCTGGCTGCTCTTCTGGCTCGGCCTCGCCCTCGTCTGGCTCCTGTGGCGCGACCTCGGCGAGACCGCGACCCAGCGCGAGGGCGGCTTCGCGGCGCAATTGCGCGCCTATCCCGAACTGCTCGCCTCGCCTCGCTTCTGGGGCTACGCCGCCGCCACGATGTTCGCCTCCGGCGCCTTCTTCGCCTATCCCGGCGGTGCCCCTTTCATGGGATCGGAGATCGATGACCTCGAGCCGGGGACTCTCGGGCTCCTGTTCGGCGCAGCAACGCATGGCTACATGATCGGCAACGGTATTTCGGGCCGCT
>JAGRMO010000177.1:0-836 GCA_020441205.1 Maritimibacter sp.
CCGCTTTCGGGCGCGGTCATCGTCTCGACCCCGCAGGATCTGGCGCTGGTCGACGCCCGCAAGGGGCTCAAGATGTTCAAGGACGTCGACGTGCCGATCCTCGGCATCATCGAGAACATGTCCACCTTCGTCTGCCCGCATTGCGGCGAGGTGAGCGAGATCTTCGGTCACGGCGGCGCCGAGGCCGACGCCCGTCGCCTGGGGGTCATGTTCCTGGGCGGCATCCCGCTGCACATGGACATCCGCAAGACTTCCGACGCCGGCAAACCCTGCATCGTCGCCAACCCCGAGGGCGCCCACGCCGAGCGCTACAAGACCGTGGCGCTGAAGGTCGCGGCCCTGCTCGGCGAGGCCGAGGACGACGACGAAGAATAAGCGCCCGGGCGCGGCAGATCGAATGGGCGCGGAACCGACGTTCCGCGCCCTTTTTCCTGCGTTAGAGCCTGATGTCAGGCGAGCGCTTCCATCGCCTTCATGCCGATCACCCCGCCGATCACGATGCAGACGAAGGTGATGAGCGAGCCCAGAGCCAGCGTCGACATCCCCGAGACCGATTGGCCGATGGTGCAGCCCAGCGCCGTCACCCCGCCGATCCCCATCAGCACCGCGCCGCCGATATTGCGCAAGGTGTCGCTCTTGTCGGTGAAGGTGGCGAAGGCGAAGCTCCTGGACGTGATCGCGCTCAGAAACGCCCCCGCCAGCGCGCCGAGCAGCGTGGCGACGGTGAAGCTCATCCCCTCATAGGCGGTGAACCGCATGAGATAGTCGATCGTGTCGCCCGCCGGCCGGACGTACGACAGCGATTCCACCTGCGGATTGTCGGCGAACTCGTCGAA
>JAGRMO010000177.1:1045-15838 GCA_020441205.1 Maritimibacter sp.
TCGAGCCCGAGCGCCGAGAGATCGCTGGTGAGCGGAGCGGTCACCGCGATCCGCGTCTGCGCGAACAGCCCGCCGATGGTCATGTAGCCGGCGATCCCGATCACCACGAGCACCAAGAGCGAGCGCAGATCGCCGCCCCCGGCCCGCGCGATGTTCTTCGACACGCAGCCGCCGCCAAACACCATGCCGATCCCGAACAACAGCCCGCCGATCACATGCCCGCCCCACTGGAACGTGGTGCCGGTGTAGATCGAATAGCCCAGATCGACGATTCCGGCCCGCTCCAGCACTGTCACCCCGATGATCGCCACGCCGGCCGCCATCAGCCACGAGCGGAACCGGCGGCTGTCGCCGAAGCTCAGCATGTCGGAAATCGAGCCCATGGTGCAGAAGTTCGTTCGCTGGATGGTGAAGCCGAAGACCACCCCGATCACGAGCCCGCCCCAGGCGATCCATTGCGCCGGGTTCGCCAGCGCCGCCTCTTTCCACATGTCGATCATGTGTCCCTCCCTGATGTCGATGTCGTTGAGCCCCGCCTGTGGCGACGGGTTGCTTTGAACGTATCATGATATTTGCACATGTGAACAAATATCGGGCAGCGCGCGAATGCCCCGTTGAACGCGCCGCGCACGCACACTATCAAGCCCCGAAACCCGGGCAGCGAGGCGCCGATGGCCAATCATTTCTACCGTAGCGATCTGCCCGACGGGCTCGATCTCGGCCCCGTCGTCGCGATCGATACCGAGACCATGGGCCTCAATCCGCACCGCGACCGGCTCTGCGTCGTCCAGCTCTCGTCGGGCGACGGCAACGCCCATATCGTCCAGATCGCCAAGGGCCAGACCGAGGCCCCGAACCTCGCCCGGATGCTCACCGATCCCGATACGCTGAAGCTGTTCCACTTCGGCCGCTTCGATATCGCCACGCTCTACCACGCCTTCGGCGCGCTCACCGCCCCGGTCTATTGCACCAAGATCGCCTCCAAGCTGGTGCGTACCTTCACCGACCGCCACGGCCTCAAGGTGCTGCTCGACGAGCTCGTCGGCGTCGACGTCTCCAAGCAGCAGCAGCAATCCGATTGGGGCGCCGAGACCCTCACCGACGCCCAGCTCGACTATGCCGCCTCCGACGTGCTCTACCTGCACCGGCTGAAGGCCGAACTCGACATCCTGCTCGCCCGCGAAGGCCGCACCGATCTGGCCCGGGCCGCCTTCGATTTTCTGCCCACCCGCGCCCGGCTCGACCTTCTGGGTTGGCCCGAAACCGATATCTTCGCCCACTGACCCGGGCCCCGTTTCACGCGCATTTTCATTGACATGACGCCGTCGCAGGCACCTAATGAAAGGGACGATGCATGAACTCGTGCTCCACCGTTCGTGCCCGGGCCAAGACGGCCACCGCACCAAAGACGCCCTCAGGATTCGGGCGCTTTTCCGAACGCAAACCAATCTCAACGCAAACCCTGTAACCCGGTCCTCCGGGCGGCCCGCGCATGACGCGCGCGCGCCCGCGGCCAATCCTGAACGAGGAGGTAGGATGAAGTACCAGATCAGCGGCAAACAGATCGACATCGGCGAAGCGCTCCGCACCCATGTCGAACAGGAACTTGGCACGGTTGTCGAGAAATACGCCCAGCGCCCGACCGACGCGCAGGTGGTGTTCTCGAAGAACGCCCACGAGTTCGTCTGTGAAACCGTGGTGCATCTCTCCACCGGGCTGACGGCCCAGGCCAGCGCCAAGGCCACCGACATCTACGCGGCCTTCGACGAAGCCGCGGAGAAAATGGACAAGCAGCTACGACGTTACAAACGTCGCCTGAAGGATCACCACAAGGAAAGGGCGAACCCGGTTGAAGTTCTGGGCGGCTCCTCGTATATCCTCGCCGCAGAAGACGAGAGCGAGGACGACGAGCCCGCGACTCTGCAGCCGATGATCATCGCCGAGATGGAAACCCGGGTTCCCACCATCTCCGTCGGCGAGGCGGTCATGCAGATGGAACTGGCCCACGCGCCCCTGCTCGTTTTCCGCAACGAGAAAACCAACGGGGTCAACGTGGTGTATCGCCGTGAAGACGGCAACGTAGGCTGGATCGACCCCGGCACCCAGGCCTGATACCGCGACCGACGCGGGCCGGAACGTAAAGTAGGATAGATGGACCTTTCGACGATCCTCCGGCCCGCTGCCGTCAAAATCGTGGCCAACGTGTCCTCGAAGAAACGGCTGTTCCAGGATCTCGGCGACCTCGTCGCCGGGTGCTATGGGCTCGATCCCACCGAGGCCTTCACCGCGTTGCAGCAGCGTGAAAGCCTCGGCCCCACCGGCGTCGGCCATGGCGTCGCGCTGCCCCACGCCCGTCTCGCCGGCCTCGACCATGTCGTCGGCGCCTTCATGCGGATCGAGAAACCGCTCGATTTCGACGCGGTCGATCGCCAGCCCGTCGATCTGATCTTCGCGCTGTTCGCTCCCGATGGCTCCGGTGTCGATCACCTCAAGGCGCTTGCCCTCGTCTCGCGCACCATGCGCGACGGCGACATCTGCGCCAAGCTGCGCGCCAACGAAGAGCCCGACACGCTCTACACCATCCTCACCGAGGCCAAGGCCACCCGCGCCGCCTGAGCTGGCGACCAGGCGGGCTCTGATCCGGCGCTATCGCGCCGCTTCGTCGCCCCAGGGCCCGAAGCCGAACAGCATGTAATCGCGCTGATAGGCGCCATGCACCGCGCGTTCGACCTCCGCGTCGTAGATCTCGCTGAGCGCGAAGGGCATCTCGGCCGGCATCGCCTGCACCTCCGGCACATCGGCTCGCCCGATCTCAGCGCCGAGCTGCCCGAGCCCCTCGGCCAGACGGGTCTCGCGGATCAGCACATCGGGATGCAGCACCTGGGCAAATCCGTCGATCACCTGCGCGAGGCTCGCCCAGGCGGGATCGACCCGGATCGGCGTCTGACCCGCGAGATTGCGCTGCACGAAGTCGAGCCAGCTCAGAAACCCGGCGCGGTGCGCCTCCACCGACCAGTCCCCACCCGGCCCGCCCGAAGGCAGCTTCAGCCCGTATTGCTCCACCAGAACCCTGCGGATCTCGGCAAGAGCCTCCGGCCCGTCCCCGACGATATGCGTGCAATAGGCCCTGTGCGCCCGCATCGCCGGATGGCTCAGCACGGTGAAGCTGCGATGCCCCGGCCGCTGCCGCTTCCACTTGCGCAGATCCTTCTGCCGCATCCCCGAGCCCAGCGCGTCTTCGTCCACCCCGTCGAGCGCAGCGAGCCAGCCCCGCACCGCCGCCACCGGCCCGCCCTGGATCGGCAGATACAGAAGCGGCGCCTCTGCCGCGGTCACGTAGCCCGGCACGTTCGCCGCGCGTCGCGGCTCAAAATTCGGCGCATCGTCGAGGTCGAAGGCGGTGATCTCCGCCACCGCCGCCTCCATCTCGGCGTAATTCTCGACCTTCTCCCGCAACGGCTCCGGGTTCTGTTTCTTGAACTTGCCCGACAGCGCGTCGAGCCGGGTTTCCTCGCCCAGAAACCGCCCAAGCCCGTTGATCACGTCGAGGTCGCGGATATCGTCGTAATTGACATAGAACGCCGTCTGCCCCGATCGCTGCAGCCGCCCCAGCACCTCGAGCTGAAACGCCTTGATCGCCTCGAGCTGCTCCGCGAAGTCGACCGGGTCGAACCGGACCTTCGCCTTCTTCGCGTGTTTGACATTGCCCAGCGCCCATTGGTTCGTTTCGCGTGCGATCGCGCGCGATACATAGGCATCGACCAGGTTGCGCGTGAGCACCACCTTGGCGCAGGCCGCGTCGTCGATCACGCGTTCGAAGATCCGCCGGTCATGGTCGTGGAAAAAGCGAAACCCGGGGATGCCGCTGCTGCGCGCCTTCATCCGGTCGAACAGCGCCACCGGATCGGCGTTGCGCGTCTTCACGTCGATGCCGAACAGTTCCGGCATGTCGGGTCGCACGATGAAATACGGGTTAAACGCCTCACCATATGTCTCTAACCCGGGAAAAAGATCGAGGTTCGACTCGAGAAAGTTCGATCCCGTCCGCATCTCGGCGAAGATCACGAAACTGTCGAACCGTCGCGCCATCCCGGGGCCCTCACTTCACCAGGTAGGGCTTGCGCGGTTTCGTCCGCGCCGCCGGTCCGCCGATGACCGCCGGGAAATCGCCCATCAGATGCGGTTGCATCCCCTGGTTTTTCAGGTTCTGCAGAAACTGCCCGAACCCGTCGAGCGAGACCATCCGCGGCGCTTCCGTCAGCCGGTGCGAAGTGCGCACGCCCAGTTCGTCGATCACCGTCTGCAGCGGCTCCATCGGGTTTTCGACGAAATCCGCCAGCGTCCAGATCCGTACCCGCGCCTTCGTCTGGTGCGAGCGGAGCACGTCGAGATGCGCACTCTCGATCTTCTGCAACAGCGCCGCCTCGCGCCGGATCACCGAGAAATTCGCATTCGAATAGAACAGGGGCACCGCCCAGGCCCCCGAGATCACCGAGATCGTCGCATTGGCGTCGCGCGCGAGATGGCGCGAGATCGCCACCGTGTCACGGGGCCCGTACTGGAAGCACTGCCGCTCGCCGCGGGTGTTCCAGATGAGGTTGGTCAGAAACGCGCGCGGGTCGTAATCGCGAAGCGCCGCGCTGTCGGGCAGGGCGCCCGCGAACACGCTCTGCCCGCCGGCAAACTCCGCCCGCTCCGGCCCGAACAGATGTCCGTGCACCCGCGTGCCGGTCAGCCGCGCGAGCCAGTCCTCGAAATCCTGGAACAGCTCCGAGAACCCTTCGAACACCGCATAATGCGCGCTGGTGAGCCCGTTTTCCCAGCTCGCGTTGGGAAACCGGCTCTGCATGTAGAGCCCCGGCCGCCCCTTGGTGCGCCGCTCCACCGCCTTCGAGAAGATCCGGTCGATCTTGCCCGGGTTGGGCTCGGCGCCGGAAAACACCGAGGCGTCGTTCGACAGGAAGCCGGAATAGAGCTTGTCGGCATTCGGCCAGATCTTGCGCGCAACGAAACAGTCCGACCGGCGCAGAAGCTGCATGTGGTCGTCATAGAAGATATGCGGCTTGCCCTGGAAATCGAACTTCGACAGCGTGAGCGATCTACTCTCGATATTGGTGGAATAGAGCCTTACCAGAGTCTGGTAATAGCTCTCGTCGGGGATCCACACCTTCGAGAAATAGGCGTCGTACTTCTTGCGGTCGGCGTCTTCCAGGATCGCCGTCAGCGTCTGCCGCGTGAGGCACCACCACTGGCTGCCCAGATGCGGCGTGATCGCCTCGGGCACCCGTCGCCTCAGCCCCCAGCGCCGCTGGAACCGCACATACCAGTCGAACAGCCGCCGCCGCCGCCGCCACGAGAACGGAAACCGCATGGTGAACCGCTCGCGGTCGAGCCCGCCCACCGTCCAGGGCACATCCTCGGTGGTCACGCTCTCGATGAAATTGGTGAGCGGCCGCTCAGCCAGGTAATCCTTGAGCTCCTGCACCGGCCGGAGCGGCAGGCACGAGCCCGACGAGAGATAGACGTGCCGCACCTCGGGAAACTCGGCCAGCAGCACTTCGGACGCGTCCTGGCTCGCCTGCACCAGCGACCATGTCCCCCAGTCGCACGAGCGCCGCCGGCTGAACCGCACGTTGGAAAGATCGGCCAGCGCCTCGACGAAGGCGGCGTGGTCGCGCTTCTTCACCTTGCGGTCGACATGGATCACCACCGGGCAATCCGCCTTGGACCAATGCCGCGCCACCTGCTCGGCCCGGTCGAGCGCGGTGTGCACCAGCATGACGAACCCCACCGTCACGCCCAGTTCCCCTTCGACATCAGCCCGAGAATCTCGAGCTGCCGCCAGTTGATGTATTTCTCGCTCCACTTGCACCACAGCTCGGGATTGTCCGAGAGCTTGGCGGCATAGGCCTTGTACTCGTGACTCGCCGCGTAATGCTGCCTGCGCTCGATCTCTTCGCGCGCCTTTTCGGGGAAAGTGTCGATGAATTTCGCGTGCAGCAGCACACCGCTCGCCTTCTCGCCCCCCCATTCGTCGTAGACGAGGTTCAGCCCGCGCGGCAGCAGGCTGTGGGTCGAGCTCACGTAGGTATAGGCCCGGTGCCATTTCACCAGCGGGATCTTGTTCAGCGCCGGCGCCCGCTCCGGCTTGTCGGCGAAGAAGGTCCGCGCCCGCGGCCCCCCCTGGATCCACAGGTTCCCGTATTTCTCGTTCTTCGAGATCATGTAATTGCCGCTGTCGAACCAGTTCGCGATTTCGAACGGGTCCTGCCCTTCGACGTAGGTCTGATCGTCGATCGGCCCCTTCGGATACATGTCGACCAGCATCGCCCCGAACGAGCGGATCGACGAGGCGTCGAGCCAGTCGGTGAGCGCCCGGAGGCTGCGGGTGTCGACGAACGGGTAAATCAGGAACTCGTCCGGATCGACGGTCAGCGCCCAATGCCCGTGCGCATGGCGCCGCGCCAGCCAGTTCAGCCAATCGACCCCGAACCGCGCCCGCTTGTAGCTGCCCCGCGTGATCCAGAGCGAGACATCCTCCTGCTCGGCCAGATACTCGCGCGAGCCGTCGTCGCTGCCGTTGTCGACAATGAGAAAGTGGTTGACCCCGAGTTCGCGGTAATAGCGCAGGAAATAGGGCAGCCGCACACGCTCGTTGCGCAGCGTGGTCAGCACCAGGATGTCCCTGGGCGCGATTGTTGCCGTCTTGTTGCTAATGGGCTTCAGGTCATGCCGCTTGCGCAGCGCGCGGATCCGCCACCGCTTGCGCTCCCAGCGGAGGCGATATGACCGAAACACGCTCACCCCTGTCCCTCTCGTCTCGTCCGGCGCGGGTCGGGCGGGTCAGAGCGCCTTGAAAACAAGGTCGAAATGGGCCTGCCAAGTGGGAAGCTCAGGCACGCCCCCCGATGCTGCCGTTGGTCCTCTGTTCCGCCCTCGTGCAAACTCGAGGATCTCGTTCGCCCAAGAATACATGTCGTGGGTATTGAGGTAAACGGGATTGTTTCCAAGAACTTCACGATAGACCGGCAGATCGCCGACGATGGCGGGCGTTCCCAGCGCCAGAGCCTCCGCTGGCGGCAGGCCGAACCCCTCGGCATGGCTCGGCATCAGAAGCGCCCGCGCCCCGGAGACGAGCGCCGACACCGCCCCGTCCCCCAGCCCGTTGTGCTCGAACACATGCCGCCGCATCACTGGCGCGTTGTCGAGCCGGGCGAACACGTCCTCGTTCGCCCAGCCGCGCGCGCCCGCGATATGCAGCGCGGGCACGTCGCCCGGCGCGAGATACTCCGCGAAATCGTCCCAGATATCCAGCAAGAGAGCATGATTCTTGCGCGGCTCGATGGTACCGACCACGACGAAATAGGGCCGTGCCGGATCCACCGCTTCGGGCAGGGCGCGCCTGTCCGGCATTGCTGGCGCCACCCCGAGGGGGGCGACCGCGATCTCGGGCACCCGCCGCACCGGCGCGAAATGCCGCCGCACGTCGGCCGCCGCCGCCTCGGATGGGCAGATCACCAGATCGGCGCCCACCGCCACCGCCTGCATCTTGTCGGCAAACCGCTCCACCGTCCCCGGACGCTGGAAGTCGGGCCAGTCGAGCGGGATCATGTCATGCACCATGACGATCGAGCGCCCGCCGGCGGCCCGTACCGCGGCAAACACCCCGTCGTCGAGGTTGCTGTGGCCGAGGTTGAACCAGCACGTCCCCGCCGGCAAATGCCGCCCCAGCATCCGCGCGAGCCCCGGCTTGGCCGCCCGCGCCAAGGCCAGCCGCCGCAGATCGCCCTCCACCGCTCGCATCGCCGGTCGCGCGCGCAAGCGCAGCCGGGCCCGCCAGTCGGGCGCGCCCCAGGGTACAGCGCCGGTCAGCCGCGCCCGCAGCGCCGCCATTCCGGCGCGGTCGAACAGAAAAAAGCCGCCGGACCGGCGCACCAGTCCGAACGGCTCGGTCTCGTCGCCCAGCAATCGGGCGAGCCAGGCGGCCTCCACCCGGTCGATCCCGGTCCAGGGCCCCCGGTCCACCCGGCTGACGAGCCGCGTGAGATCGAGGAGGCGCGCCGGGGCCGGGCCGGGGTCAGCCATCCCCGCCTATTGCGCCGCGCGCCGCACCGACATCATCTCGTCGAGATAGGCGGTAAACTCGTCGCGCAGATCGTCGCGGGCCATGCCGAAGGCCACGGTGGCCTGCAAAAACCCTGCTTTAGAGCCGCAATCGAACCGCTGGCCCCGGAACCGGAACCCGTAGACGCCGCGGTTCTGGTTGATCTCGGCGGCGATCGCGTCGGTGAGCTGAATCTCCCCGCCCGCGCCGCTCTTCACCTTCGAGATATTGGCCAGCACTTTCGGCGTCAGGATGTAGCGCCCGATCACCGCGAGGTTCGACGGCGCCTCTTCCGCCGCCGGCTTCTCGACCATGCCTTTGACCTTCACCAGGTCGCCCATGTCTTCCTCGATGTCGAGCACACCGTAGGACGACGCCTTGTCCGGCGGCACTTCCATCGCCGCGACCATCGCGCCGCCGGTCTGCTCATAGGCTTCCACCATCTGCTGCAGCACCGGTTTTTCGGCCGCGATCACGTCGTCGGGCAGGATCACCGCGAAAGGCTCGTTGCCGATGAGCCGCCGCGCGCACCAGACCGCATGGCCGAGGCCCAGCGCCTTGTGCTGGCGGATATAGGCGATCTCGCCCGAATCCATGTTGGTGTTCTTCAGCATCTCGAGCAGCCCGTCCTTGCCGGCCCGCCGCAGAGTCTGCTCCAGCATCGGGTGAATGTCGAAGTAATCTTCGAGCGCGCCCTTGCCGCGCGAGGTCACGAAGATGAACTCCTTGATCCCCGCCGCCCGCGCCTCGTCGATCGCGTATTGGATCAGCGGCCGGTCGACCAGCGTCATGATTTCCTTGGGAATCGATTTCGTCGCCGGCAGGAAGCGCGTACCCAGACCCGCAACCGGAAAAATAGCCTTCGTAACCCTGGTTTTCATAAGCGCTCCAATAGCTTCATACGTTCTGCCTGCGCCAGCCCCCGACGAAACAGTCGGCCCGATTGGCGATTATTGACTGGGGTGGTAGTGACGAAGCCGGGCAAGCTCATTGCGAAATCTGGGCATTTCAGCGGCATTGTCTTTGCGCCGCGACCCGGGCCCATTCGCGCGCCACCCGGGCCCTGAACGAGGTCAGGCGAAAGGCTGGATCGCCCCGCGCGGAGCGTCCGAAGACCCCGCCGCTGTGCTCCCACCAGCCACCGGGGTGAAACCGCACCCGGTGCCTCAGCGCCGTCGGGCTGAGGCGAAACAGCGTCACGGTCTCGCCCCGTGCCAGCGCCTCCGCCGCCTGTGCCCGGAGCCGCCTGCGGCTCCAGACCCGCCCGGCGATATGGCGCGAAGCCCCCGTGGCCCGGCTCTCGAAGGGCAGAAAACCCGCCTCAGGCCCGCCAATCGGCCCAAGCGGCACAATCTCGCGCGCCCAGCCGGCGCGAAACCCGGCCGCGAGCCCGTCGAGCAGCCGGCCCACGTCGCCGGGCTCCAGACGCCCCGCCACCATATGCCCGATGAGAAGGCGCCGCTGCCCCGCCACCAGCCGCGCGAGCACCGCCTCGGGCGCCGTTCCCGGCTCGTGCTTGCGCGCGAACACCGCCGCCGAAGCGCCGATCTCGGTAAGGTCGCGCGGCGCGCGGTCGGCCCCCCGCCGGTCCGAGGCGGCGACTGCGTGATGCACCAGCGCCCCCGGCGCCAGCACCACCCGCGCGCCCGCCGCCGCGAGCCGCAGGTCCAGATCCGTCTCGTCGAGATAGAACCGATAGGCCGGGTCGAAGCCGCCGAGCCCGGCCAGCACCTCCCGCCGCACCGCCATGTTGGTGCCTTCGGTCTTCACCCTGAAACCGGCCGGCAGGGCAGGGGTGAACGGCGTCTGCGCCGCCGCCGTCGACTCGACGGTCTCGCCCAATGCATTCACCGCCCGCGCGCCGTATTGCAGCCTGATCCCGTCCCGCCCGATCACATAGCCGCCCGTCGCGGCGACATCTCCGTCGGCGAACGGCGCGACGAGCCGGGCAAGCCAGCTCGGCTCCGGCACCGCGTCGTCGTCGATGAACGCCAGGACCGCGCCCGCCGCCGCCGCGATACCGGCATTGCGCGCGGCCGAGATATTGGCCAGGTCGAACGCCACGGATTTGATCCGATGCGCGAGTCCCAGCGCCGAAACAGTCTCTGATCCCGCCGGATCGGCCACAACCACCAACTCATAATTGTCGTAACACAATTGCCCGAGCCCGGTGAGGCAGAGCCCGAGCGGCCCCGGCCGCCCCCGGCTCACCACGATCACCGAGACCGGGATCATTCCATCCCCAGCTCGGCCAGCATCGCCTCGATCCGCGGCACATCCTCGGGGTTGTTGAGCTCCCAGAACGGCCGCCCCCGCGCGTCGACCTCGACGCAGAGCACCGGCCGTTCGCGCTCGAGGAACCTCAGCTGTTCGAGCCCTTCGAGCCGCTCGAGCGCGCCCGGTTTCCAGCGTGGATAGGCGGCGAGCGCCGACGGCCGGTAGGCATAGACCCCGACATGGTGAAACACCGGCGTGGCCGCGGCCGCGGGGTAATCCTCGGTGGTGTAGGGAATCACCTCCTTGGAGAAGTAGAGCGCCTTGCCCTCGATCCCGAACACCGCCGTCGTTGCCCCCACCCGGCCCGCGCGCCGGTCTTCGTGGAAACCCGACAGCGCCCGCCCCGAGGCCCGCAGCACCGGCGTCGCCACCTCCGCCGTCGGATGCCTGTCGAGCGCGGCCACCAGCTCCTCGATGAACCAGGGCGGCGTCAGCGGCGCGTCGCCCTGCAGGTTCACCACCACGTCGTAACGCGCGCCCAGAGCGTCATGCGCCTCGGCGCAGCGCGCGGTGCCGTTGTCGCACTCGGGGCTCGTCATCACCACCTCGGCGCCGAACCCGAGGGCCTCGTCGCGGATGCGTCCGTCGTCGGTTGCGACCACCACCCGGTCCATCCCCGAAACCGCCTGCGCTGCCTCCCACGACCGCCGGATCAGCGTCTTCGTCACCCCGGTCGCGCCGACGAGGCCTGCCAGCGCCTTGCCGGGATAGCGCACCGAGGCGTAACGCGCGGGGATGACGAGAAGCACGCCCATCACGTGGCCGGTTTCAGCTCCACCCCGGGCGCATGGGCGATGAAGAACGGGTTCTCGTAGCCCGCCTTGCCGTAGCGAAGCGGGCTGTGGTCGTCGAACCGGATCACCCGGCCGCCCGCGCCCGCGAGCACCGCGTGGCCGGCGGCCGTATCCCATTCCATCGTCCGCCCGAGCCGGGGGTAGAGATCGGCCTCGCCGGTGGCGACGAGGCAGAACTTGAGCGAAGACCCGGCGCTGGTCATGTCGCGCACCGCGTATTTGCCGATGTAATCGTCCGTCGCCTGGTCGCGGTGCGATTTCGACGCCACCACCATCAGCGCGCCATTGTCCGGCGTCGAAACGCCGATCGGCCGCCGCGTCCCGGCCGTGTCCTTGTCGAACGGCCCCTCTTCCTCGACGCTCACCCCGTCCGCACCGGTGTAGAACATCCGCCCCTTCGCCGGCGCATAGACCACGCCGCGCACCGGCACGCCGTCCTCGACATAGGCGATATTCACCGTGAAATCGCCGCGCCGGTGGACGAACTCCTTGGTCCCGTCGAGCGGATCGACGATCAGGAACGCCCCGGCCCGTTCGCTGTGGCTCGCCGCCTGTTCCTCGGTCACCAGGAGCACGTCGGGAAACGCCGCGCGCAGCCCCGCCGAAATCAGCGCATCCGCCGCCTCGTCCGCCGCCGTCACCGGGCTCGCGTCCGACTTGGCGCGGACGTCGAAATCGTCCTGCCCGTAGATCACCATGATCGCGTCGCCCGCTTCCAGCGCCAACCGGCGCATCACCCGCTCAAGCCTGTCGAAATCCATATCGTCCTCTCGCCCGCTCGCGGCGGGTTTGTTGCCTTAATTTGGTGCCCCTCTTATGGTTGTCTGGCAAGGGATCGGCAAGAATTCCCTGTCAAGACGGGCAGATCAGGCCAAATCAGGCAAAGAGCGCGCATGTTCCAGGTTGACCAGAAGCAAAGCCAGTTGAGCCAGGCGGCCGGCCTCCTCGAGGTCATCTACCACGCCACCGTGCGCCATCTGCGCAAGAGCCATTCCAACGCGCTCGCCGCGCTGGCGATCAACATGATGCAATCGGTCATGCTGGTTCTGGTGTTCTACCTGATGTATGCGGTGATCGGCCTGCGCGGCAACATGATCCGTGGCGATTTCCTGCTCTACATCATGTCGGGCATCTTCCTCTACATGACCCAGGTCAAGACCATGGGCGCCATCGTCGGCTCCGAGGGCCCGGCCTCGCCGATGATGCAGCACGCGCCGATGAACACCTTCGTCGCCATCGCCTCCGCCGCGCTGTCGCAGCTCTATATCCAGGTGCTGTCGATCGTGGTGATCCTCTATGTCTACCACATCGCCTTCACCCCGATCACCATCTACGATCCCGTCGGCGCCTTCGGGATGCTGTTGCTCGCCTGGTATTCCGGCATCGGCATCGGCCTCATTTTTCTCGCGATCAAGCCGTGGTTCCCGCAATTCGCCTCGGTCGGCTCGTCGATCTATGCCCGCGCCAACATGATCGCCTCCGGCAAGATGTTCCTTGCCAATTCGACGCCCTATTACATCCTCGCCTTCTTCACCTGGAACCCGCTGTTCCACATCATCGACCAGGCCCGCGGCTTCGCCTTCATCAACTACAACCCGCACAATTCCAACTGGCTCTATCCGCTCCTGGTCTCGGTCGCGCTGATGATGATCGGGCTGATGGCCGAAGCCTATACCCGCAAACACGTGTCGATGAGCTGGAGCGCGCGCCGATGATCCGCCTGCTTGCCTTCGCCCTCCTGCTGCTCCCCGGCCTTGCCCGCGCGCAGGACATTTTCCCGGCCCTCTACGATGTCACCGCCGTCGCCGCCGACGATGTGCTGAACGTCCGGGCCGACCCGATGGCCTCGGCCGAAAAGCTCGGCGAGTTCGCCCCAGACGCCACCGGCATCGAGGTGGTCGAGCTCTCGGACGGCGGCGATTGGGGCCGGGTCAACCTTTCCGAAACCACCGGCTGGGTCTCGATGGCCTTCCTCGCCCGCCAACCGGGGCAGGGTTACGACGATTGGCTGTCCGGCCTCGCCCCGCGCGGGCTCGATTGCTTCGGCACCGAGCCGTTCTGGAGCCTCGCGCTCGGCGCCGATGGCACCCTCGTGCTGACCGATCCGTTCGTCGACGACGGCAGCCCGCGTCCCGGCGCCTATGTGCCGGTCCCGCGCTCCGCCGGCGCCGCCCCGCGCGGCTTCCAGGGCTGGATGGCCGACGACGCGACCGGCCTCACCGGCATCCTCTCCTTCGAGATCTGCTCCGACGGCATGTCCGATGCGCTCTACGGCCTCGCCCTCGATCTGGTGCACCAGTCCCCGGCCCGGCTCCGGCTCGATGGCGGCTGCTGCCGTCTCGTGCCCTAGTCGACCACACGAAGGGTGAGGTTGATCCGCCCGCCCTCCTTCAAGAGCGACGACGACCCGCCCCGCACCCGGTCGATCCCGTGATAGGCGAGCCGCGACGGGCCGGTGAGCAACATCACGTCGCCGGACCCGAGCCAGGCCGATTGCGTCGTTCCGCCACGCTCTTGGCCCCCGATGCGAAACAGACCGTCGTCGCCCAGCGAGATCGACAGCACCGGCTGCAAAAAATCCGCCTCGTCGCGGTCCTGGTGCAGCCCCATCTTCGCCCCCGGCGCGTAGAAATTGACCAGGCAGCAATCGGGCGCACGCGCCCCGGGCGCCAGCGCTCGCCACACCTTTAGCACCGGCTCGGGGATCGCGGGCCAGGCCACGCCGGACGGGTGGCGCTCAATATATCGGTAGCCCTTCCTGTCCGAATACCACCCGTAGCGTCCGGCGCTCGTCATCCGCACCGACATCGCCTTGCCCCAACGTGTCTCCGGGCTGAACAGGGGCGCCGCCGCGACGACGCGGCGCAGCGCCGCGACCATCTCGTCCTGCGCCGCCGGCCCAAGCCAGCCGCGCCAGATCGGCGCGCCGCCGAGCACGAGGTCGGGTTCCGGTGACACAGGCGCACGCATCTCGGCCTATCCCCTCCAAAGGACTCGGTTTTTTTGCGTTTCGCACTGAAAAGCGCGGCTTGCAGGCATGAAAAGCCCTCCCTATATACGCCCAGACGCCGGGACGGGGCCACCGTTTCGGCTCAGCACAAATCGGGATCGGGCAGGGGTGCTTTCCAAGGCCCAGGCCCCAGACATCGCCTAAGAAGAGGACATCAGAGCATGGCCAAAGTCATTGGTATCGACCTCGGCACCACCAACTCCTGCGTCGCCATCATGGACGGGTCGCAGCCGCGCGTGATCGAAAACTCCGAAGGGGCGCGCACCACGCCCTCCATCGTCGCCTTCAAGGATGAAGAGCGGCTCGTCGGCCAGCCCGCCAAGCGCCAGGCCGTCACCAACCCGGAAAACACCATCTTCGCCGTCAAGCGCCTGATCGGCCGTCGTTACGACGACCCGGCCGTCGCCAAGGACAAGAAGCTGGTGCCCTACGACATCGTCAACGGCGGTAACGGCGACGCCTGGGTTCAGGCCGGCGGCGAGAAATACTCGCCCTCGCAGATCTCCGCCTTCATCCTCGGCAAGATGAAGGAAACGGCCGAAAGCTATCTCGGCGAGAAGGTCGAGCAGGCCGTCATCACTGTGCCCGCCTATTTCAACGACGCCCAG
>JAGRMO010000178.1 GCA_020441205.1 Maritimibacter sp.
CGACGGCCCCCTGCTGATCAACGCCCGCGCCGAGACCATTGCCGAGAAACCCGCCTTCCGCGCCGCGGTGCGGGCGCGGCGCTGCCTCGTGCCGGTCACCGGCTTCTACGAATGGCACCGCACCAAGGAGGCGCGCCTGCCCTGGTTCGTGCGCCGCGCCGACCACACGCCTCTGGTGCTCGCCGGCATCTGGCAGGATTGGGGCGAGGACGCGCTCCCCACCTTCGCCGTGGTCACCACCGAAGCCAATGCCGCGATGGCGCCGATCCACCACCGCATCCCGGTGGTGATCGAACAACCCGACTGGGGCCTGTGGCTTGGCGAACAGGGCCATGGCGCGGCCGTGCTGATGAAGCCGCCCGCCGAGGATGTGCTGGAGTTTCACCGGGTCTCGACCGCGGTGAACTCGAATCGCGCGGAAGGGCCCGAGCTGATCGAGCCGATCGAAGCGTAACCCGCTTTCCGCCCCGGAGCCCCGCGCTCAGAGAGAAAGACGCATCACGTGGCGCCGGTGCCCCGCCATCGCCACCGCTTCGAAACCGAAACTCTCGAAAAGCCCGACGGTGCCCATGAACCGGTAGGACGGGCTGTCGGCATCGACGGCGGTGTCCTGGAACAACCTGGCCCCGGCTGCGCGGGCGCTATCGAGCGCGGCGGCGGTCAGCGCCCGGGCGAGACCCGCGCCGCGATGGGGCCGCGCGACGAAGAAACACGAGATCGCCCAGGTGGTCGCGGGATCGACGTCGCCAGGCCCGCCGAGCCGGACGAAACCCGTGAGCGGCCCGGTCGCGACCCAGCCCACCGGCGCCTCGTCCGCATAGGCGAGGAGCCCGACCGGCTGGCCTGCCGCCACCCGCGCCTGCATCTGTGCCTTCCTGAGCCTCTTGCCCTCCGCCCCCTTCGCCCGGGTGACCGAGGCGGGCTTGGCCCGCCAGGCCATGCACCAGCACCAGTCGGGCCCGCCTCGGGCCTCGAACAGCCGGGCGAGGTCGTCGAAATTCTCTGGCGTGACCGGTCGGATGGCGTACATTCGCCAAGCCTTACCGCTGGACCCGGAAAAGGCGAAGCCCCGTCCGGCAAGGGGTTCGGACGGGGCTTCTGAATCGCGCTGTAATCGGGGGGCGGAAACGAGCGCGATGCTCCTTATGCGGGCAGATCCTCCCTGTCAGGCTGCGGCCGCAAATTTCGGCGCCGGCTGCGGCGCTCTGGTGGTATCCTGTCCGGCGAGCGCGGCGACCAGGATCACCGCGTCGCGTCCGTTGTAGGCGACATAGGGCGTCGGCAGGCCGTTCTGCCCGAGATCGTCGAGCGAGGCGACATCGCCCGGCACCACCGCGCGCGCCAGCATCAGCGCGCCGCCCTCGGCGTAGATCACCTCGTCATTGGCGAAATGCAGCGTGACCACTTCGAACGGCCGCAGCGCCCGGAAGCGCTCGACCCCGCGGTAGCCGACCAGCGCCTTGGCGGGGATCAGCGCGAACGGATCGCCGCACAAGGCTTCGGCCTCGTCGCTCTCGATCATCACGTTCTGCTCGGGCAGCAGCACCATCGGTTCGGCATTGCCGAGCACACCCGCCGGCACGTCGATCGGGTGGGCGAACTCCGGCGCGGCACCGGGCTGCACGAATTGGGTGGCGCGGGTGATGGCGATGACCTCCTGCGGGCCGTTGTCGAAGGTCAGCACCTGATCGCCGACGGCGACATGCTCGACCTTGCGCCAGCCCTTGGCGGTCGCGATCCGGGTCCCCGAGGTAATTCCGCGCATCTGGAAGTCGGTGCAGGGTCGCGCCGAGCCCGGCTCGGCCCGGTAATGCACCGGGCGCTCGCGGAGGTGTTTGTACAGCGGACCGAACATCTATGTCTCACTTCCCTGTCGTCGAGGCCGGGTGGCAGCCCGTTCGCCTCTCTGTCGATGGTTAAGGATTGATGCGGGCCCGGGGAAAATCTTCGGCGCGATCAAGACCTTATTGTGGCATTGTCGCGCCCTGGCGGAAAAAACGGCGGGCCGAGCCCGGGTTGTTCGCCGCCGAGAAACGAAATGTGTCAGGAGAATGCGTAGCCGAACCGCTTTATGTCGGTTTCGCAGAGATTCGCCACGATTTCGGTCTCGGGATCGCCGTAATAGCTGCGCCAGTCGCCACTACGATTCGATTGGTTAACATGCGGCAGGGGGCCGAGCCGGAACCCGAGATGAGCTTCGAGCGGCGCGAGATCGGTGTCGAGATGCTCGAGCCTGATGTAGAGATCGGCCCGGTCGACGCCCTCGCGGTCGGCGACATAACGGCCATAGGGCGACGCCCTGACGCTCGCCTGTACCAGCGGCGCGCGCAGGAACGCCGCGAAATCGAGCGTCCTGGCCAGCCCCACCGCCGGATGGTCGAAGCTCTGCGCCTGGAGCCAGTGGTAATAGCTCACCATCCGGTCCCAGGGGTTGCGCACCAGGGTGAAGACGAAGAACGCCTCGATCTCCTCCTGGCCGACCAGCCCGTAGAGATCGGTGAGCATCGAATGCTTCCAAAGCCGGCCCGAGGCCTCGACATCCTTGACCCGGTGCCGGCGCTTCACCGCCTTGGGCGTGTCGCCCAGCATCACGTCATCGGCCATGGCGCGGGCCTCCAGCGCCAGCGCCAGCGAGGTGCCCCCGGTCTTGGGCGCATGGACGAAGATGTAGCGGCGGCCGCGCGAGAGGATCATGGCGTGACGGTAGCGCGCGGCGCCAGACGGGGCCAGCGCGCTTTGTCCGGGGCCTGGAGACACCGACGCGCCGGAATCCCGCGCGGTCGAGCGTCCGCGTTGCCCGAGGCCTATTCCTTCACGTAGGGCTGGCCATCCGCAGCCGGTGGCCGCGCCTTGCCGATCAGCCCCGCCACGACGACGATGGTGGCGAGATAGGGCGCCATGGCGAGAAACTCCGACGGGATCGGCGTGTTGAGCAGCGCGAGTTTCTGTTGCAGCGAATCCGCGAAGCCGAAGATCAGCGCCGCCATCAGCGCGCCCACCGGATGCCAGCGGCCGAAGATCATCGCTGCGAGCCCGATGAAACCACGACCGTTGGTCATGTTCTCGTCGAACCGCCCGACCGAACCCAGCGTGAACCAGGCGCCGCCGAAGCCCGCGACCATGCCGGCGAGCGTTACATGCAGATAGCGCGTCCGGTAGACGTCGACGCCGAGCGTATCGGCCGCGCGCGGATGCTCGCCCACCGCCCGCGCCCGCAAACCGCCCTTGGTGTGGAACAGATAATAGGTCGCCACCGCCACCAGGATCAGCGCGCCGTAGACGAAGATGTTCTGGTTGAACAGCATCGGCCCGATCACCGGGATATCGCCCAACAGCGGGATCTTCCACGACCGGAACACCTCGGCATTGTTGAGATGGCGGAACTCGGGCTTGGCCAGAACCTGCGATGTCACATAACTGGTGAGCCCGAGGACAAGGAGGTTGATGACAACCCCCGCGATGATCTGGTCCATCCGGTAGGTCACCACCAGAGCCGCCAGCATCAGGCCGAACAGCCCGCCGATGGCCACTGCGCCGACGATGCCGAGCCAGCTGCCCAGCACCGAACCCAGGAGCGCGCCGGTGAAGGCGCCGGCCAGCAGCATCCCCTCGATGGCGATGTTGACCACCGCCACCCGTTCCGAGAGCACGCCCGCAAGCCCGCCGAGCGCGATCGGGATCGCCCGCACCATCGTCGCCTGCAACATGCCGGTAAGGTTGAAGCTCTTGTCCGCCGTCGCCCAGACCAGGAAGGCCATCACCGCGAGCGCAAGCCCGAGGCCGATCGACAGCGAAGTCCACTTGCCGCCGCCGCGCAGGAACTGCCGCGCGCCGAGAAAGGCGATGATCGCGGCGGCGATGTAGTTGAACTGTCCCGGCACCACGAGATCGCCGACCTGCACCGCGTCGCGCGCGGTGGTGAGCTTGAACGTCGCCACCGAGCCGGCGCCCACGTCGAGGACGAAGACGACAAGCAGCGCCAGGGCGATCAGGATGCCGCCGGTGATCCGGGCGCGCCGCGCGCTCGATCCTTCGAGCGTCTCGGCGGCGGGATTGGTGGTCACGGCCGTCATGTCACTTGCCTCCCTTCGGCGCACGGGCAAAGCCCCAGGGGAACAGCGCACGCACCAACAAGGGTGCTGCGATGAACACGATGATCAGCGCCTGGATGATGCCGATGAGGTCGATCGACACACCGGCATCCACCTGCATCTGCCGCCCGCCGGCCTCGAGCCCGCCGAACAGGATGCCGGCAAACAGGATGCCGACCGGATGCGACCGGCCGAGCAGCGCGAGCGCGATGGCGTCGAACCCGATCCCGGCCGAGAAGCCGGGCGTCGCCCGCCAGAGCACCCCTTGCACCTGCGCCGCGCCGGCAAGGCCCGCGAGCGCACCGGCGCTGGCCATCGCCGCGACGATGATGAGGCCCGACTTCATCCCCGCGTAGCGTGCGGCGTCCGGATTGGCCCCGGAGGCGCGGAACGCAAAGCCGATCTTCGAGCGGAACAGTACCCACCAGACAAAGGCCACCGCCGCCAGCATCAGGAACAGACCGGCGTGCAGCCGCAGGTTGGGATCGAGCCAGTCGAGCAGCCGCGGCAGTTCGCCCGCCGGCGGCACCGATTTCGACACCGGGTCCGACCGTCCAGCCACCTGCACATAGGGTCGCTTCAACATGTAGATCAGGATCAGGTAGCTCGACAGGTTGAGCATGATCGTGGTGATCACCTCATGCGCCCCGGTCGCCGCCTTGAGCACGCCGGCGATGCCGGCATAGATCGCGCCGACCAGCGCGCCGGCGATGAGCGCCAGCGGGATCAGCAGGAACGACGGCAGGCCCGGGAACGAGAAGGCGAAGATCGCCGCCGCGAGACCGCCCATGAGGATCTGCCCCTCGGCGCCGATGTTGAACAGCCCGGCGCGAAAGCCGAGCCCGAGCCCGAGCCCCGCCAGCACCAGCGGGATCGCCGAGGTGAGCGTCTCCGACACCGCGTTGATCGAGCCGAACGATCCCTTGGCCAGCGCCACGAAGCTGCGCCCGATGGTTTCGAGGTCGACCCCGGTGGCGAGCATGACGAGCGCGCCGAGGATCAGCGCCACGATCACCGCGAAGATCGGCACGATCACCAGGTCTTCGAACTCCTCGCGCCCGCGCATTGCGCGTTCGAGCAGCTTGCGTCCGGTCTCGTCGAGCTCGCGTTTGCCGATGGATGTGCTCATGCCGCAGTTCCTCCCACGGTCTCGGTGCCGGTGGCCCCCGCCATCGCGAGCCCGACCTGGTTGCGGTCGGCCTTGCCGCCGGTGTTGTCGAACTCGGCCACGATCCTTCCCTCGAACATCACAAGGATACGGTCGGAGAGCCCCATGATTTCGTCGAGCTCGGACGAGACGATCAAAACCCCATCGCCCTCGTCGCGGCTGCGGACCAGACGTTCGTGAATATACTCGATCGAACCCACGTCGACGCCCCGGGTCGGCTGCGACGCCACCACCAGCCTCGTCTGCCGTTCGAGCTCGCGCGCCACCACCATCTTCTGCTGGTTGCCGCCCGACAGCGCCCCGCCGGCCAGGAACACCGACGGCGTGCGCACGTCGAAATCGACGCAGAACGCCGCGGCGGTCTCATGCACCCGGTTCCAGTTCACCGAACCGAACGGCGCCGCATACGCCTCGTCGTAATACGAATTCAGCACCATGTTCTCGGCGATGGTGAACTTGTCGACCATCCCCATGCGGTGCCGGTCTTCGGGAATATGCGCCATGCCGCGCCGGTGCCGCTCGCGCACGCTCAAGGTGCTGATGTCGTCGCCGGCAAAACTGATCTTGCCGGCGTTCTGGCGGGCAAGCCCGGTGATGACCTCGACCAGCTCGGTCTGGCCGTTGCCCTGAACCCCGGCGATCCCCACGATCTCGCCCGAATGCACCGTGAAGGTGACGTTGTCGAGCAGCCGGTCGTCGCCATCGTCGAGCAAGGTCACCCGGTCGAGCCGCAGCATCTCGCTGCCGGGCTGGGCCGGCGTCTTCTTGACCGTGAAGCTCACGTGCCGGCCCACCATCATCTCGGCGAGCTTCTCCTCGTCGAGCGTCGCGGGATCGCCCTCGCCGGTGATCCGACCCTGCCGAAGCACGCTGATCCGATCCGAGATCGCGAGGATCTCGTGCAGCTTGTGGGTGATGAAGACAATCGCCTTGCCGGCCTCCTTCAGCCCTTTCACGATGCCGAAGAACTCCTCGACCTCCTGCGGCGTCAGCACCGCGGTGGGCTCGTCGAGGATCAGCACATCGGCCTCGCGGAACAGCACTTTGAGGATCTCGACCCGTTGCTGGATGCCCACGGGGAGATTCTCGATCAGCGCGTCGGCCGGCACGTGCAGACCGTATTTCTCGTTGATCGCCTCGACCTGCGCACGCGCCTTCTTCAGATCGAGATAGCCGAGCCGCCCGGTGGGCTCGACGCCGAGCACCACGTTCTCGGCCACGGTAAAGACCGGAACGAGCATGAAATGCTGATGCACCATGCCGATGCCGGCGGCGATCCCGTCACCCGGACCCTCGAACCTCACCGGCTTGCCGTCGATCAGGATCTCGCCCGCGTCGGGCGTGTAGAGCCCCGACAGCATGTTCATCATGGTGGATTTGCCGGCGCCGTTCTCGCCCAACAGGCCGAGCACCTCGCCGCCGCGGATCATGAGGTTGACGTTGTCGTTGGCCACCACCGGGCCGAAGCGCTTGGTGAGCCCGCGCAGTTCGACGTCCATGTCCCTGCCCCCGCAAGAGGCGCGCACCGACCGGGTCGGGTTCGGGTTCGCTGCCCTGCGCGCCGGATCGTGGAAACCCCGCCGCCGGACGATCCGGCGGCGGGAATGGTTCGGATCAGCCGCCGACCGTGATCGAGCCGTCGATGATTCCGGCCTTGATCTCTTCGATCTCGGCCTTCAGCTCGGCGGGCACCGCGTCTTCGAACGCGTGATACGGGGCGAGGCCCACGCCGTCGTTCTCGAGCGTACCGACGACGAGACCGCCGGCGAACGAGCCGTCCATCGCCGACTTGATCACCTGGGTCACGGTCGCATCCATCCGCTTCAGCACCGACGTCAGATAGACGTGCTGCTTCTCGGTGTCGGTCATGTACTGGTCGGCGTCGACACCGATGATCTTGAGCGCATCGGTACCGAGCTCGTCGGCCAGCGCCGCCGAGCCGAGACCCACGGGACCGGCCACCGGCATCACGATGTCGGCGCCTTCGTCGTAGAGGTTCTGCGCAAAGGCGCGGCCGTCGTCGAGGCTCTCGAAGTTGCCGGTGAACAGCCCTTCCTTGCTCTCGGGGTTCCAGCCCAGCACCGTCACTTCGGTGCCGTGACGCTCGTTGTAGAGGTTGGCACCGTGGACGAAGCCGTCCATGAAGTCGGTGACCGGTGGGATGTTGATGCCGCCGAACGTGCCGAGCACGCCGGTTTTCGACATGCCCGCGGCCAGATAGCCGGCGAGGAAGCCGCCCTGGTTGGTCGCGTAGACCTGGCCGACCACGTTCGGGATCGTCGGATCATAGGCGAAGTCGACGATCGAGAATTTCTGGTCGGGGTTGGCTTCGGCCGCGGCCTTGGTCGCGTCGCCCATCAGGAAGCCGACGGTGATGATCACGTCGCACTGGCCGATGAACGAGTTGATGTTCGGCGCGTAGTCGGTTTCGGCCTGGCTTTCGAGGAAACGCCCTTCGATGCCGTCCGACGTCTTCACGTCCTCGAGACCCTTCCAGGCGGTCTGGTTGAAGCCCGCGTCGTCGATGCCGCCGACGTCGGTCACCTGGCAGGCGGTGAACGCCGAGGCCGCCGTTACCGAACCGGCAACGAGCGCGGCGGCAAGGCCGAACTTGGAAAGAAACGTCATGTGAACCTCCGTGTCATGTCGCGCCGTCCGGGCACGACCCATACTGGACCCGCTCATCGGGGCGCCGAACCATGGCGATTCCCCCGGCGGCCACGAAGAGCTTAGCATGGGGTCCGGGGAGGGGTAGGGCCGAATTGGCGGTTTTCGATTTTTCTTGACCCGATGTTCAAATTTCGGGCGTTCCGCCGGCCGGACGCGGCCGATGGCGCAAGCCGGCGCGCGAGGCAGCGTCGCCGCCGAGGGCGAGAAGGTCACCGGGCCTGCATTCTGCGCAGGAAATCGTCGAGCCCGTCAAGCACCAAGTTTGCGGGCATCGACGGCACATCCGAAAGACCCTTCTGCTCCGCGTAGCCGATATCCACGGGATTGACGAACCGGCCGTCCAGTTGCGGCAGGTGCGCGTGTGCCACCGGGCGGTCCGGCCCGAACAGTACCGAACTCAGATACGCGCGCGAGGGATCCTCGTCAAACGCGGCAAGTCTGGTCAAGTCCGGCACGGCAACACCATCGACAGGATCGCCGCCACGGGCATCGAACCCATGGCAACCCGAGCAATACTGCACGAAATCTTTGGGCCCGGTTTCGAAATATTCAAACATGCAACCCGACATGGTCAGTGCCAGCCCGAACAGGACCGCGAACCTTCTCCACCATCCCCGCATCACGCCCCCCTTTCCGGCAGCCAAAGGACAGCGATCCTGGACAACAATATCGCGTCCGGCATGATCGACGGGCTTGCGGCACATCTGCGCGAGGCGCATCCTTCCAATATGGACACCGCCACCGCCAACAGCTGGCTCACCGAGTATTTCGCCGAATGGGTTCTCGCGCTCGACCCGCGGGTCGATGCGCTCGCCTGCACCGGCGCGGTGCTGTCGATCCCGGTCACCGAAAAGGTCGCGCGGGTCGGCGGCTTCGTCTCCGGCCAGGCGCTGGCGACACTCGCCGACACCACCATGGTGATCGCCTGCGCCGGACATTTCCGTGGGTTTCGCCCGGTTGCGACCACCAATCTCGACGTGCAGTTCCTGCGCCCCGCCACCGGCGACCGGGTAAGCTGCACCGCGACGATCGTGCGCGCCGGCAAGTCGCTGATCTTCGCCCGTGCGACGCTGATCGCCGAGCCCTCGGGCAAGGATGTGGCGGCCGCGACCGCCACGTTCGCGGTCCCCTGACCCTCCGAGACGCCGGGAAAGGTAAAGGCGGCCCCGCGAACGGGACCGCCTTCGAGGTACGGCCGGTGGAGATGTCCGGCTATTCCTGAATGACGATGTAGGTATCTTTCTTGCCGAGCTCGTAGACTGTGTTGAACAGCTGTTCGGCATTGCTGATCTCGAGCCGCACGCAGCCATGCGACGCCCGGCTGCCGAGCGCGTAGGTGTCGAACGTCGCGTGAATCGCGTAGCCCTGATAGAAGAAGATCGCCCAGGGCATCGGCGCATTGCCGTATTGCCGCGAGCGGTGATTGGGGCTGAACCAGGTCGGCTGGTAGGTGCCCACCGGCGTGTCGTAACCGTAGGCCCCGGTCGACACCGGCCAGGTGTAGAGCCGCCGGCCGTTTTGCATCACGGTCATTTCCTGATCGGATTTGTCCACCCGGATCACGATCTGGTCGGACCGGCCCGAGGTCGACAACCGCTCGGTCGCCCCGGCCGCGGTGGAATACACCGAAAGCGCCGCAACGGCGGCCACAAAAAATCTGCTAAGGAAACTCATATCCCCGACATCCCAAATATTCCCCAAGTCGGATCGTAAGCGAAAAATTGCCGAAATCAAACCCATAATGGCGAAAATATGTCAGAAGACACATCCCGTGGCCGCCGCGACACGCGAGAATTTCCGTTTTCCGTTCAATGCTTTGCCGCGGCGCTGGCGGGTGGGCGGGAGCATCTTGCGGGGTCCGCAACACACTGATGCCGATTTCGTTAACCTTGCGGTGGCGCGGCGCCACCGCCTGTCACCACCCGCAACCGCACAGCGATTCCCTCGCGCGAGGCTGGGCGGCGGACGCGGTTAACCCGCGCTGAGCACCCCGCCGTCGAGCCGCAGAATGCGGTCCATCCGCCCGGCGAGCTCGAGATTGTGGGTCGCGATCAGGGCCGAAAGCCCGGTCTCGCGCACGAGATCCATCAGCGCCCCGAACACCGTCTCCGACGTGACGGGATCGAGGTTGCCGGTGGGCTCGTCGGCCAGCAGCAGCGAAGGCCCGTTGGCCAGCGCCCGGCAGAACGCCACCCGCTGCTGCTCGCCGCCCGACAGCTCCGCCGGACGATGGGTGGCCCGCGCCGCGACGCCCACCTTGTCGAGCAGCATGTCGGCCCGCGCCCGCGCCGCCGCCTGGCCGGCGCCGTTGGCGAGCTGCGGCAGCATCACGTTCTCGCGCGCCGTGAACTCCGGCAGCAGGTGGTGAAACTGGTAGATGAACCCGACCTTCTCGCGCCTGACCGCGGTGCGCGCCCGGTCGGTGGCCCGGGTCATGTCCTCGCCGCCGATCGCAACCGTGCCGGCATCGGCCGCGTCGAGCAGCCCCGCGATATGTAGAAGCGTCGACTTCCCGGCCCCCGACGGCGCGACCAGCGCCACCACCTCGCGCGCGCCGATGCTGAGCGACGCGCCCCGCAGCACGCTCACTTCGCCGGGCTCGCCGCGATTGTAGATCTTCTCGACGCCCGCGAGCGCCAGCACCGGCTCATTCATAGCGCAGCGCCTCCACCGGGTTCATCCGCGCCGCCCGCCGCGCCGGCAACAGCGTCACCCCGAACGACAAGGCCAGCGACAACGCGACCGCCGACAGCACGTCGCCCGCCTGGATCTCGGCCGGCAGCCGGTAGATCCCGCGCACCGACGGGTCCCACACCCCGCCGCCGGAGATGAAATCGACCACGCCGAAGATCCAGTCGATATAGGTCGCGAACAGCACGCCGAGCGCGACGCCCATCGCGGTGCCCACGAGCCCGGTCGAGGCGCCGACGAGGAAGAACACCCTCAGCACCGAGCCCTCGGTGAGCCCCATCGTGCGCAGGATGCCGATATCGCGGCCCTTGTTCTTCACCAGCATGACGAGGCCCGAGATGATGTTCATCGAGGCGATCAGCACGAGGATCGACAGGATCACGAACATCACGTTGTCTTCCATTTCGAGCGCCCTGAGGAACGCCCCGGCGCTGTCCTTCCAGGTCCAGGTGGTGGCCTCGCCGCCGACCGCGCCGACCAGCGCGGGCAGCATGTACTCGACCCGCTCGGGCTCCTCCACCATCACCTCGATCTCGTCGGCGCGGCCTTCGGCGTTGAAGAACCGCTGCGCCTCGTCGAACGGCAGATACACCCGCGTCGCGTCGATATCCCAGCGCCCGGCGGTGAAGATGTAGGTGACCTCGTAGGCATTCACCCGCGGCGTGGTGCCGAAAGCGGTCTTGGCCCCGTTGGGCGAGATGATCTTGACCTTGTCGCCGAGATAGACGCCGAGCTCGCGCGCGACGCCCGAGCCGATGGCGATGCCGCGCGGGAAGTCGTCGAGCTTGCCCAGCGCCGATTCAGGATGGGCGATGCGCGGGATCGTGGCGAGATCGGCCGGACGGATGCCGTAGACCTCGACGCCGGTGTTGTTGGCCTCGAAATTGGCCATCACCTGGCCCTTGATGAGCGGCGCCGCCCGGGTCACACCGGGCACCGCGCCGAGCTTCTCGGCCCAGGCATCGAAATCGCCGATCCGCGCGTCGACATTGCCGTTCGCGTCCACCCGTGAAGCGCCGTAGACCGTCACATGCGCGTTCGCGCCCAGGATCGTGTCGACGAATTCGGAGCGGAACCCGGTGCGCACCGCGAGCGTGATGATGAGGGCGGCGACCGCGAGAGTGATGCCGATCAGGCTGATCCAGGTCATCACGCTCACGCCCCCTTCGGCGCGGCGCGCGCGCAGGTAGCGCCAGGCGATCATCCATTCGAAGCGGGAAAACGGGGCGGTGGTCGTGGCCAAGTCGGCGCCTCTCGGGAAGTTTGCGGCACCCTGCGGCGGGGGCCGGCGAAGGTCAAGCCGCCCGTGCCCGGGCTGGCGAAACCGTGTAGCCTCCGGCTCAGGCCCGCCGGCGCCGCCGGCCGAACAGCGCGCTCAACAGGAACGCGACGAGCCCCCAGCCGACAGCGTAGCCAAGTCCCGCGAAGGTGGCCCCTTCGAGCGTGACCGGCACCGCCGGTTTGAAATCGTCCCAGGTGCGTTGCACCAGATCGGTGTCGCGGAACCGCCAGAACTGGGCGAGCCTGAGCAGCGGGGTTTCGCCGGCCAGAGCCTGGTAATCGGCGTTGAGCCGCTCGTAGCGATAGATCCGCTGGCGCATGTCGTCGGAAAACTGGTCGCCGAACCCGGTGCCCTTGAGCTCGGCCAGTGCCTCCTCGCGCGTGAGCCCGCCCACCCGCGCGGCGGTGTCGAAGGCGATGGTGACGGCGCGCAGCTCGTCGGCCGCGCCCGACAACCGCTGCACATATTGCTGCGAAAACTCGGGGAATTGCGAAAACGCCACCGCGCCCGCGAGCCCGCCAGCCAGGGCCAGGAACCGCATCATTGCCTCATGTTCGTCCTTGTCGGGCGAGGATGCGGGCCGCATCCGCCCGGGTCAAGGGGCCAGCGCAGCGCTAGGGCGTCGCGGCGATGGCGCCGGCGAGCCTCAGCGCGGCGAAGGCCACGAGCGGCATCGCCAGAGCGCCCGCAAGCCCCGCGATCAACTTCTCGCGCCGGGCGAGCGGCAACCGCGCCATCAGCCAGGCCACACTGGGCAGGATCAATGCGAACGCGGTCCCGAGCCCGGGCATGTAGCTCATGGTCGCGAGGCTGCCCAGCACGTGGGTGGCGACGTTGAACGCGAGCGCGCCCGCCAGCACCGCGACGAGCCGTTGCGCCGGGATGGCGAACTGCATCGTCCGCCCGATGAGCAGGATCGCGAGCGCCATGAGCGTGACCCAGGCCAGCGCATTGGCGAAGCCGGGCCGGTGGATCTCGACGATCGCCTGTGCCCCGGCCCAATCCGGCAGGCCCAGAAGCTCCTCGACATTATGGGCGAGGAAGGCGAGCGCGGTCAGCGTGTAGGCAAGCCCCGGCGCAGCCCCGGGCGGCGCGCAGGTGGGCCCGTCGTGCGCCGGCGCGCTCACGGCAGCCGCTCGGGCGCCAGGGCCTGGGTCTCCGTCACCCGCGCCGCCACTTGCGCCGCGAAGGCCCCCGCCGCCGCGAGGCCGAGCCCGCGCGACCGCGCCGACCAGAGCGCCACGGCGAAGGCATCGCCCGCGCCGTTGGTATCGACCGGATCGGCCACCGCCGGGGCCACCTCGACCCACTGCCCACCCTCATGGATGAGCGCGCCCTTCGCGCCCTTGGTCAGCGTCACGGTACGGTGGTGCCGCCCGAGCTCCGCCATCACGGCCCGCGCATCGGCGAGGTTTTCGTCCGACAGCTGCACGCTCTCGGCCCGGGCGAGGAACTGCGCCTGCCAGTCGTTCGCCCCGTCCCAATCGTGCAGATCGACATGAACCTCCCCCGGCGCCATCGCCACGAAGGGCAGGAGCGGCACGGATGACGGGGTGATGCCGAGGAAGATCACCCGCGCCGCCGCGATCAGCGGGCCGAGCCGGGCCGTGTCGATCTGCGGCGCGGGATCGCCGGCCTCGAGAAAGATCGAGACCCGGCCGCCGTCCGGGTCCATCAGATTGAGATGCTGGGACGTCGGCGCCTCGGTACGGTCGATCACCAGCTCAACCCCGCGTGCCGCACAGAGCGCCTCGATCCGTGCTGCCTCCGCGTCGGTGCCCAGCGCCGCGTGCAGCACCGGCTCATGGCCCAGCGCCTTCAGCGCCAGCGCCTTGCCGAGCCCGGTCGACCCCGCCGCCTCGTACCAGCGACGCGCCATGAGCGTGGTGTCCCCCGGCGCCGGCAGCCGGTCCAGATGCACCATCCGGTTCCAGCTCGCCCCGCCGAGGACCAGCGCCTCCATTGCATGTGGCCCCTACAGATGGTCCGCGTAGATCTCGCCGAGCCGCGCGACGGCAAGCTCGGGCGTCAGCTCCTCGCTCTCGCCCGTCCGCCGCGAGGTGAGCTCGACCACGCCCTTCTCGAGCCCGCGCGGGCCTACGGTGATCCGCCACGGCAGGCCGATCAGGTCCATGGTCGCGAACTTCGCCCCCGCCCGCTCCTCGCGGTCGTCGTAGAGCGGATCGAACCCGGCCTGCTTGAGCGCGCCGTAAAGCCGTTCGCAAGCGCCGTCGGTCGCCGCATCTCCCTGCCGCAGGTTGACGATGCCGACATGGAACGGCGTCACCCCTTCCGGCCAGATGATGCCGGCTTCGTCGTGGTTCGCCTCGATGATCGCGCCCACCAGCCGGCTCACGCCGATCCCGTGCGAACCCATGTGCACCGGCACCTTGTTGCCGTCGCCATCCTGCACCGTCGCGCCCATCGGTTCGGAATACTTGGTGCCGAAGTAGAAGATCTGCCCCACCTCGATGCCGCGCGAGGTCTTGCGCCGGGCTTCCGGCACCTGCGCGTAGACCGCTTCGTCATGGGTCTCGTCGGTGCGCGCGTAGGGCGTCGTCCATTCCTTGCAGATCGCCGCCACCTCGTCGCGGTCGTCATAGTCGATCGCCCGGCTCCCGAGCTTCAGATCGGTGATCGCGGCATCGTAGAACACCTCCGACTCGCCGGTGTCGGCGAGCACCAGGAATTCATGCGTGTCGTCGCCGCCGATCGGCCCGCTATCGGCGCGCATTGGGATCGCCTGCAGCCCCATCCGCTCGTAGGTGCGCAGATAGCTCACCATGTGGCGGTTGTAGGCATGCATCGCCGAGGCATAGTCGATGTCGAAATTGTAGCCGTCCTTCATGAAGAAC
>JAGRMO010000179.1:0-137 GCA_020441205.1 Maritimibacter sp.
GCCGGGAAACTTCGCCAGCACCTGCCGGTAGAGCGCCGCCGCCCCCGGCCTGTCGCCCGCTCCGGCGAGTTTCTGCGCCTTGCGCAGCGTGCTGTCGATCGACATCGCTCTCTCCAAATCTCTCCGGCGTCGCGCGC
>JAGRMO010000179.1:215-3590 GCA_020441205.1 Maritimibacter sp.
TCAGCGCCTCGGCGGTTTCCGGCGGGAAATAGCCGCGGTGCTTGTAGATATGGATACGGGTCTCGAACCCTTCCGCGTCCGCCTCGGGGTGAAACTGGGTGGCGTAGACATTGGCCCCGTGGCGCAGCATCTGAAACGGCGCGGGGCCGGAGGCGACGAGATGCACCGCGCCCGGCGGCAACGCCTGCACCGCCTCCTTGTGGCCGACGAAGGCGCGGAAATTGTCGGGCACGCCTTCGAGCAGCGGATCGGCCCGGCCCGCCTCGGTAAGCCGGCACTCGACCGCGCCCACCGGCTCGCCGTAGTTCTCCTTCGAGACGATCCCGGGCGCGAGGTGGTGGCCGAGGATGCCGATGCCGTAACAGCAGCCGAGAAACGGCACGTCGCGGTCGCAGATCTCCGGCATCAGCCCGAGGATCTCGTCCTCGATCCGCTTCTCGACCGGATTCTTCGTCTCGGCCGGGTCGGACACGCAGCCCGGCCCGCCGCCGACGATGACGCCGGCGTAATCGGCCAGGTCGAGCCCTTCGGGCAGGCTCTCCTGGTCGAGCCGGATGCGATGGGTTCGGGATATGTCGAGCCCGCCCTTCCTCAGGAAAGCCTCGAACTCGTCGTCGGCCGCCTCGGTCTCGGGGCGCAGCTGCAGGATCAGGAATGTCTTCATCCTGATCGGCTAGCGCGCAGGGCGGGGCCGGTCAAGCGGGGCTGTTCTCCTGGGTGCGGCGGGGCATGCGACACTTGGTGCCCTCGCCAAAGCCGACCAAAAGAAACATACAAAATGTGGAATATGTGACGATCCCGTCAGCGGAGGAGGCAGCATGGGCACCGGATGGCGTATCGCGCGCAGGGCGCGGAGCTTGGCGCTGGCAATCGCGCTCGGTCTGGGCGGCATCGCGGGGCAGGGGGCACTGGCCGAACAGGCGGCGACGCCCGCCATCGGCACTCCGCCGCCGGTGCCGATGTCACCGGCCAACACCAGCACGGCGGATCATTCGAAATTCGAGATCCTTCAACAGAGCTTTGCCTCAGGCCCCGAGGTGACCGCGGCTTGCCTCGGCTGCCACACCGAGGCGGATGACCAGATCATGCATACGATCCACTACCAGTGGTCGTATGAATCGGCCTCCGGCCAGACGCTCGGCAAGCGCAACGTCATCAACGCCTTCTGCGGCAACGTCGCGGGCAACGAGCCGCGTTGCACCTCGTGTCACGCCGGCTACGGCTGGGACGACATGGCCGAGGCCCCGCCCGCCGAGCCGACCGCGGCCGATTGCCTGGTCTGCCACGACCGGTCGGGGCAATACACCAAGGCCGATTCGCTCGCCGGCCACCCGCCGCTCGACCCGGTCAAGCCGGGCACCAAGACCATCACCGGCGCGCTGGCCTGGCCGGTCGACCTCGCCAAGGCGGCCCAGAGCGTCGGCGCGCCCGGCCGCGACAATTGCGGCAATTGCCACTTCTACGGCGGCGGCGGCGACAACGTGAAACACGGCGATCTGTCGTCGGCGCTGTTCGACCCCGCGCCATCGGTCGACGTGCACATGTCGGCCGACGGCGCCAACATGACCTGCTCCGCCTGCCACGTCTCCGACCAGCACAAATGGGCGGGCTCGCGTTATGACGTGCTCGCCGCCGACCATCCCGATGCGGCTCCTGGCGCGGGCCGCACTACCGCCACCTGCGAAAGCTGCCACGGCGAGGCGCCGCATCCGCCGACCCCGGTGGGGCTGAAGCTCGACGACCATGTCGACACGGTCGCCTGCCAGACCTGCCACATCCCCGAGTTCGCCCGCGGCGGCGCGCCGACCAAGACGCTCTGGGACTGGTCGACCGCCGGCAAGCTCGACGCGAACGGCAAACCCTTCGCCGGGGAGGGCTGGGTGTCGAAGAGCGGCAAGGAATACCACACCTACATGAGCCAGAAGGGCACCTTCGACTGGGGCGAGGACGTGGTGCCGATGTACGCCTGGTTCGACGGCCATGTCGAATACACCAAGGGCGACGAGACCATCGACCCCGCGGCGGTGGTCGACGTGAACCGCATCCACGGCAGTGCGGAGGATGGGGTCAGCCGGATCTGGCCGTTCAAGGAGATGGTCGGCCGCCAGGCCTACGATGCCGGCAACAACAAGCTCGCCTACAGCCATGTCTTTGGCCCGACCACCGACACCGCCTTCTGGACCAATTTCGACTGGGGCAAGGCGATCGAGGCCGGGATGAAGGCGGCGGGCGCCGACTATTCCGGCGAGTACGGCTTCGTCGACACGCGGATGTACTGGCCGATCACCCATATGGTCGCGCCCGCGTCCGATGCGCTCGCCTGCGCCGAATGCCATGCCGAAGACGGCCGCATGGCCGGGCTTGCGGGCGTCTACCTGCCCGGCACCGATCCGGGCTCGCCCGTGGGGTGGATCGGCCGGCTGATGGTGCTCGCGGCGCTCGCGGGCGTGGCGGGGCACGCGGTCATCCGGCTGATGACCCGGGGCAAGGGAGGCGTCCATGAATAGGCGGCAGGTCAAGGTCTACCCGCGGTTCGAACGGTTCTGGCACTGGACCCAGATGGCACTGATCGTGCTGCTCGCGGTCACCGGGCTCGCGCTCAACGGCACCCATCATGCGATCGGCTTCAAGCCGGCGGTCATGCTGCACAGCATCGCCGCGCTCACCCTGTTGACGGTCTGGATCTTCTCCACCTTCTGGCTGTTCACCACCGGCACCTGGCGGCAGTTCGTGCCGCGGCTCGAGGGGATGCTGGCGGTGGCGCGGTTCTACGCCTGGGGCGTGTTCCGCGGCGAGGATCACCCCTACCGCAAGACCATGTGGCGCAAGCACAACCCCTTGCAGGCGGCGACCTATTTCGCGCTCAAATGGGCGGTCTTCCCCGCGATCTGGGCCTCCGGGCTCGCCTATCTCGGCTACAACCTCTGGGAAGACGTGCCGAACGCGGGCTGGTGGCTTGCGCTGGTGGCGAACATCCACCTGTTCGCGGCCTATGCGGTCATCACCTTCGTGGTGCTGCACCTCTATCTGCTCACCGTGGGCCATGGCTTCCGCCACCATGTGAAGCCGATGCTGACCGGCTTCGACGAGGTCGAGCTCACCCCCGAGCAGGAGGCCTATCTCGAACAGAACGAGCCCTGGCGGCTCAAGGCCTGAGACCGGACGCCTCGGCAACCGCACGGCCGGCCGGGGCAGCCCCGGACCGGCCGATCCGTCCGCCCGTCGCGGCGCAGGTACGCGCCCAATCGGCCGACTTTCCGGGCGACCCTTGGCAAAGGCCGGGGCTTCGGGATAAACGGGGGCAAATCAGGCCGGAGGGGCAGGGCCCATGTCCAACAACGAAAGCTTCATCGACGAGGTGACCGAAGAGGTCCG
>JAGRMO010000180.1:0-1002 GCA_020441205.1 Maritimibacter sp.
GCAGCGCCTCGCCGCGGAAACCGAAGGTGTGGATGTCGAGCAGGTCGGAGCCGTCGATCTTGGAGGTCGCGTGGCGCGACAGCGCGAGCGGCAGCTCATCGGCCGGGATGCCGATGCCGTCGTCGGTGACTCGGATCAGCGTCTTGCCGCCGTCGGCATAGGCGATCTCGACCCGGCGCGCGCCGGCGTCGAGGGCGTTCTCGACCAGTTCCTTCACCGCGGAGGCGGGGCGCTCGACCACTTCGCCGGCCGCGATCCGGTTGATCGCGGCGTCGTCGAGCTGGCGAATCACCGGTCGGGATGCGCTCATCTGGGGGGCGGCTTCAGGCATGCCACTAGGTGTAGCATATCTTCCCGGGGTTCCAACAGGGGGCGGCGCGTCGGCGTCAGCCCGCGAGATCCGCTTTGGCGTAGCCCTGCAGGTAGAGGAGCGCGGTGAGATCGCCGTGGTTCACCCGTAGATCGCATTGCGCCGCGACCGTGGGTTTGGCGTGCAGGGCAACGCCCATGCCGGCCAGCCCGAGCATGCCGAGATCGTTGGCGCCATCGCCCACGGCCAGCACTGCGTCGTGGCCGATGCCGAGGCGGGCGGCGATCTCTTCAAGCGTCGCCACCTTGGCAGCGCGGCCGAGAATCGGTTCGGTGACCGTGCCGGTGAGCTTGCCCTCGGCCATGTTCAGCACGTTGGCGCGGGCCTCGTCGAAGCCCAGCGTCCCGGCCACCCGGTCAGCGAAGGCGGTGAAGCCGCCCGAGACCAGCACGGTGTAGGCACCCGCCGCCCTCATCGTCGCGAGCAGCGCGCGGCCGCCGGGCATGTAGGTGATCCGCTCGGCCAGCACTTTGTCGATGGTGGTTGCAGGCAGGTCTTTGAGAAGCCCAACGCGCTCGCGCAGCGCGGCCTCGAAATCGAGTTCGCCGTTCATCGCGCGCGCGGTGATGTCGGCGACATAGGCCCCGACGCCGGCCTCATCGGCCAGTTCGTCGATGCATTCCTGCTGGATC
>JAGRMO010000180.1:1014-2191 GCA_020441205.1 Maritimibacter sp.
CATGTCGGCGATCAGCATCCGCTTCCGCCGTCCTTCCGTCGCCTGCACCGCGAGATCGACGCCGATGGGCTGGAGATCGGCCCAGACCGACCAGCGATTCTCCGGGATCGCGTCCAACGGGAACTCCGCCGCCTCGCCGGTCGAAAGCCAACGCGACGGGCCGCCACCCCAGGCGCTCCGCAGGGTCTCGACGAGGGTGGCGTCGAGCGTGCCGGGTTTGGCGATGAGTGTGGCGGTGTACATGGGCGGGCTCCGGTCAGACGCCGCGCCTCTAGCGCAAAGACCCGGGGAAAACCAGCCTCGGCATCGCCTGCGCACAATCCCGCGCGCGCCCGGCGCCGGGCATGAGGTTTCCGATCCGCTCCAGAGGGCGTCGCTTTTGTCGCACGAACCGTCGCATGGCCGCGATTTTCCCAGTTGTGCGTTTCAGGGCGCCCCAGTATGAGCGGCGGCGGGACACCCCTCCCCAACGAGGGGCACATATCTGGAAGGATATCCATCCATGGTCACCGACCAACCGGCAGCGCGCCCGGCCAATCCGCGCTTCTCGTCCGGCCCCTGCGCCAAAAACCCCACCTTCACCCTCGACAAGCTGTCCGACGCCCCGCTCGGCCGGTCGCACCGCGCCGCCATCGGCAAGGACAAGCTCAGGGCCGCGATCGAAGAGACCCGCGCGCTGCTCGGCGTGCCGGCAGACTACCGGATCGGCATCGTGCCGGGTTCGGACACCGGCGCCGTCGAAATGGCGCTGTGGTCGATGCTCGGCGCGCGCGGCGTCGAGATGCTGGTGTGGGAGAGCTTCGGCGACGGCTGGGCGTCTGACGTGGTCAAACAGCTCAAGCTCGACGCGGTGGTGAAGAAGGCCGATTACGGCCAGATCCCCGATCTCGCCTCTGTCGATTTCGCCAATGACGTGGTGTTCACCTGGAACGGAACCACCTCCGGCGTGCGGGTGCCGAACGGCGACTGGATCCCGGCGAGCCGCGAAGGGCTCACGATCTGCGACGCGACTTCCGGCGCCTTCGCGATGGACCTGCCCTGGGACAAGCTCGACGTCACCACCTTCTCCTGGCAGAAGGTGCTGGGGGGCGAGGCGGCGCACGGGATGCTGATCCTGAGCCCGCGCGCCGTCGAACGGCTCGAAAGCTACACCCCGGCCTGGCCGCTGCCGAAGATC
>JAGRMO010000181.1 GCA_020441205.1 Maritimibacter sp.
GTTCTGGATCGTCATCAGCCCGAGCTCGGTCAGCTTCTCGCGGGCGAAGGCGCTCATCGCCGGCCGGTCGAGCTGCTTGAACAGCGTGCCCATGAGCCCCGGCTTGCGCCGTTCGCGGCCCATGAACATGTTGTCGGCGATCGACAGCGCGGGCGACAGCGCGAGGGTCTGGTAGACCGTCTCGATGCCCTGCTTGCGGGCGTCGAGCGGCGAGGCGAAGTTCACCTCGCGGCCCTCGAGGGTGATGGTGCCGCCGTCCGGCTTGATTGCGCCCGAGAGCGACTTGATCATCACCGACTTGCCGGCGCCGTTGTCGCCGATCACCGCCAGCACCTCGCCCGGGTAGAGATCGAAGTTGCACGAATTGAGCGCGGTGACCTTGCCGAAGCGCTTGATGAGGCCGCGCGCCTTGAGGATGGGTTCGCGAGACTGGGTCATGCCGAAACCTTTCTGATCCACTGGTCGATGGCCACGGCGGCGATGATGAGCACGCCGATGAGGAGGTAGGTGAGCTGCGGGTTGGTGCCGAGCATCCGCAGGCCGAGCTCGAACACGCCCACGATCAGCGCGCCGAAGAACATGCCGACGATCGACCCGCGCCCGCCAAACAGCGAGATCCCCCCGATCACCACGGCGGTGATCGACTGGATGTTGCCGATCTGGCCGGTCGAGGCGGCGGGGCTGACCGAGCCGTAACGGCCGATCATGACCCAGCCTGCGATGGCGGTGAAGAAGCCCGCGAGCGCATAGACCTGGATGAGCTGCCGCTGCACCTGGACGCCGGCGAGCTCGGCCGCCTCGGGATCGTCGCCGATCGCGTAAGTGTGCCGGCCCCAGGCGGTCTGGCGCAGAACGTAGGCCATGATGAGCACGAGCGCGATCAGCAGCACGACGGCGAGCGTCGCGGTCGTGCCCCCGATCCGGAACGGGATGCCCCAGAACTGCAGGATCGCGGCTTGCGCCTCGATATCCTGACTGCGGATCGTCTCGTTGGCCGAGTAGATGAAGTTCGCGGCCAGCACGATCTGCCAGGTGCCCAGCGTGACGATGAACGGCGGCAGCTTGATCTTGGCCACCAGCCAGCCGTTGATCGCCCCCATCGCGGTGCCGATCGCGAGCCCGATCAGGATCGAGAACGTGGGCGGAATACCGTAGCGGAAGGTGAACTGCCCCATTATCACCGAGGTGAACACGGCGAAGGCGCCGACCGAGAGGTCGATGCCGGCGGTCAGGATCACCAGGCTCTGCGCGACCCCGAGGATACCGACCACCGCGATCTGCTGCATGATCAGCGTGAGCGTCGAGGCGCGGAAGAAGTTGTTCGACAGGATGCCGAAAACGAGAATGGACGCCACCAGCACGATCATCGGCACGAGAAACGGGGTGCCGTGCAGCATGTGCTGGAACTTGTGAAGCAGGCCGCGGTTCTTGTCCTCGAACTCGGCGACGGTTGTGGCGGCGGATGTCAGGGACTTTTCGAAGTCCTGACCCTTGAATTCGGCGTCTGCCATGGATTGCCCTCCTGGTTCCGTGCCGGCGGAGCTGCGCCGGACGGGACGAAGTGTCGTGGGCCGGATACGGCCACGTCTACGAAAAAGGGGCGGCGGGAAGCCGCCCCTTCGCTAGTCCACGAACTGGTCGGAGGGGCTTAGCCCCAGCAGAGCGAGAGGCCCTCTTCCACCGAGATCGACTCGACGCCCTCGGCCGGCGCGCCGGTGATGAGTTTCACGCCGGTGTCGAAGAAGTCCTTGCCTTCCGAGGCCTGCGGCTTGGTGCCGTCGGCCGCGTAGGCGGCGATCGCTTCGATGCCCATCGAGGCCATCAGCAGCGGGTATTGCTGCGAGGTGGCGCCGATCACGCCGTCGGCGATGTTCTGCACGCCGGGGCAACCACCGTCGACCGAGACGATCAGCACGTCGTTCTCGCGGCCCATCGCCTTCAGCGCTTCATAGGCGCCGGCGGCGGCGGGTTCGTTGATCGTGTAGACCACGTTCACGTCGGGGTTGACGACGAGGAGGTTTTCCATCGCCTTGCGGCCGCCCTCTTCGTTGCCGGCGGTCACGTCATGGCCGACGACGCGCGGATCGGTCTCGTCACCCCATTTGTTCGGGTCGCCAAGGTCGATGCCGAAGCCCTCGAGGAAGCCCTGGTCGCGCAGCACGTCGACGGTGGGCTGGTCGACGCCGAGGTCGAGCATCGCGATCTTCGCGTCCGCGGCGGCATCGCCGAGGGTGACTTTCGCCCACTGGCCGATCAGCAGGCCGGCCTGGAAGTTGTCGGTGGCGAAGGTCATGTCGGCCGCGTCGATCGGGTCGAGCGGCGTGTCGAGCGCGATCACCAGGAGGCCCGCGTCACGCGCCTTCTGGATCGACGGCACGATGCCCTTGGTGTCGGAGGGCGTGATGAGAATGCCCTTGGCGCCATCGGCGATGCAGGTCTCGACCGCGGCCACCTGGCTCTCGTTGTCGCCGTCGATCTTGCCGGCGTAGGATTTGAGGCTGACGCCCAGCTCGGCGGCCTTCGCCTCGGCGCCTTCGCGCATCTTCACGAAGAAGGGGTTGGTGTCGGTCTTGGTGATGAGGCAGGCGCCCACGTCCTGAGCCGAAGCGGCGGAAGCCGCGACGGAAAGGGCGGCCACGGCGCCGGCGAGCATCAGTTTGGATTTCAGGTTAGTCATGACATCCTCCCAGAAAGTCATTTTGAACTTGGCGCGCAGCTCTCCACTTCTGCCCGCCGTCGAACGCCGGAGAATCCGCCGTTCCCAGACAAGAAATGGCGCATCCGACGGTCACCTGTCAATAAATAAATCACATTGATTTAGTATTGACAGACGCTGGGGAAAACCCGACGCTTCTGTTATGCCGGATCAAACGGAGGAGAGGTCCGGACGGTATGACACCATGAGCGAACACCAGGCATCCGCGACCCGGGCCGTGCGGCCCGATGGGGTCCGAGGCACCAACCAGAGCAAGCTGCGCGCGCATAACGAGCGGCTGGTGCTCACGCTCGTGCGTCAGTCCGGCGCCCTGCCCAAGGCCGAGATTGCGCGCCGCACCGGACTGTCGGCACAAACCGTGTCGGTGATCATGCGCAGTCTCGAGGCCGACGGGCTGCTCGAAAAGCGCGCGCCGGTGCGCGGCAAGGTGGGTCAGCCCTCGGTGCCGATGGGGCTCGCGCCGAAGGGCGCCTATTTCCTCGGGCTCAAGGTCGGACGCCGGAGCCTCGATCTCATCATGGTCGATTTCGTCGGGACGGTGATCGGCCGGGTGCATCGCACCTACAAGTTTCCGAGCCCCGATGGCGTCGTGGCCTTTGCCGAGGAAGCGATCGAGACCCTTCTCAAGCGGCTGCCCCCTGATGCGGTGTCCCGCGTCGCGGGCCTCGGGATCGCGATTCCGTTTCACCTTTGGGCCTGGGCCGGGCCGCTCGGGGTCGAGCAGGCCGACATGGATCCCTGGCGCCACCGCGATGTCGCCGCCGAGATCGGTGCCGACGTGCCGTTCCCGGTCTATCTTCAGAACGACGCGACATCGGCCTGCAGTGCCGAGCTGGTGTTCGGCGCGGTCGAACGGCCGCGCGACTTCCTGCACATGTTCATCGGCTTCTTCATCGGCGGCGGCGTCGTGCTCAATGGCTCGCTCTATACCGGTGAGCGGGGCGATGCCGGCGCCTTCGGTCCGCTGCCTGTGGGCCGGCGCGACGGCAAGATCGTGCAATTGCTCGACGTCGCGTCGCTGGCCGCGCTCGAACGGGCGATTCTCGAAGCCGGCGGCAATCCCGGCATGATCTGGGAAAGTCCGAAGGCCTGGACGGTGCCGGCGGATTTGCTGGACGAATGGACCGAGCAAGCGGCGAATGGGATCGCCTGGGCGATCGCCTCGGCCTGCAACGTGATCGCCTTTTCCTCTGCGGTGATCGACGGCTGGCTGCCCGACGAGGTGCGGCACGACCTGGTGGCGCGGATCCGCGTCGCGCTGAAGGAATTCGACCTTGCCGGGATCACGCCCCCCTCGGTCGAGGAAGGGGCGATCGGCGCAGATGCGCGCTCGCTCGGCGCGGCGAGCCTGCCGCTGTCGGAGCGCTTCCTGCTCGACCGCAACGCCTTCCTCGCCGTCTGAACCCGACTTGACCGGGTGCGGGGGGCTCTCCTAGCCTTCGGCAGGAGGCGCGCGATGGACAGGACCGAGACCCAGGAGATAGCGCATATCAAGGCGCGGCTGGCGGCCGAGATCGAGGGGTTCGATCCCGCCTGCGTCGGCCACGGGTTCGCCGACTGGAACCTGGCGACGCTGGCCGCGTTCCGTGCCGCGCTGATCGAGCCTGAGCGGCGCCCGGTGAACCTGCCCGGCGGGATCACCGACGAAGCCTGGGCGGTGGCACGGTCGAACGGCGCCTATCAGCTCTTGTGGCTGCCCTGGTCCGACGAGTTTTCGCTCGCTGTCGAAAGCCGGTACGGGCTGGTCGACATCAACGTCCACGGCAACGCGATTCCGTGTTTTTCCTCGGTCTAGTGCGTCCGATCCGCTGGAATAGAGACGAATCTCAGCCTCAGCGCATTGGTCAGCACGAAGACCGACGACATCGCCATGGCGAAGGCCGCGAGCATCGGCGAAAGCAACAGCCCGGTGGCCGGGTAGAGCGCGCCAGCCGCGAGCGGGATGAGCAGCACGTTGTAGCCGAAGGCCCAGCCGAGGTTCTGGCGGATGTTGCGCATGGTCTTGCGCGAGAGATGAATCGCCGTGGCGATGCCGGTGAGCTCGCCCGAAACCAGCACGACATCGGCCGCGCCGATGGCCACGTCGGTGCCGGTGCCGATGGCGAGGCCGATGTCGGCACCCGCCAGCGCGGGCGCGTCGTTGATCCCGTCGCCGACAAAGGCGGTGGATCCATGCGCCTCGCGCAGCGCCTCGATGGCCTTGACCTTGCCGCGCGGCAGCACCTCGGCGGTCACGTGGTCGATGCCGAGCCGCTTGGCGATCGCCTCGGCGGTGGTCCGGCTGTCGCCGGTCACCATCGCCACTTCGAGGCCGAGACGGTGCAGCGTCGCGATGGCGGCCGGCGTCGACGGCTTGATCGGGTCTTCCACCGCGACGACGGCGGCGGGGCGCCCATCGACGGCGACAAACAGCGCGGTCTTGCCATCGGCGGCAAGGCGGGCGGCGGTCTCGGCCAGCGGTCCCGCCTCGACCTTCTCGCGGGTCAGCAGCCGTTCGGCGCCGGCCAGAACGGTGCGGCCCGCCACTTCGGCCTTCACGCCGAAGCCGGGGATCGCGCGGAACGCGGTGACTTCGGGCAGGGCGAGACCGCGCGCGCGCGCCGCTTCGGTGATCGCGTGCGCAATGGGATGTTCCGATTGCGCCTCGGCGGCGGCGACCAGCGCGAGCACCGCGGCCTCGTCCTCGCCCTCGGCGATCACCAGATCGCTCAGCGCCGGACGCCCCTCGGTGAGCGTGCCGGTCTTGTCGAGCGCGACGACCTTCACGCTTTCGAGCACCTGCAGCGCATCGCCCTTGCGGAACAGCACGCCGAGCTCGGCCCCCCGTCCGGTGCCGACCATGATCGAGGTGGGCGTCGCGAGGCCCATGGCGCAGGGGCAGGCGATGACCAGCACGCTGACGCCGGCGACGAGCGCGAAGGCGAGCGCGGGCGACGGGCCGAAGACGAGCCAGGCCAGCACCGTCAGCGCGGCGATCGACATCACGCCCGGCACGAACCAGCGGGTGATGCGGTCGACCAGCGACTGGATCGGCAGTTTCGCCGCCTGGGCCTGTTCCACCAGTCGCACGATCTGGGCGAGCGTGGTGTCGGCCCCCACGCGCGTGGCCTCGACCCGTAGCGCGCCATTGCCGTTGACGGTGCCGCCGGTCACCTCGTCGCCCGTTTCCTTGGCCACTGGCGCCGGCTCTCCCGTCACCATGCTCTCGTCGACATAGCTGTCGCCCGAAAGCACGCGCCCGTCGGTCGCAATCGCCTCGCCGGGGCGGACGATCAGCACGTCGCCGGGGTGGATCTCGGCGGTTTCGATATCGATAATCTCACCGTCACGTTCGATCCGCGCAGTCTTCGGCGCGAGGTTCATCAGCGCCTTGATCGCGGCGCCGGTGCGGCCCTTGGCGCGGGCCTCCATCCAGCGGCCGAACAGAATGAGCACCACGATTACCGCGGCGCTTTCGAAATAGACATTCGCGGTGCCTTCGGGGAACAGCCCGGGCGCGAAGGCCGCGAGGGTCGAATACCCCCAGGCGGCCAAGGTGCCCATCGAGACGAGCGAATTCATGTCGGGCGATCCGTGCAGAAGCGCCGGGATGCCCTTGGTGTAGAACCGCCGGCCGGGGCCCGCGAGTACCGCGGTGGTCAGGATGAATTGTCCCAGCAACAGCGACTGCCGCGGCACCACCGACATGATCCAGTGATGGAACGGCGGGTAAAGATGGCCGCCCATCTCGACCACGAAGACCGGCAGCGTCAGCAGGGCGGCCACGATGGTGAGCCAGCCGAGCCGGCGGATCTCGGCCTCGCGCCTGGCCGCCTGGCCGAGCCCCGCGCCGGTGCGGATGGACGCGGCGAAACCCGCGCCCGCGAGCGCCTCGACCAGATCGGTCGCCGGCAGGGCACCGGCCGCGATGGTCACCGTCGCGGTCTCGGTGGCGAGGTTCACTCTTGCCTCGATCACGCCGGCGCGCGCGGCGAGCGCGCGTTCCGCCCGGGTCACGGCGGCGGCGTCGACCAGCCCCTCGACGGCGAGCTCGAGCCGGTCGGTCACCACCGGATAGCCGGCATGCGCCAGCGCCTCGGCGATGCGGGCGATGTCGGCGGGGTCGTCGAGCGAGACCTTGGCGTTCTCGGCGGCGAGGTTGACGCTCGGGTTGGCGACGAAGGGCAGATCCTTCAGCGTGCGCTCGACATTGCCGACGCAGACTGCGCAGGTCATGCCATCTACCTGGAGTGTCAGATCGTTCATCGCGTCATCCCCGTCTTCATTGTCAGATGGGTGCGGATCGGGGGGGCGGTCAACCCGCCATCTGGCTTTCACGGCGAATTGACGTTGACCGAAAGGGTCGCGAGGCCTAGCTCAGAGGCAACAGAGGAGTGATACCGGATGACCCGAATTGCCGTTCCCACCATGCATTGCGGCCATTGCAAAGCGAAGATCGAAAACGCGCTGCTCGAAGCCGATGGCGGCGCGGAGCTCAGCTTCGACATGGAAGCGCGCGAGGTCGAGGTCGACAGCACGCTCGACGTGTCCGAGATCATCGCGACGGTGAAGGGCGCGGGCTACGAGGCCAGCCAGATCGGCTGAGCCCTTTTCCCGGCGCGGGTCACCGACTACACTGCCCGGCGGGGGCGACGCCGGGAGGTGCCGATGAAAGCTGAGATGTTCCAACGTTTTGGCGCTGTGGCGGCCAGGCCGGGCCGCGGCATTTCGGCCGTCGTGGGCTGAGGCGGGGGTTCGATTGGCGCCGCGCAAAGGATCGTCGCTTGGCGGGTTCTTTTCGTCCAAGAGCAAGCGCGGCGCGGCGCGGCGTGGGGCTGCCGAAGCGGGCGCGGGCGGCGGCAAGGGCCTGCGGCCGGAGGGCGCGCTGGCCTGGATTCACGTCTCTAACTCAGCGGAATCGCTCGGTGTGCCCGAGCTGATCGAGCGGCTGCGCGACGCGCGCGACGATGTCGCGGTGCTGGTCACCACGGCCGAGCGCGACACAGACGATCTGCTCGCCTCGCGCCTGCCCGGCGACACGATCGTCGAGCCGGTGCCCGCCTCGACCACCGTCGATGTCGCCCGGTTTCTCGAACGCTGGCGGCCCGATGTCTGCGTCTGGGCCGACAACCGGTTCGATCCGACGCTGATCGCGGCCGCCGACGAGGCCGGGGTGCCGCTGTTCCTGGTCGATGCCCGGGTACCGGGGCGGACCGGCTGGCGCTGGCTGCCAGGGATGCGGCGGGCGCTGCTGAGGCGGTTCGATTTCGTGATCGCGGTCGACGCCGCGGCGGCCGAGGGCCTCGCCGGGCTCGGCGTGCCGGCGGACCGCATCGAGGCCTGCGGTTTCCTGCAGGAGGGCACCGCGCCGCTGCCCTGCAGTTCGGCCGAGCGCGATTCGGTTGCCGAGGTGCTGGCCGCGCGTCCGGTGTGGCTCGCGGCGGGGGTGAGCGGCGCCGAGGTCGGCATCGTCATCGACGCCCATCGCCAGGCGATGCGGCGCGCCCATCGCCTGTTGCTGATCGTCGCGCCGCAGGATCCCGGCGACGGGCCCGCGCTCGCGACACGGCTCGACGAGGAAGGTTGGGTCACCGCCCTGCGCTCGCAGGACGACGAACCCGGGCCCGAGGTCGAGGTGTTCGTGGCCGATGTGCCGGACGAGCTCGGCCTGTGGTACCGGCTCTCGCCGATCGCGTTGATGGGCGGGTCGCTGGCGGGGACCGGAAAGGACCGGGTGCAGAATCCCTACGAAGCCGCGGCGCTGGGCTCGGCGGTGCTCTACGGTCCGCATCTGGGTCTCTGGCGCGAAAGCTTCGAACGGCTGCGCAGCGTCGGTGCGGCGCGCGCCGTGAGCGATGTCGAGAGCCTGACCCGGGCTGTCGAGTTTCTGCTCGCCCCCGATGTGGTGGCCAAGATGGCGACGGCGGCCTGGGAGGTGACCACCTCCGGCGCCGAGGCGACCGACCGCGCCGTCGCGCTGGTGCTCGACGCGCTCGACACGCGGGGGGTGTGATGGCGGCGCCGGGGTTCTGGACGCGACCTCCGGGCCGGCTGCTCCGGCTGGTCGGGCCGCTCGCCCCTGGAGTGCGCCGTCGGTCCCGCCCGGCGGCCAAGGCGGAGGTGCCGGTGGTCGCGGTCGGCTCGGCATCGCTCTGGGGTACCGGCAAGACGCCTGCGGTCATCGCGCTGGCGCAGCGGCTCGCGGCGCGGGGGCGGGCGGTGCATGTCGTCACCCGTGGCGCGGGCCCGGCTTTTCGCGTCGACGAACGCGGCCACGCGGCGGCGGAGGTGGGCGACGAGCCTCTGCTCATCGCCGCGTTCGCGCCCACCTGGGTGGCGGCCCGACCCGCAGACGGCGTGGGCGCGGCGGCGGCAGCGGGCGCCGAGATCGTCGTGCTCGACGGCGGCTGGCCCGACAGCGCGGTTGTGGCCGATGTGACGATCGCCGTCGAAGACGCCGTACGCGGGTTCGGCAATGGCTATGCCTGGCCGCTCGGCCCGCTGAAACGCCGGATCAGAGACGCATTTGGCGATGTCGACCACCTGCTGACGGTCGGTCCGGCGGCGGCGCAGCACGCCTTTTCCGCGCGCTGGGCGGCGGATGTGCCCTGCCCGCGACTGGCGGCGGAGCTCGTGCCGTTGCAGACCGGGATGGACTGGTCCGGGCTCGATGTCGTCGCCTTCGCCGGCATCGGCGCGCCGGAGCGGTTCTTCGCGACCCTGGCCGGTCTCGGCGCGACCCTGATCCGCGCCCAGGCGCTCAGCGATCACCAGGAGATGACGCCCGCGCTGCTCGGTCGGCTCGAGGCCGAAGCGCGGCGCGCGGGCGCGCAGCTTGTAACCACCGAGAAGGATGCCGTGCGTCTGCCGCCCGGGTTCCGCCCCAAGGTGGTCAGCCTGCCGGTGCGGCTCGAACCGGCCGATTGGGCGCCGCTCGACGCGCTTCTGCCGTAAGCGGCGCCGCGCCGCCTCAGCCGTCGACCTCGGCGAGCCGGGCGTCGATCAGTTCCTTCAACTCTTCATAGGGGCTGTTGGGGTATTTCTCGCCGTCGATCAGCAGGGTCGGCGTCGCGTTGATCCCATCCTCCTGGGCGCGCGACTGGAAGGTGGCCACCAGCTTCGTCGCGGTCTCCTTGTCGTCGAGGCAGGCGGTGATCTCGTCGTCGTTGAGCCCGGCGGTCTTGCCGAGGGTGCGCAGGTTGGCGAGGATCTCGTCTTCCTTGCCCGAGCCGATCCAGGATTTCTGCTGGTCGTAGAGCATGCCGGAAATGCCGTAGTAGCGCATTTCGCCGCCGCATTGGGCGAGGAGCCCGCCCCAGAGGCCGAACTTGTCGAAATAGACCTCGCGGTGGATGAACTTCACCTTGCCGGTGTCGATGTACTCGGCCTTCAGCTTCTTGAACTGGTCGGCATGGAAATTGCCGCAATGCGGGCAGGTGTAGGAGGCGTATTCGATGAATGTGACGGGCGCGTTCGCGTCGCCCAGCACGATGTCGGGCAGGATCATCGCCGCCGGGTCCATCTCGGTCGTGCCGGTGTCCTCGGTCGTGCCGGCGTCCTGGGCAAGAAGCGGGGGGATCAGCGTTGCGGTCGGCCCGGGCTGGCTCATGTACCAGGCGCCGCCGGCACCTACGACAACGGCAAGGGCGATGAGGGGAAGCATACGAGACATGTGTTGGCCTTTCAGTCGGTCGCCGTGGTGCGGCGGGAAAATACGTTGAATGCCAGCGCTTCGAGCGCGGCGCGCAGGTTGTCGTCTTCGACGCCCCGGGCGGTTTCTTCCGCCTGGGCGAGGAGTGCGGGGTCGGGGCGGGCCGGCGCGGGTTTCGTCGGCCGGGTGAACTGGGCCTGGCCCTCGGCGAAGCCGGTGGGCGCGGTCTGGGTGATCCGGATGCGCGAGATCGCGGCGTAGCCGTAGACGCCATTCACCCGGTCGCGGATCCTTTCCTTCTGCATTTCGAGCATCGGCGCGTTGGCCCCGGTGGTCAGCAGAACCAGCGTCGCGCCGAAGCCGCCCTCGCGGCCATAGCTCACCTTCACCGGCCGGGCGATCCGGGCCGTGTCGGGTCCGGCGATCTCTTCCCAATGGGTCAGCAGCCGGGTCACCGCAAAGCCGCGCGCCTCGCCCGCCTTGCGAATGCGGGCGGTGAGCAGGCTCGAGGTGCGCTCGAAGCCGCGCTTCCGGCGCTCGGGCTTGGTGTCGTCGGCGGTTGGCACTGGTCTCTCCTCAATGCCAGCCGATATTAGGGGGGGAGTTTGGCGGGTGCCACTTCAAACCGGGCGCGGGGGATAAAACATGCGTGACGCCGCTGAACTGCAGGAAGAGCTGCTGCGCTGGTACGATCGCCACGCCCGCAGCCTGCCGTGGCGCGTCGGTCCGGCCGAGCGGCAGGCGGGGATCGCGCCCGACCCTTATGCGGTCTGGCTTTCCGAGGTGATGCTGCAGCAGACCACGGTGGCGGCGGTGAAAGACTATTTCACCCGGTTCCTCGCGCTCTGGCCCGATGTCGGCGCGCTGGCGGCGGCGGACGACGCGCGGGTGATGGGCGAATGGGCCGGGCTCGGCTATTACGCCCGGGCGCGCAACCTGCTCAAATGCGCCCGCGCGGTGACGGACGATTGGGGCGGTGAGTTTCCCGATACCGCCGAAGCGCTGCGGGCCCTGCCGGGGATCGGCCCCTATACCGCCGCCGCCATCGCCGCCATCGCCTTCGACCGGCCGGAAACCGTGGTCGACGGCAACGTCGAGCGGGTGATGGCGCGGCTCTTTCGTATCGAAGCGCCGATGCCGGGGGCGAAACCCCTGTTGCGCGACAGGGCCGCGTCGCTGACGCCGGCCGCGCGGCCCGGCGATTACGCTCAGGCGGTGATGGACCTCGGCGCGACGATCTGCACGCCGAAGAACCCGGCCTGCGGGATCTGTCCCTGGCGCGAGGATTGCGCCGCGCGCTCCGCCGGGATCGCCGCCGATCTGCCGGCGCGGGAGCCCAAGAAGCCCAAACCGTTGCGCTACGGGATCGCCTATGTCGGCCGGCGCGACGACGGGGCCTGGCTCGTCGAACGGCGGCCGGCCTCGGGGCTGCTCGGCGGCATGCTCGGCTGGCCCGGCGGCGGCTGGGGCGAGGTGGCCGAAGACCTGCCGCCGATGGCGGCCGATTGGCGCGATCTCGGCGCCGAAGTGCGCCACACCTTCACCCATTTCCACCTGCGGCTCGCGGTCCGGGTCGCGCGGTTGCCGGCCGGGGCGGAGCCCGAGCGGGGGGAATTTCACGCCCGGCTGCGGCCTTCCGATCTGCCCACGGTGATGCGCAAGGCCCATGACCTGGCGCGGGCCGAACTGGGGGCTGAGCGGGGGCGTTGAGCCGCCGAGGGGGGAGAGCTATGGTCGCGACCGAGGGGCAGAGGAGAAGGCCTGCATGATCGCCGCCGCCGAAACGGCCCGGTTTTCCCGCGCGCTGCCCTATTGGGTTTCGCTGCTGCTCGTGCCGCTGGTGGCACTCGCCGCGTTGCGGGGGGGCTGGACGCTGTTGTTGCCGCCGGCCGGCGCGTGGTGGCTCTACATCCTGCTCGATGCGGCGGCGGGGCAGAACCACGACAACCCTGACCCCGACACGCCCGAGCCCGGGCTCCTCTGGTATCGGGTCGTCACCTGGATCTGGCTGCCGGTCCAGATTGCGATGATCTATGGGTCGATCCTGGTCGCGGTGCGTGGCGGTGGCCTGGCCGGGTGGGAACAGGTCGGGTTGATGCTCGGCGTGGGCGTCCTGTCCGGCGCGATCGGCATCGTCTATGCCCACGAACTCATGCACCAGCCGGGCCGGGGCGAGCGCTGGCTCGCCGATCTCCTGCTCGCGACCGTGCTCTACAGCCATTTTCGGTCCGAGCATCTCCTCGTGCATCATCCCTGGGTGGGAACGCCGCGGGACGCGGTGACGGCGCGCTACAACGAGGGGTTTCACCGCTATTTCGTCCGGGTGATCGCGCAGGGGCTGCCCGCGGCCTGGGCGGCGGAACGGGCGAAGCTTGCGCGGCGCGGGCGTGGGGCGTTCCACCCGGCCAACCCGTTCTGGCGCTATCTCGGCCTGCAGGGGCTCGCCCTTGCGGGCGCCGTCCTCGCGGGCGGCTGGCTCGGCGTCGGGTTGTTCGCGCTGCAGGCGCTGGTGGCGATCTGGCAGCTCGAAATGACCAATTACGTCGAGCATTACGGGCTTACCCGGAAGCATCTGGGCGGCGGGAAGTACGAGCCGGTCCGGCCACATCATTCGTGGAATGCCGATCACCGGGCCACGTCGTGGCTGCTCATCAACCTGCCGCGCCATTCGGATCACCATGCGAAACCGGCGCGGCGCTACCCGCTGTTGCAGACCTACCCGGCCGCGCTCGCGCCGCAGCTTCCGTTCGGTTACGCGGCGATGGGGTTCATCGCCATGGTGCCTCCGGTCTGGCGGCGGCTGATGAACCCGAGGGTGCGTCGGTGGCGCGCCGAACATTACCCCGAGATCGAGGATTGGGCGCCCTACAGGGACGGAGGGCTCCCGCTGCCCGAGCTTCGCTAGCCGGGGCGGGCGCGGGGTGGGCGAACTCGGACATGGGGTCAAGGCGCTGATATCATTAGCGTTAGCGCTAACCAAGGCCTTGCGCGCGCGGGCGCTTCGGTGTGGTGCGTGACGCGCAGTCCGCATCCAATCCGGGTCCACCGCGATGCCGACCGGGGCCACAACGACCGGGGTTGGCGCCACAAAGCCTTTTGACGGGCCGCGGTTTCCCATAGACTCGACCATGCGAAGAGGAGACGCCGCCGCCGTGACCGAGGCCGACGACGACATTGACGCGCTGCTTGGTGCGGTCGCATCGCAAGACCGGGCGGCGTTTCGCCGGGTCTACGAGCTGACGTCTGCGAAACTTTTCGGCATTTCGCTTCGAATCTGCAGAGACCGAGACATTGCGGAGGAAGCCTTGCAGATCGCGTTTCTGGATATCTGGCGGCAGGCCGACAGGTTCGATCCCGCGCGCGGACCGGGGATGGCCTGGGTTTCGGTCGTCGCCCGCAACCGCGCCATCGACGTGGTGCGTCGCCGGGGGCGCGAGCGGAATCGCAGCGTCGACGATGGCGAGACGGCGCTGCAGAGCGTGCCGGACCCGCGGCAGGCCACCGATGGCGGCGTCGACCACATGGCGCTCGTCGCCTGTCTCGATGAGCTCGAGGAGCATGTCCGTGACATGGTGCTGCGCGCCTATTATCTCGGCGAGACCCGCGAAGACCTCGCGGCGCGGTTCGACGCGCCGGTGAACACGATCAAGACCTGGCTGCGGCGCGGGCTGCAGTCGCTCAGAGGATGCCTGGACCGATAAGATGTCGGATGTGGAACGCGATATCGACGCTGCCGAACGGGCGCTGGGGCTCGAGCCGCTGCGTGGCGAAGACCGGGAGGGCCGCGCCGCGCGCGAGGCCTGGGATCTTCGGTTCGCGCCGCTGCTCGACGCGGTCGAACCCGTGGCGCCGCCCGACGGTCTCCTGGGCCGGATCGAGGCGAGGATCGAGGCCCTGACCGACAAGGACGGAACGGTGGTCGAGCTTGCCCGGATGCGGCGCAGGCTGCGCCTCTGGAAAGGCACTGCGGCCGCGGCGGCAAGCGTCGCTGCGGCGCTGGCGTTGTGGATCGCGGTGCCGGCGAACGACATGCCCGCGCGCTATGTCGCCGTCGTCACCTCGGATGCCGACGGCACCGCCGGCATGATCATCGAGTTCGATACCGGAAGCGGGTTGGCGACCGTGATCCCGGTCGGACTCACCGCGCCCGAAGGCCGGGCGCTGGAGATGTGGCAACTCCCGAACGGGGCGGAGCGGCCGCATTCGCTGGGCCTGTTGCCCGACACGCCCGTGGAGCGGCGGACCATCCAGGCCGGCCCGGGCGACGTCTTCGCCATCAGCTTCGAGCCACCCGGCGGCTCGCCGACCGGTCAGCCGACTGATCCGCGGTTCCACGGGACGATCGTTCAGGTCGAGTGACCCTGCCCCCAATTCAGGCGGAAAGGCCGAACGCTTCCCCGCGTCCGGCCTCGCCCCCCATCTGCCCGGTCGAACCTTCGTCAGAAACCTTGGCCGGACGCCGTAGCGCCCGGCCGGCACTGGTTACGAACCGGGTCTGCCCGTGAGAATTACTGCGCGGTGATGACCGTCATCACCAGGTTGCCCTCGGGCTTGATCGGGCCGTCTTCGGTGGCGCCGAGGGTGTATTCGAAGGCGCCGGTGAGCATTCCGCCGGCTTCCGAATGGATCATCAGCATGAGCTTTTCGCCCGGCGCCACCTCTTCAGTGAGGATGGCGGCGACATCGGTGTTCTCGCCGGCGCGCAGCGGCGCGTAGCCGACCACCGGCCCGGGCTTCATGTCGTCGCCAGTGCGATGGACGACGAGCCAGCCGTTCTCGGGAGCCGTGACGGCGTCGGCCGAGACCACGCCGTTGGCGACGCTCTGGTCGGAGGCCATGACGCCCATCCCGTGATTTTCCGCGAACAGCGGCATGGCAAGCATCGAGGCGGCGGCGGCGATCGTGAGGGTCTTGAACATGGGTCTTCCTTCTCTGCTAAGTGAGGCAGGCGTTTGCGACCTGCTTGAAAGTCACTTCGCAGCCGGTGCGGGAAAGGTTTCGGATCGGGGTGAAAAAGTTTGGACCCGATGCCGATTTCCTGAATAAACCCATGAAAATACTTGAAAACTTTTTCGCCAGGAAACGGGCTGGCGAAAAAAATCCCCGCGCCGTCTTGGGAACGGGCGGGGAGCAAGTCAGTGCTGTGGGGTGACCACAGGCACAGGCGGTAACTGAGGGTTACGACACTGGTAGCAAAACGGTGGATCAGGACATTTCGGCGCGGATCTGCTGGCGCAGCACGTCGATGGGCACGGATTTGCCCTCGCGGCTGAAGTGCCAGTAGGTCCAGCCGTTGCACGACGGCGCGCGCTCGAGGATCGCGCCGACCTGATGGATCGAGCCGGTTGCGCCGGCCGCTACCAGGGTGCCGTCGGCGCGGACCTTGGCGACCTGGCCGCGCGGGCTGGTGAGGGTTTCGCCGGGGCGCAGCATGCCGCGCTCGACGAGCTGGCCGAAGGGCACGCGGGGCTCGGCGCGTTTCGAGGCGGAGACGGCGAGCGCCTCGCGGTCGAACTTGCGCACCCGGGCGAGACGCTTCTCGGCCGCCATGCGATACTCTTCCTCGCGCTCGATGCCGATGTATTCGCGGCCCAGCATCTTGGCGACGGCGCCGGTGGTGCNNCCGAAGAACGGGTCGAGCACGACGTCGCCGGGGTTGGTGGTGCCGAGCAGGACACGGTGCAGGAGCGCTTCGGGCTTCTGGGTCGGGTGGGCCTTGGCGCCGTCCTCGTCCTTCAGCCGCTCATGGCCGGTGCAGATCGGCAGCACCCAGTCCGAGCGCATCTGGACGCCTTCGTTCAGCGCCTTCAGCGCCTCGTAATTGAAGGTGGGCTTCGAGTCTTCGGATTTCGACGCCCAGATCAGCGTCTCATGCGCGTTGGTGAAGCGCTTGCCGCGGAAATTGGGCATCGGGTTCGACTTGCGCCAGACCACGTCGTTGAGGATCCAGAAGCCCTGGTTCTGCAGTTCGGCGCCCATGCGGAAGACGTTGTGATAGGAGCCGATGACCCAGATCGCGCCGTTGGGCTTGAGGATGCGACGGGCGGCGGCGAGCCAGGCGGAGGTGAAATCGTCGTAGGCGCGGAAATTGTCGAACTGGTCCCAATGGTCGTCGACGGCGTCGACCTTGGAATTGTCGGGGCGATGCAGCTCGCCCTTGAGCTGGAGGTTGTAGGGCGGATCGGCGAAGACGAGGTCGACGCTGGCCTCGGGGAGCGTGTTCATCACCTCGATGGAGTCACCGGCAAGGATCCGGTTAAGCGGCAGTTCCGGCACTGCCACATGCACGTGTTTGGTCATTCGATTGCCTCTGTCCCTCGGTGCTTTCGCACCCTGTCCCATGGCGCTTGTTGCGCTCTCATCTCTCGACGCCGCGTCGGCGCTCAAAAGTTATCCACAGGATGAGTCAAAGGTGATTCGCCGTCAAATTCTTTTTTGATTCAAGGGTTTACGTTTTCCCTTGATACAAGATATTGTGCACCGGCCGGAACGAACGTCTATGATGTGGGGTCACACCTAGATTTTGAAGCGCCGAAATGTGGCTTTTTGATGGATACCCCGCATTTGTTTCCCAGCCGTAGCCCGGGTGCTGTTGCGCCAGGTCCACCATGATCCGGTCGCGGGTGACCTTGGCGACGATCGAGGCGGCAGCGATCGACAATGATTTGGCATCGCCCTTGATTATCGCCTCGGCGGAAACAGTCGCGCCGCGCGGGATCAGGTTGCCGTCGATCAGCAGGTGGTCGGGCGGCGGGGCGATCCGGGCGACGGCGCGCAGCATCGCGATATGGGAAGCGCGCAGGATGTTGTGGGTGTCGATCTCGTCGACGCTGGCATGGGCGATACCGACCGCGGCGCTCGCAAGGATCGCCTCGTAGAGCGCCTCGCGGGTCTTCGCGGACAGTTTCTTGGAATCGTCCAGCCCTGCGGGGATGCGGGTGGGGTCGAGCACCACGGCGGCGGCGGTGACGGGCCCCGCAAGCGGGCCGCGGCCGACCTCGTCGACGCCGGCGACGCGGGCGAAACCGCGGGCGAGGGCGGCGGTTTCGTGCGAGAAATCGGGGGCGGTGCGCGACATGCGCTCCGAGGTCGCGCATCGGTGCCCGGCTGGCAAGGGGAAACGGGCTGCGGGCAGGAAAAAGGGGTGGGCGGCGTTGCCCCCCACCCCGGAAGTACACGGGGGTTGAAACCTGCGACGAACCCCCCGCGTACCTGCTCGCTAACGTGTCACTCGCTACGCAACTACCACCCCGACCCGGACCGGACGTAACCTGCCTGATAGCCGTAGCCCGCGAGGCATTGGGCGCTGTAGGCGCGCTCGTCGCGCTGGCGCCGGCGGGTGTCGACCAGGGCTTCGCAACGGCTCGGCAGGCGGCCGGCCCAGGGGAAGCTCTGGCGCAGGCAGTTGCTGCCGTACCAGGTGCCGCGGTCGCGGCCCTGGGTGAGCTGGAAGCGGCACCCTGCGGGCAGGAGCTTCGAACGGTCGACATAGGGCTGATCGCGGTAGGTGTACCCCGGCGCGGGCTGGTTGCGCTGGGCGGCGATTATGCCGGCGGTCACGATCGCCAGCACCGAGGCGGCAGCGATAGCGGCGGCGGCCTTGTCGCCGTCGGCGCGGGCGGGCGCGGGCGCGGCCGCGCGGCGCCCGGCCGCGGCCTCCCGGCCATCAGGGGCCGGCGGCCGGGGGGGGGGGGCGGGGGGGGGGGGGGGGTGGCGGCCGGCCCGCCGCACACGCCCCCCCCCCGGGCGGGGGGGGGGGGGGGGGCCCGCGGGGCCCGCGGGGGGCCCTCGGCGCGGGGGCGGGGCGGGGGGGGCG
>JAGRMO010000182.1 GCA_020441205.1 Maritimibacter sp.
GGGGCGGGGATCGACCAGCGGATCATGTTCGAGACCAACCTCGGCGACCGCGCGACCGCCGGCCCCGACCACCCGATCCGGGTTGCGCGCGATCCCGAGACGGGCGCGCCGAGCCCCTATGTCGAGATCCGTGCCGGGCTCGAGGCGCTAATCGACCGCAAGAGCTTCTTCCGGCTGGTCGAGATCGGTGAAAACGAGGAGCGTGGCGGCGAGGGCTGGTTCGGTCTCTGGTCCGGCGGGCAGTTCTTTCCCGTCATCAGATCGGCCGAGCTGCCCGGCTGACCGCATTTCCGGCCCCGGCTTCGGCCGGATGCGTCTCGCGGGCCGCGCGTTTGTTCGCCGCTTTGTCCTGCCCGAAAGGCCTCAGGGGTCCGGGGGCTGGCCCCCGGTACGGCACGCGCCGGCTGCGCGGCGGTGGGGCCCCCGGCCGATCAGATTGCATCAACCATCGCGCGTGCTTCCCCGTTGCGCCAGGCGAGGCAAGCTGGCTAGATTCGCCGCGAAAGGAGCGCCATGCCCAAGTTCGCCGCCAATCTCACCTTCCTGTTTCGCGAATACCCGTTCCTCGACCGGTTCGAGGCGGCGGCGGAGGCCGGGTTCCGGGCCGTCGAGGTGCTGTTTCCCTATGACGACGCGGCGGCGGAGATCACGCGGCGGCTCCGGGCGTTCGATCTCAGCATGGTGCTCATCAACTGCCCGCCGCCGAACTGTGCGGGGGGCGCGCGCGGCTTCGCCGCCGTGCCTGGGCTGTCGGAGCGGTTCCGCCACGATTTTCGCCGGGCGCGCCGCTTCGCCGAGGCGCTCGGGGCCGATCAACTGCATTTGATGGCGGGCAAGGCCGAGGGGCTGGTGGCGAAGAAGACGTTCATCGACAACCTCAAATGGGCGGCCGACGAGGCGCCCTCGGCCAGCCTCACCATCGAGCCGATCAACCCGGTCGACATGCCGGGCTATTTCCTGAACGATTTCGACCAGGCGGCCGAGATCCTCGATGCGGTCGGCGCGCCCAATCTCGGGCTGCAGTTCGACATGTACCACGCCCAGATGATCACCCATGACGGGATCGGGGTTTGGGAGAAACACGGCCACCGGGCGCGGCACATCCAGGTGGGCGGCATGCCGGGGCGCGGCGAGCCGGTGAAGGGCGAGGTCGATTACCCCGCCTTCTTCGCCCGGCTGGACGCCGAGGGCTACGAAGGTTGGGTCTCGGGCGAGTACAATCCGGTGAAGCGGACGGCGGACGGGCTCGGGTGGATGGCGGGGGCAGGGTGAGGCATGTGCGCTTGGCTCAACGTAAACGTCCTGTTCGGCGCATTGGCGGTCGTCGTGATCGGGAACGAAATTCGGCTCTTCCGAAACCCGGAATACCGCAAGGCATTTCGAAGGTGGGTCAGCTTCGAAGATCCGCTCGGGTTCGAGGTGAACCTGAAATATCCCAGCCGTTTCATCCTGTTCTTCGGCGGGGCCGTGGCGATATCCGCCGTTCTGGAAACCTGCCAGCGATGAGCGCAGGGGGCAGGGGCCGGCCGAGTGGATGGCCTGCGCCAGAATCCTCCTGACAGAACCCTGTCAGGAGGGCTGTGCGACAAGGTCTCATTCGCAACTCGAAAGGAGACCAACCGATGAACCAAATGCTTGTTGTCTGGACCGAACTTCCCGTGCGCGACGTGGCCAAGGCGGCAGCCTTCTACGACGCCGTACTCGGCACGAAGACCAGCGTCGACACCTCCGGACCGATGCCGACCGCCAATGTCGGCGACTTCGTCGATGGCGTCGGCTGCTCGCTGTTCGAAGGCACCCCGGGGGCTGCGACGCTGGCCCATTTCGCGGTGACCGACCTCGAGGCGGCGTCCGCGCGGCTCACGAAAGCGGGCGGCACCGTCGAGGGGGCGCCGGTCGAGATTCCGCCCGGGCGTTTCGTCTATGCCGCCGATCCCGACGGCAATAGGCTGGGGCTGTTCGAACCGAAAGCCGCCTGAGGATCGCCCATGCGCCGCGCCGACCGCCTGTTTCAGATCGTCCAGTATCTCAGGGGCGGTCGGCTCACTACCGCGCGCGACCTGGCCGAGCGGCTCGAAGTCAGCGAGCGGACGATCTACCGCGACGTGGCCGATCTGATCGGCTCCGGCGTGCCGGTCGAGGGCGAGGCGGGCGTCGGTTACGTGATGCGGGCGGGCTACGAGGTGCCGCCGCTCATGTTCACCAGGGCCGAGGTCGCGGCCCTCGTCGCGGGGGCGCGGATGGTCAAGACCTGGGGCGGGGTCGAGCTTGCCCGCGCCGCCGAGGAGGCGCTGGTCAAGATCGCTTCGGTCCTGCCGGTGGCGCTGCGCGACAGCGCCGACAGCGTACCGATCCATGCGCTGACCCTCACCGCGCCCGATCCTGTCGACCGGGCCATGCTCGACTGGCTCGAAGGCGCCTGCAACGCCCGCACCACGCTCACGCTCGGCTATGCCGACGAGACCGGGGCCGGGACCCGGCGGGTCGTGCGTCCGCTCGCGCTGCATTTCTGGGGGCGAAGCTGGACACTCGCCGCCTGGTGCGAGCTTCGCGGGGATTTCCGCAGCTTCCGGGTCGACCGGATCTCCTCGGCGGAGGCCGGCGCGACGTTCCGGCCCGAGCGCGACAAGAGCCTCGCCGCCTATTACGCCCAGCAGGCCGGGCGGCCGCTCAGGTAGCGGGCCGGCGGCTCCGCCCCGGTCCCGCCCCGCGCGCCTTTGCGATCACGTTTCTGTTTCAAGCACAAATCCGATTGCGAAACGCCTTGAACCGGGCTCTAGCTGCGCTTGCGCCGCCGCCCGGCGCCGGGGATTCCCGCTGGTCGTATCCGGGCAGGGCGGACCGGCCCAGAAGGATGACCGCGCATGATGATGGTGCGCTGCTACCTCGCCCCGTCGGCCAACGAAGGTCTCGGGGTCTATGCCCATGCCGATATCGCGAAGGGCGCCGTGGTCTGGCTGTTCGACGCTCGCTACGACAGCGTCTATTTCAAGGACGACCTCGTGCATGTGCCGGCGCATTTCCGTGAGCTGCTCGAGCGTTACGCCTTCGCCCACCCGACCGACCCTGACATGATCGTGCTCGATTGCGACGAGGGGCGGTTCCTCAACCACGCGGCCAACCCCAATCTCGACATGTCGAACCCGAACCGCGGGATCGCCACGCGCAAGATCCGCGCGGGCGAGGAGCTGACCTGGGATTGCAGCCAGTGCACCGCGGCGGCCGTGTCCTTCGCGCCGTCGCGCCACCGCGCGCATGGCGGGTCGCAGGTGCGGCAGTAGGGTCGGGCAAGAATCCGGGCGCGCGCCGGGGGGCGCAGCCGCGGTTCTGGCCTAGTTTTCGGCGGGAAACAGAGTGTTTCCTTGTGAAATCAGCCGTAACCAGCCGGCAGTGCCGGATTGTCCGCGCGCGGCTCAGACCTTGAGGCCGAAGTCCCGGAATCGCGCCTTCAGATCGGTCTCGGGCCGGGCGCCGATATGGCTGATGACTTCCGAGGCGGCGATGTTGCCCATCATGCCGCAGGTTTCGAGGTCGAAATCCTCGACCAGACCCCAGAGGAAGGCGCCGGCAAAGAGATCGCCCGCGCCGGTGGCGTCGACCACCTTGGTGGGCACCGCCGGGCAGTGAAAGCGCATCGGCCCGCGCACGACATGGGCGCCGTGTTCATGCGCGGTGCAGACCACCGTTTCGACCTCGGCCGAAGCGGCGGCCAGCGCGGTGTCGAGGTCGTCGGTGTCGTACATCGACAAGAGCTCAGACTGGTTGGCGAAGAGCAGGTCGACATCGGCCTTCAGCATCGCCGCGAAGGCGTCGCGGTGGCGTTCGATGCAGAACGGGTCGGACAGGGTCAGCGCCACCCGGCCGCCGCCGCGCTTCACCGCGGCGATGGCCTTGGCGAAGGCCTCGTGGCTCTCGGGCCCGTCGAAACGGTAGCCTTCGAGAAAGATCCATTCGGCGTTTTCCATCATCGCCTCGTCGATATCCGAGGGGGCGAGATGTTCGGTGACGCCGAGATAGGTGTTCATGCTGCGCTCGCCGTCCGGGGTGACCAGCACGATGCAGCGCCCGGTCTCCTGCTTGTGGCCGGCCGGGGCCAGCGGCACCTCGTAGGTCACGCCCTGGGCGCGCAGATCGTGGGCGAAGATCGCGCCGAGCTGGTCGTCCTTGACCTTGCCGACATAGGCAGCCCGGCCGCCGAGATGGGCAAAGCCCGCGATGGTGTTGGCGGCCGAACCGCCGGAGATTTCCGTCGCCGGGCCGACCTTGCCGTAGAGCTCGACGCCGCGTTCCCGGTCGATGAGCTGCATGATGCCCTTCTCGACGCCGTTGTCGGCCAGGAAGGCGTCGTCGGCATGGGCGAGCACGTCGACCATCGCATTGCCGATGCCGACCAGCTGGTAGCGTTTGCTCATTGGGTCTTCTCCTCGAACGGGCACAGATCGTTGATGATGCAGGCGGGGCATTTGGGTTTGCGCGCGACGCAGATGTAGCGGCCGTGCAGGATCAGCCAGTGGTGGGCGTGCAGCGCGTAATCGACGGGCACATTGTCCTCGATGGCGCGTTCGACGGCGACCACGTCCTTGCCGGGGGCGATGCCGGTGCGGTTGCCGACGCGGAAGATATGGGTGTCGACCGCCTGCGAGGGGTAGCGCCACCACATGTTGAGCACGACATTCGCGGTCTTGCGGCCCACCCCGGGCAGGCTCTGGAGGGCGGCGCGCGAATTGGGCACCTCGCCATCGTACTCGTCGACGAGGATTTGGCTCAGCTTCATCACGTTCTTCGCCTTCTGGCGAAAGAGGCCGATGGTCTTGATGTGCTCGACGAGGCCCTCTTCGCCCAATGCGAGCATCTTCTCGGGCGTATCGGCGACGGCGAAGAGCTTGCGGGTCGCCTTGTTGACACCGGCGTCGGTGGCCTGCGCCGACAGCGCCACCGCCACCACCAGCGTATAGGCGTTGACGTGTTCGAGTTCGCCTTTCGGCTCCGGCTCGCTCGTGTGAAAGCGCCGGAACACCTCGCGGATTTCGTGATAGCTCATCTGCCTGGCCATGCGGCCGGTATCGGGTAATCGGTGCCGCTTGGCAAGCGCGGGGCGGGGCGCGGGCCGGTAAAATTCGCTGTATTTCGCATGTTTGACTTAACCCGGGCTTCGCCGCGATCTGGCAGGCTCGCGGGCAGCAATTGGAGGGCTGCCATGTTGGACGCGATGCCGGACATACCGGGGGCAGGGGTGCCCGAGCGGTTCGCCCTGGTCGCGGGCTTCGGGCCCGGCGTGCGGCTGCTGACGGCGGCCGGGGAGGTGCCGGTCGAGCGGCTCGCGACGGGCGATCTCCTGGTCACCCGCGACGGGCCGCCGGCGCCGGTTCTGTGGCTCGGGCGGCGGACATTTGGTCAGGCGCCGTCCGGGCGCGCTCCGGGGCTCGCGCCGGTCGAGGTCGCGCCTTCGGCACTTGGGCCTGGCGTGCCCTCGCGCCCGACCCCGCTTGCGCCGGCCAGTCGGGTGTTGCTCGGCGGCTGGCGGGTCGAGCTTCACTGTGGCATCGGCGAGGCTCTGGCGACGGTCGCCGACCTCCCGGGCGCGGCGCGGGCCACGCGGAACGCGGCGGCCCGCGCCCCGCGCTACACCTATGTGCTTCTGCCCGCTCCCGCGCTGGTGAATGCGAACGGTCTCTGGGTCGAGACGCTGGTGCTCGACGGGGCGGCGCTGGACCTGTTCGGGGCGGCGTTACCGCCGGAGCCGATGGCCCGTCCCGGGCTGCTGGCGGGCCATGCCCGGGCGGCGCGCCCGTGCCTCGCCGGCTGGGAAGTTGCCGCGCTCCATGGTGCCCGCGCCGGTGTGCCCGCCGATCCGGTTCGCGCGGTCGCCTGACCGCACGCCGTTCTGCCGCTGGCGCGCGCCCTGTGCGCATTCGGCTTCTGGCGCTCGCCCCGGTCCCGATCTAGGCTCGCGCCATGCTCTATGCCTACCGTTCCCAGTCCGGCCGCCTCGCCCGCCTCGTCCCCGAGGCGGACCTGAAGGAGACGGTCTGGATCGACCTCTACCGACCGCAGGCCGAACAGATCGCCCGGGTCGAGGCGCTTGGCGTCGCGGTTCCGACGCTCGAGGAGATGGAAGAGATCGAGATCTCGTCGCGGCTCTACCGCGAGGACGGGATCGACTACATGACCGTGGTGCTGCCCGGGCTCGCGCCCGATGGCGCGCGGGTGCTGGCGCCGATCACCTTCATCGTCTGCGACAAGCGGCTCATCACCGTGCGCCACCACGTGCCGCGTCCGTTCGAGACCTTCCCGGAACGCGCCGGGCGCGGGCCGCTCGACCGGTCGGACGCGGGCGGAACCTTTCTCGGCCTCGCCGACGAGATCATCGCGCGGTTCGCCGATATCCTCGAAGAGATCGGTCGGGCGCTCGACGCGCTGTCGGAGCAGGTGTTCTCCGACGAGTCCGGGCAGGAGGCGCAGGCGCTGCGCGGCGCTCTCAAGACCATCGGACAGGTCGGCGACCGGGTGGGCCGGGTGCGGCTCGGCCTTTTGACGATGGAGCGGGCGCTGTCGTTCTACGATCAGACGGTGAAGGCGCGGCCGGGATCGAAGGCGCTCTGCGAGGCGATCGCGGCCCTGCAACGCGACATCGCGGCGCTCGGGGTGCATGCCGACTTCGTCTATTCGCGGATCAGCCTGGTCGACGACGCGACGCTCGGGATGATCTCGCTCGACCAGAACGCGACGGTGCGGATCTTCTCGATCGTGGCCGTGCTGTTCATGCCGCCCACGCTGGTGGCGTCGATCTACGGAATGAACTTCCGGGTGATGCCCGAGCTCGCCAGCCCCTGGGGCTACCCCGCCGCGCTCGGCCTCATGGTGGTCTCGGCGGCGGCGACCTATCTGTTCTTCAGATGGCGCAAGTGGCTTTAGGGTTTGGGTGCGCGACGCTAAGAAAGGGCCAGCAGATGACTAAGTCTCTGACAACTCGCGTGACACTCATCCTGTGTTCTCTTGTGGCCCATCCGGTAGGAGCAGTCGGGCAAACCGAAGGGTTAATGGCCGAGCAACAGAGCTGTCTCCTTGGAGACATGAAATTCTCACCCGGTTCGGTGGTTCGTTTCGCGAACCAGTATAAAGTCTGCACTGATGTGTTCACTTGGGAAGCGACGGACGAAACCCCGATCGGGTGTTTCTTTGGCGGCGAGTACTACTCGGTTGGCGCTGTGCGTGAGATTTCCAGCAAGACTCCGGATGTTGCCGTCTGTGCGCCAGAAGGGAACTGGCAAGTGGTCAAAAAGGATTAGCAGATTGTGCAGGCGCGCACCGGTGAAAGTGGCCTCCTAACCACGCGGGAAGGCGTTTCGAAACGCCGTCCGGCCCGCCCGGATGCCCCGTGCTACACCCCCTCCACGGCCTCGACGCAGAGCACCGTCGGCAGGTGGCGGGCCACTTCCACCCAGCTTTCGCCCTCGTCGGTGCTGGCGAAGACCGAGCCGGAGTTGGTGCCGAAATAGACCCCAGCGGGGGCCTGCGCATCGGTTGCCATCGCCTGGCGCAGCACGGTGAAGAAGCAATCCTTCACCGGCAGTCCGGCCTGTTTCTTCGTCCAGCTGTCGCCGCCGTCGGTCGATTTCCACACCGCGGCCGAGGCGTCGGGCGGGAAGCGGCCGGCCATGTCGCCGTTCAAGGGCAGGGTCCAGACCGTCGCCGGGTCGCGCGGGTGGACGGCGATGGGGAAGCCGAAGGTCGACGGCAGGCCCTCGGTGATCTCGTCCCAGCTGCGCCCGCCGTCGCGCGACCGCCAGACGCCCTGGTGGTTCTGCTGGTAGAGCAGATCGGCGCCGCCGGGCGCGCGGGCGATGTTGTGGACGCAATGGCCGACCTCGTCCGTTGCCTCGTGCACCGTGCCGTCGGCATGGACATGGGCCGCCGCTGTCTCGGCGTTCGAGCGCCGGTTGCGTCGCTCCCAGCTCGCGCCGCCGTCCTCGGTGGCGAAGACGCCGGCGGCCGAAACGCCGAGCCAGAGCTTGGCCGCGTCGCCCGGGTCGGGCACGATCGTGTGCAGCGTCAGCCCCGCCGCGCCCGCCTGCCAGCTGTCGCGGCCGGGGAACTCGGCGAAAGCGTCGTTCATCGCGAAGGTCTCGCCGCCGTCGCGGCTTTCGAACAGCTGGGCGGGCTTGGTGCCGACCCGCAGCACGCCATGGGCGTGGCTCAGCGACCAGACGGCGCCGACCTCGCCCGAGAACGGCGCCGGGTCGGTCGGGGTCCATCCGACCATCTGGGCGAAATCGGGGTCGTTGCGCAGCCAGGCGTCCATGTCGCCATCGGCGAGTTTGGTCAGCGTCCAGCTCGCGCCGCCATCGGCCGAACGCCAGACGCCGGCGCCGTGCCAGGCGCCGCCGCCGGCGGCCCAGAGCCTGCCGGAAGCGGGATCGCCGGTGGCATGGTTGATCGGCCAACCGTCGCAGTCGGGCCCTGCGACCGTCCAGGTCTCGCGGTCGTCCGAGGTGATGCGAAACAGCCCCTTGGTGGTGCCCACGAGCAGCGTGATCCTGTCGCCCATCCGGTGTCTCCCTCATGTCCTGCCGCGAGGCTATCATGCGGTTTCGGTTCGCGCTAACACAGGATCGTGCGGGCGACGGGGAGACAAAGATGAGCGCAACGACATGGTGGCAGCGCGCCACCGGCTACCAGGTCTATCCGCGTTCGTTCTGCGATGCGAATGGCGACGGGGTGGGCGACATTCCCGGGCTGATCTCGAAGCTCGACCATCTCGCCGATCTTGGCATCGGCTTCATCTGGCTCTCGCCGGTCTATGCGAGCCCGATGGCCGACAACGGCTATGACATCTCGGATTACGAGGCGATCGCGCCCGAATTCGGCACGATGGCCGACATGGAGCGGCTCATCGCCGAGGCGAAGGCGCGCGGCATCGGCATCGTGATGGACCTCGTGGTCAACCACACCTCGGACGAACATGCCTGGTTCAAATCGGCGCGGGGCTCGCTCGTGGACGCGAAACGCGACTATTACGTCTGGCGCGACCCCGACAGCGACGGCGGGCCGCCCGACGAGACGCAGAGCCTTTTCGGCGGTCCGGCCTGGACGCTCGATCCGGTGACCGGCCAGTATTACCTGCACCTGTTCGACCGCAAGCAGCCCGATCTCAACTGGGAAAACCCCGCGCTCAGGGCCGAGATCTGGGCGATGATGAACCGCTGGTTCGACCGCGGCACCGCCGGGTTCCGGATGGATGTGATCGACCTGATCGGCAAGGACATCGACGCGGGTATCATCGCAGACGGGCCAAGGCTGCACGAGTACATCCGCGAGATGCACCGCGAGACGCTTCGCGGCCGTGACGTGGTGACGGTGGGCGAAGCGTGGTCGGCGCGGCCCGACAATGCGCTGCTCTACACCGGGCGCGACCGGGGCGAGCTGTCGATGGTGTTCCAGTTCTCGCACGTGGTCGAGGGCTGGGATGCCGAGTTCGGCAAGTGGCGGGCGCGGCCGCGCGATCTGGTGGCGCTGAAACGCGTGTTCAATGCCTGGCAGGCGGCGCTGGCCGACGACGGCTGGAACAGCCTGTTCTGGTCGAACCACGATCTGCCGCGCGCGGTGTCGAAATACGGCGACGATTCTGCCGAATGGCGGGTGCGCTCGGCCAAGGCGCTGGCGACGGTGCTGCATCTGATGAAGGGTACGCCCTATGTCTACCAGGGCGAAGAGATCGGCATGACCAACATGGCGTTTTCACGGGTCGAGGAGTTCGACGATGTGGAGATTCGCAACAACTATCCGGTCCAGACCGGCCGCGGGTTGAGCGAGGACGAGTTCCTGGCCGGCGCGAACGCGAATGGGCGCGACAACGCGCGCACGCCGATGCAATGGGAGGCGGGGGAAGGGGCGGGGTTCACCGTCGGCACGCCCTGGCTGCCGATCAACCCGAATTATCGCGCGATCAACGTCGCGGCCGACCGGTCCGATCCCGAGGGCGTCTTCGCCCATTACAAGTCGCTGATTTCGCTCAGAAACAGACTGGACATCATATCCCAGGGCCGGTTCGTGCCGCTGGCCGAAGATCACCCCGCGGTCTGGGCCTACGCGCGGGAACTGGCGGGCGAGCGGCTGACCATGGTGGCCAATCTCACCAGCGCGCCGGTTGGGTTCGATCTGCCGCCGGAGGGCACGGTTGCCGGTCGCTGCATCGCCGCCACCGCCGGGCCTCGCGACGGTCTCGAGGGCCGGATCGAGCTCGCACCCTGGGAAGCCGTCGCGGTGCTCGGCTCCGTCCGGCCGACCTGAGCGGCGGACGCGGAGAAGGGGCGACGAACGCGGGCGCGCACCCTCGTCTTCGGCGCCCGGCGGCGCCGACCCCTCCCGGACCCGCCGTAGCCGCATGTGCCCGGCCGACACACGCGATCGGCCGGCGAACCGTCTGGCCCCCCGGGCGCCGAAGCCTTATACACGCGCCACCGATCCCGAGGAGAGAGACATGCCGCATTACCGTTCCCGCACCTCCACCCATGGCCGCAACATGGCCGGCGCCCGGGGCCTGTGGCGCGCCACCGGGATGACCGACGAGGATTTCGGCAAGCCGATCATCGCGGTGGTCAATTCCTTCACCCAGTTCGTGCCGGGCCATGTGCATCTGCAGAACCTCGGCCAGCTGGTCGCGCGCGAGATCGAGGCGGCGGGCGGCGTGGCGAAGGAGTTCAACACCATCGCCATCGACGACGGCATCGCGATGGGGCACGACGGGATGCTCTATTCGCTGCCGTCGCGCGAGGTGATCGCGGATTCGGTCGAATACATGGTCAACGGCCATGCCGCCGACGCGATGGTCTGTATCTCCAACTGCGACAAGATCAC
>JAGRMO010000183.1 GCA_020441205.1 Maritimibacter sp.
AACATCGGCAGGGTCCAGAGATAGCGCGAGTGCTGCGCCATGCCCCAGGTGACGATGTTCGACAACGCGTTCAGCGCCGCACCGCGATGATGGTAGACCACGCCCTTGGGATCGCCCGTGGTGCCGGAGGTGTAGTTGAGGCTGATCGCGTCCCACTCGTCGCCGGGCGGCTGCCAGTCGTAGGCCGGGTCGCCCTCGGCGAGCAGATCGTCGTAGCTGCAGGCGCCGACCCGTTTGCCGCCCTCGTAGGACGGATCGAGGATATCGACGACCAGGCGTTCCTTGCCGGCGATCTTCACCGCCTTGTCGACGACTTCGGAGAATTCCGGGTCGACGAGGACGACCTTGGCTTCGGCATGGTTGAGGATGAAGGCGATCGCTTCGGCGTCGAGCCGCGTGTTCACGGTGTTCAGCACCGCGCCGGTCATCGGCACGGCAAAATGTACCTCGAACATCTCCGGCAGGTTGGCCGCGACGACCGACACGGTATCCCCGCGCCCGATGCCCCGGGCGGCGAGCGCCCCGGCGAGCCGACAGCAGCGCTCGTAGGTTTCGCCCCAGTTGCGCCGGACTGTCCCGTATGAGACCGCAAGCTCGTCGGGATAGATCGCGGCGGTGCGGGCCATGAAGCTGAGCGGCGTCAAAGCCGCGTAGTTGGCCGCAGTCTTATCGAGCGCAAAGTCATAGATACTTTGCGATGCTCCCTCGGGCATCTTGTCTCCTCCCTTGTCCTCCAAAGAGGGTTATGGGGGAGCCGTGTTTCGGAAGTTTTGGCGAATTGTAGGCAATTGTATCGCCCCCTTGGCCGGCCCGGGAGCAGGCATGTATCATAGCGCGGTCAACAGGGATGACTGCCGTGGCACATGCAACCGTAGAGACCCCTGCGCCGCAAGTCCTGCTTGCCGCCGGGCTCGACCAGATAGACCAGGGATTGACCGTCTTCGATAGTGATCTGCGCATGGTCGCCTGGAACAAGAGATTCCTCGAACTCCTCGAATTCCCCGATGGTCTGGCGCATCAGGGCGCCGCGTTCGAAGACTTCATCCGCTACAACGCCGAGCGCGGCGAATACGGCGAAGACGATATCGACGCGGCGGTGAGCCGGCGGGTCGAGCAGGCGAAGGACTTCGAGCCGCACGATTTCGAGCGGGTCCGCCCCGATGGCCGGGTGATCCGGGTCAAGGGCAGCCCGATCACGGGCGGCGGCTTCGTGACCATCTATACCGATGTCACCCAGCGCCGAAACCAGCAGATCCTGCAGGAAGAGCTGATCGCCGAACGCGCCGAGGCGCTGCGATTGAGCGAGGAGCGGCTGAGGCTGATCGCCAACGAGGTTCCGGCCGGGATCGCCCATGTCGACAAGGATCTCTGCATCCGCTACGCCAACGACCGTTTTGCGCGCGCCTATGGCAAGACCCCGGACGAGCTCATCGGCTGCTTCTGCCGCGACGTGCTGGCCAAGGCGACGCTCGATTTCTCTGCCCCGTTCTTCGAGCAGACGCGGCGCGGCGGGCGGGTCGATTTCGACATGACGCTGACGCTGCCGAGCGGTCAGGTGCGCGAGATCCGGACCTTTCTGCGCCCCGAACAACCGTCGCGCGGCGAGGTCATCGGGTTCTATCTGGTTTCGGTGGATGTGACCCGCCAGAAACAGGCCACGGCGGCGATGCTGCAGGCTCAGAAGATGGATGCGGTCGGGCAGATGTCGAGCGGCATCGCGCATGATTTCAACAATCTTCTGACCGTCATCATCGGAAACCTGTCGCCGCTGACCGAGCGGCTCGCCGAATCCGAGCTGCGCCGCGAGCTTGTCGAACCGGCGCTCAAGGCGGCGCGGCGCGGCGCGGATCTCACCCGTCGGCTCCTGGCCGTAGCGCGCCGGCAACCGCTGAAGCCCACCGCGGTGGATCTGGGCGACACGATCGGCGATCTCATCAAGCTTCTCAGGCCGAGCCTGCCCGACAATATCGAGCTGCATTCGCATTTCCGCGGTCGCACCCATCCCGCCTTCGTCGACGGCGCGCAGCTCGAAATGGCCCTGCTCAACCTTGCCATCAACGCGCGCGACGCATTGAAGGGCGGTGGTCGGATCGAGTTCTCGACCTCGATCCGGCAGGTCAACCCCGAGCTGGGCCAGACCCTGCGGATCAAGAGCGGCAATTACGTCGAGATCTCCGTCTGCGACAATGGCCCCGGCATGCCCGAGGAGATTTCGACCAAGATCTTCGAGCCGTTCTTCTCGACCAAATCCGATGGCGGCGGCTCCGGTCTCGGCCTCTCGATGGTCTACGGTTTCGCGCGGCAGTCGAACGGCTCGATCCGGGTCGAAAGCTCACCCGGCAAGGGCACCGTCTTTCACCTCCTCCTGCCGGTGGCCGAAGAGACTGCGTCATTTCATTGGGTCGATACCCCCGAACCGCCGTCGTCCACGCAGGGCGACATCCGCGGGCTGGTGCTGCTGGTGGAGGATTCGGAAGAGGTTCGCAATGTCGTCCGCCGGCAGCTCGTGGAGCTCGGCCACAGGATCGTCGAGGCCGAGACAGCCGACGAGGCGCTGGAGCTGATCGACTCGCTCGAGAACATCGACATGCTGATCAGCGACGTCGCCATGCCCGGCGCGCTTTCGGGGATCGACCTCGCGCACAGGGTCCGGATGGAGCGGCCCGAAATCCATGTCCTGCTGATGACCGGCCACAGCGGCATTCTCGAAAGCACCTCGGCGGAGGACGATTTCTTCCTGTTGCGCAAGCCGTTCGAGACGGTCGAGCTTGCCGATGCCATCGCGGCCCAGACGCTCCGCCGCGGACATGCGGAGGCGTAATGACAGCGCCGGTCTTTCTGCTCGAAGACGACAACGATGTCGCGATCGTCCTGCGACGGGCGCTGGAAAACCACGGCTTCCGGGTCGAGCGGTTCTCGCGCCGCGCCGATCTGGTGCGGCGTCTCGGAACCCAGCGGCCGTCGATCTGCCTGATCGACCTCGGGCTGCCCGATGGCGACGGGCTGATCGTCGTCAGCAACCTCCTTCGCGACATGGGGATTCCGTCGATCATCGTTTCCGGCCGCGGCGAACTCAGCGATCGCGTGGTCGGGCTGGAGGTGGGCGCCGACGACTACATCGTGAAACCCGTCGAACCGCGCGAGATGATCGCGCGGGTCCGGTCGGTTCTGCGGCGCTCGCAGGGAACGGCCGCGGCGAAGGCCGCGTCGGGGCGCACCTTCGCGCGGTTCAAGGGCTGGAGCGCCGATTTCATGGCCTGTACCCTGACCGACCCGGAAGGCCGCACGCTTGAGCTCAGCGCCTCCGAAAACGCGCTGCTCAAGGTGTTCGTCGACTCGGCCGGCCGGGTGCTGACCCGGTCTTTCCTGCTCGACATGGAATCTCCCGATGATCTCGAGCCATTCGACCGATCCGTCGATATCCGCGTCTCGCGACTGCGGCGCAAACTGAACGACGACCCGAAGAAACCGCGAATAATCCGAACCGTCTACGGCGCGGGCTACGTGTTCTCGCCGAAAGTGGATTGGGATTAGGCGAGGCCAGGGTCGCCTGCGGGAGGAACGTGCACGGTCAACAAGCCAATTGTGCAGCTAGAGAGACTCGAACTCCCGACCCTCTGATAAACAGTCAGATGATCTCCTTATTTGGACGCTAGCGAACCGGACCGAGGGGATCGGCCTGGGGTCGAACGTGCGCTGCTGGCTGAACCATATGCAGCACCGGTTTCCGGCGGGATTTGCAGGCGCCCAAACTACGCCGGAATTTTGCACCTCGTTAACGGACGCTCCCGTTAATTTCGCATAGAAAACTGATCGAGCCAAACTTGAGCGAACTACCAAATAGAGCGTGATCAAACGGAACACGCACGGTCGGAGACGACTTACCGAGATCAGTGGCGCAGCTTTCGACCGAACACCGGTCGCAGTATCTGTAACAGCTCTGCAACCACTTTTCACACCGGACCTGCGTGACCATTACCCCGACCGAGGACCATAGTGTCCTGCGATCCGGCACTGCAAGACTTTGGGCCCACGAGAACGGGTCGAAGGCCTAGGTCACCGCGCCGGACGCGGACGGATTGGCGGGCGCCAAGCGGGCGAGCGACCGCCACGTATAGCGCCAGGAATCTGGCCCTTCGCGTGAGTTCGGTCGCACAACTAGTTTAGAATTCATGCCGAGTATCGCCAGACAGAACGAATTACTCGGCCGAAATGAATTGGCGCCCCCAACCACAGGTCATATTTCGGGTCGTCCAGATTGCGTGGCGCTGGGGCCTGTTCCGCCAACCCACTGGACGAGCCAGCCTTCCACTTCAGCACTTGGCACGAGCGCTCTTCGTTGCCTTCTGGTAGCCGTACGTGTTGTGACACGCCTTTATTCCTGTTGGTACCTGGGCAATACTCGAGTTTGGTTCATTTCCACTATTCGAGCATTGAGCAAGGTTCTCGACAAGTAAGGGCGTATAACTCGAGGGAAGCTGTTCAGGCTCTGAGCAAGCCAAAATCGCGGGGATGGTGCCTCAAATCTAAACAAGCGCGGACGCGAGGTCCAAACGGCGAGGCGCCCATTGCTTTGCTCACCGCTTGCTGCGCAGGATGATGTTCTTGGTGTCGCTGAACTTGTCCACCGCATGCAGCGAGCGATCGCGCCCGAAACCTGATTCCTTGAACCCCCCGAAAGGAAGCTCCACGGCCGGACCGCTGCCGCCGTTGACGTTGATGTTCCCCGCCACCAGACGCCGGGTCGCATACATGATCGTGTCCATGCTGTCGGACCACAGCCCCGCGCCCAGACCGTAGCGCGTGGCATTGGCTATCGAGATCGCCTCGTCCACCGTATCGAAGGCGATCGCCGTCAGCACCGGACCGAACACTTCTTCCTGGGCGATGTGCACATGCGGATCGTCCACGCGAATGACCGAGGCGCCGAGATAGTATCCTTCGGCGGGGACAGGCATCGCGCGCCCGTCCAGGATCAGCTCACCGCCGTCCGCTTCCGCCAGGTCGATATGTGCGACCACCGCCTCGCGTTGCGCCGCGCTGACGATCGGCCCCATGTCGGTGCGCTCGTCCAGCGGGTTGCCAATCCTGAGCGCCGCCGCCCGGGCCGCGACCTCCGCCAGGAAATCCTCGGCGATCTCACGCTGGACCAGAAGCCGTGACGGCGCCTCGCAGACCTGCCCCTGGTTGCTGAACATGAACCCGACCTGGACGTCCGCCGCCATGGTCAGGTCTGGAGCGTCGGCCATGACGATGTTCGCGCTCTTGCCGCCGAGCTCCAGGCTGACGCGCTTCAGATTGCTGTCCGCCGCCGCCGCCATGATCTGCCTTCCGACCGGACCCGAGCCGGTGAAGGTCAGCGCATCTACATCCATGTGGCGCGACAGGCCGCTCCCGATCACCGAGCCACGGCCCGGCACGACCTGCAGCACCCCCGCCGGCACCCCCGCTTGGAGCGCCAGCTCCCCCAACCGCAGCCAGACCATCGACGCCTCTTCGGCCGGCTTCAACACGACGCAATTGCCGGCGGCCAGCGCCGGGCCGACCTTCCAGGCCCCGATCATCGCCGGCGCGTTCCACGGCAGGATTGCGCCCACCACCCCAAGCGGGGTTCGCTGGATCAACGCGGTCACGTTGTCTTCCAGCGTAACCATCTCTTCATAAAGCTTGTCGCAGACCTCGGCATACCAGCGCAGCGCGTCGAGCGCGTTGGCCATCTCGAGGTTCCGCGCCATGGTGATCGGCATCCCCATGTCGCGCGACTGCAGCGCGCAGAGCTCATCGAACTCGGCTTCGACCAGTTCGGCCCAGGCGGACATGATTTTCTTGCGGGCCTTCGGGGTCATCCCCTGCCAGCGGCGGTCCTCGAAAGCCGTGCGCGCGCCGCGCACGGCGCGGTCCAGATCCTCCGCGCCGCAGCGCGGGAGCTCGGCGAAGACCAGCCCGTCGATCGGTGAGCGCACCTCGTTGGTCTCGCCCGACGCTGCCGCGCACAAAGCGCCATCAATGATGGCCTTCGTGGTGCGCGGAGGTGCCAAATCCATCATCAGCCGTCCTTTCCGGATCCAAATCGGTCAACGAATGCGCCGGCGACGCCGCGCCCGGTCTCGTCGTCGACCCATGTTCGCGTGCCGCACCCGTGCGCTCCAATGCATTCTTTTCCCAGAATCATTCGAAAAATTCATGTGGGTCGCGCGAGCGTGACAAACGGCAACCCAGTCCCGACCCCCGGCCCCGGGGCCGGTGCGGGATTCGGGCGGCCTCAGGCGGAACCTTCGCCGGCCGCAAGGCTCGTTCGCAAGGCGTTCAGGAACCGGCTCACCGCTGGCAAGCGGTGTTCGGAATGGCGATAGCAGATCCCCGACGGGGTACGCCAGAACGCCCCCTGCGTGTCCAGCGGCGCAAGGCCGAAACGCTGAGCAAGCGACATCATCCGCCGCGGAATCTGTCCAAGCATCGGCGCATTGGACAGAAGCTCCATCATCTGGGTCGGCGACGAGGTTTCGACCGCGATTTTGGGCGGCGGTTCGCCATGGGCCGAGTAGTAGCTCAGGATGCGCCCGGTCCCGACCTGGTCGTCGATCAGGGCCACCCAGTCGTACCCTTTCATGTCATGCGCGGTGACCCGGTCGAGCCGCCGCAGCGGATGCTCGACGCCTGCCACGACGACATGGCTGAGCTCGATGAGGCTTTCCGTCGCTAGGTCCGATTGCGGCGGAAAATCGAGATTGGTGCAGATGAAATCGAACTGGCCCGACCGCAGCCCGGGCACCATCGTGTCGATGACCCCGCTCTGGACCCGCACCCGGATATCCGGATTCTCGGCTGTAAACTGCGCGATTACCGGCGGCAGCAGGCAGGAATACCAGACCGGCCCCGCCCCGATGCTGACAACGCCGCCGCCGCCGCCGCGAACCACCTCGATCTCGGCCAACGCGTGCCGGTACTCGCTGTCCATCAGCCGCACATGGCGCGCGAGGATGTCGGCATAGGGCGTCGCCGAGACGCCGCGCGCCTCCCGGTCGAACAGCCTGACCCCGATCGAGGCCTCGAGCTGCTGGATTGACTTGGTCAGCGCCGGCTGCGAGATCCTCAGCTTCTCGGAAGCCACGCTTACGCTTTTGTACGTGTAGACGACAAGGAAGTAGGTCAGCAGTCGGGAGTGCATCTGGCCCAGTCCTTATGAGCTCCGGGAACGGCAGTCATATCCAAAATTCTCATATCAGGCAATTTCGTTTGCCTTGGAGCGATCACCGCGCGGGCAGTCGCGGCGACCTCTCCGATACCGCGCGCAGGCTTCGCCGTTGCGTCGCCCCCGTCGCTGGGACAAACGGCCGAACCGCACAGTACGGCCTCCGCCACCCCGGCGGATCGCCGCCCGCGCCGTGGCCGGGGTGCCGCACGGCAGCACCGGGTCTGGACCCGCGTTGCGCCCGCCCCCGCCGCTCCGCGCTCAGCCTGCCTTGGCGTCAACCCCGAAATAGGCCTCCTGCACGGCCTTGTCGGCGCGCATCTCGGCGGCGTCGCCCGACATCACGATCCGGCCGCGTTCCAGGATATAGGCCCGGTCCGCGACCGCCAGGCTGCGCTGCGCGCTCTGCTCGATCAGCAGGATGGTGATCCCCGACGCTGCGATGCGTGGGATCGCCTCGTAAATCTGCGCGATGATCCTGGGCGCGAGACCGAGCGAGACCTCGTCGAAGATCACCAGCTCGGGCTTTGCCATCAGCGCCCGGCCGATCGCCAGCATCTGCTGCTCGCCCCCGGACAGGGTGCCGCCCAACTGGTGGCGCCGCTCCCTGAGCCGGGGAAACAGCGCATAGATCTCCTCCAACATCTCGGCGCGGTGCGGCCGCGCATGATGCGGCAGCGCCCCCACTTCGAGGTTTTCCTCAACGGTCATCTGGCCGAAGATCTTGCGGCCCTCGAGGCATTGCGCGATGCCCAGATCGACCACTTTGTGGGTCGGCACCTGGGCGATCGATACACCCTTCCAGTCGACCTCGCCCGCCATCAGCGGGATCTGGTTGGTGATCGCCCGCGTCAGCGTGGTCTTGCCCGCGCCGTTCATCCCGATGAGCGCCACGATCTCGCCGGGATAGACCTCGAGCGACACGTCGAACAGCGCCTGGAACGCCCCGTAGCCGGCGTCGATCCCACGGGCGGCCAGAACCGGCATTGCCCCCGCCTCCGGCGCGGGCCTTGCCTTGTCCGGGTCGGGCGGCGCGATCTCGGTGCCGCCCAGGTAGATGTCGATCACCTCTTGGTGCTTGACGATGTCCTCCGGTACGTCGTCGGTGACGCGGGCACCGAAGTTCAGCACCAGCACCCGATCGGAATGGCCGAACAGCGTGCGCAGCACATGTTCGATCACGATCATGCTCTGCCCGCGCTGGCGAAGCCCGTCGATGATCGCTTCCAGCGCGTCGACCTCCTGTTCGACCAGCCCGCCGGCGATCTCGTCGAGCAGCAACAGCCGCGGACTGGTCGACAGCGCGCGGGCGAGCTCCAGCCGCTTCAGGTCGAGCAGGCCGAGCGCACCGGCCTCCTTATCGGCCTTGTCCGCCAGCCCCGTGGTCTCAAGGATCTCGGACGCCGCCTCGCGCGCGGCACGCACATGACGGCTCTCGTGGCCGTAGAGCTTGCCGACCATCAGGTTTTCCAGAACAGTCATCCGCCGGAACGGCTGCGGGATCTGGTAGGTGCGTCCGATCCCGAGCCGGCAGATCTCGCTGATCTTGGCCCCGGCGATGGATTTTCCCGCGAACCGGATATCGCCGCTGGTGGGCGCGTGTTTTCCCATGATCAGGTTGAACAGGGTCGACTTGCCGGCCCCGTTCGGCCCCATGATGCCGAGCACTTCGCCCTCGGCCACCGAAAACGACAGATCGTCGATCGCGACCAACGCGCCGAACCGCTTGGTCAGCCCGTCGACTTCGAGGATGTTTCCCATCAGACCTTCTCCGGATCGGTCGCGCGGCGGCCGGCCGACGTGCCTGCGATCCATCGCGGCAGGCGCTGGACGAACCCCCAGATGCCATAGGGCATGAAGCGGATGATCAGGATCAGCAGCAGGCCCTCGATCACCAGGTGGAGGCTGGCGTAGTCGGCGAGGTATTCGCTCATCAAGGCGACGAAGACGGCCCCCACGACCGGTCCCACGATGGTGCCGATGCCGCCGATGATAACGATATTGACGATGCCGATCGTCCAGGAGGCCGAGAAGATCGAGTAGGGCTCGATATGGCCCAGCCGGTTGGCGTGCGCCGCCCCCACCAGTCCGGCAATGAAGGCCGAGATCACGAAGGCGGTGAGTTTGGTGCGGAACAGGTTCACACCCAGGTTCTGCGCGCTTTCCTCGTTGTCGCGCATGGCGCGGAGCGCGAAGCCCAGCCGCGACGGCACGATCAGCATGACGGCGGCGGTGGCGCCGACGGCCAGCGCCAGCATGATGTAGTAGAAAGTCGAGACGCTGAGCGAGGCATGGATCGGAAACTGCATCCCCTGCGCGCCGCCGAGCAATTCCCAGTTGACCATCCACAAGCGCAGCGCCTCGGCCAGAACCAGCGTGCCGATGGCGAAGTAGATCCCGAGAAAGCGGAAGGTCAGGAACGACACCGCCACTGCCGCCGCCGCCGCGACCAGCCCGCCCACGAGGATACTCACCGCGATCGGAACGCTTAGGAAATTGACGGCGACCGCCGCCGCATAGGCCCCGAGCCCGAAAAATGCGGCGTGGCCCAGCGAGACCAGCCCGGAATATCCGCCGACCAGGTTCCAGCTTTGCGCCAGCGCCACGTTGAGCGCTAGGAAATAGGCCACGAACAGCATATAGCGGTCGTTGAAGGCCGGCACGGTGAGCATCGCCGCCGCGACCAGCGCGAGCGCGCCCCATCCGACATAAGTCCGGTTCATTTCTCGCTCCCCGCCACGCCGAACAGCCCGCTCGGCCGGACCATCAGGATGACCAGGAAGATCAGATAGCCGATCATGTCGCGGTACCCGGTTCCGAAGACCGCGCCGCCAAGCCCCTCCGACAGGCCGAGGATCAGCCCGCCGACCAGCGTGCCGATGATGCTGCCCATGCCGCCGAGAATGACGATCACGAAGCCCTTGAGCAGCCAGGTGAAGCCCGCCACCGGCGTGAACGACAGCGTCATCCCGATCAGCGCCCCGCCGATTGCGGCGGTGGCCGCCGCGATCCCGGCGGTCAGCCCGTAAACGGCATCGACATTGATGCCCATCACCCGCGCGGTGGCCGGATCCTGCGACGCGGCCCGAAACGCCCGTCCAAGCGCGCTTTTCTTGAAGAACAGATGCGCCCCCACCGTCAGTGTCACACCGACGACCAGCCCGAGCAGCGTCAGCGCCGGCAGTCGGTAGGGTCCGAAGTCGAAGCCCAGGTCCGCAAGGCCCGTCGACAGGCTGCGGGTGTTGCCGCCCCAGGTCATCAGCATCAGGTTCTGCAGGATGATCGAGATCCCGAAGGCGGTCAGCAACGCCGGCTCGACCCCCTTGTTCATCAACGGGTTGATGATCACCCGCTGCATCGCATAGCCGAGGACGAACATCGCCGGCGCGACGATCAGCATCGCGATCAGCGGCGAGAGCCCTAGCCCGGCGGCCAGCGCGAAAACCAGGAAGGCCGACAGGACCAGGAGCTCGGCATGGGCCACGTTGACGAAGCGCATGACGCCGAAGACGAGCGACAATCCGAGCGCCATCGCGGCGTAGAGACCGCCCCGCGCGAGACCGTCCAGGCCACTGGCGAGAAAGGTGTAGCTGTTCATCGAATCCGCCCCTTGTTGCGAACGGCCCGGCACGTTCAGCGCCGGGCCGCTTGGTTTTCGGTCAGGCTGGCCCCGACCCTATTGTATCGGATAGACCATGTCTGCCGTTGCGCGTTCGGGCGGATAGACCACCTCGAGATCGCCGTGCTGCCACTGCAGCATGAACGAGGGCAGTGCGGCGGCATGGGCGCCCTTGCCTTCGGTGAACTTCACCGGGCCGACCACGTATTCGCCGTCGGTCGCGCCGATCGCGGCGTTGACCGCGGCAGGATCAAGCGATCCCGCGCTCTCCATCGCGTCGAGCAGCAGCGCGGCGGCCGTATAGGCAGAGGCGATGTCCTGGTTGTAGATCTTGCCGGTCTCGCCGACGAAACGGTCCTTGAGTTCGGCGGCACCTGGGAACGGCAGCTCGGGATGCCAGTAGCCCGAAACCATGGTGCCGTTGGCGTCTTCGCCATGGGCATCCCACCATTCGGCCGGCGCGCCGCCCTTTTCAAAGAACGCCGCCTTCGGCACATAGCCGAGCGCGCGCATCTGCTTCCACAGCGCCACCGCGTCGGGGGTCACCATCTGGGCGATGATGATCTCGGCGCCGGCCTCCTGGGCGCGCCGGATCAGATCGCCGTATTCGGTCGTGCCGACCGGGAACTTGGCGTGATAGGCGATCTCGTAGCCCAGCGTGGGTGCGACCTCGGTCCACAGCGTGCCCATCACCACGCCGTCCTGTTCGTTGTCGGTGAACAGCGCCACCTTCTTGTTGCTCTCGACCATGTCCATGGTCTGGAACTGCCGCTTGGTCATCTCCAGCTCGTCGAAGAAGATGTTCCAGCTCCACTGCCAGCCGGCCTCGTTGCCGCCGAGGAAGGCCCGGATCGGGCTCATCGGCGCGACGAAAGGAATGTGCTCGCGCTCGGCCACGACCGCGCCCGAGATGACCAGCGGCGGCGAGACCGAGCCGAGAAGCGCGTTCACCCCGTCGCGCACGACAAGGCGCTCGACGTTCTTGTTGGTCTCTTCCGGACGGCTCTGGTCGTCGTAAACCACGAGGCGCACCGGCACCTTGGCGTCGTATTGCGACAGGTAGACGCCGCCCTCAGCATTGGCGTCGTCGATCGCCGCCTGGTAACCCCAGCCGCCGTAGGCGCCGAAGGGTGCCAGCGGCCCGCTTTGCGGCAGCGATGCGCCGATGACGATTTCCGCCGGCGCGTCTGCGGCCATCGCCGTGCCCAGCGAGAGACCGAACACCGCCAGCGCGGGAAGTAACAGCTTTTTCATTGATCCTCCTCCATCCCCACCCTTATCTCGGCATCCACCGGAACCCGCGGCCCTTTCCCGGGCCCGGCCGGCCATTCCTCGGCGAGGCTGATTGCACCATAGGAGACAGCGGAATACCGCTTCAAATAATGTGTTGTGGAAAAGGTATGAGAAAAATTCATGCCAATTTGGCGGGGTCCAAAACCCGGATTCGGCCGGCGTTCACCGCCGGCCGGACCAGGTCTACCGCACCTCGAAATGGTTAATTGCCCAGCCCCGGCAGCCACAGCGCAAGCGCCGGAAACGCCACCAAGAGCCCGATCCGAACCAGGTCCGCCAGCAGAAACGGCACGACCCCGCGCACCATGGTCTGCGCGCCGAGGCCCGGCACGACGCCCTGCAGGACGAAGAGGTTCATGCCGATCGGCGGGGTGATCAGCCCGACTTCGGCCACGCTAACGACCAGCACGCCGAACCAGATCGGATCGAAACCGAGCGCGTTGATCACTGGAAACACGAAGGGCACGGTCAGGAAGATCATCGCCATGGAATCCATGAAGCATCCCAGGATCAGGTAGAACACGATGACGATCACCAGCACCTGAAACGCGCTCAGGCCCGAAACGCCGATCAACTCGATCAGGAACTGCGGCAGGCCGGTCGTCTCGATGAAGTAGTTGAACAGCGTCGCGCCGACGGTGATGAAAAACACCATCCCGGTGAGCGACACGGTCTCAACCGCGCTGTCCCAAAGCACCCGCCGGCTCATCGCCCCGCGCGCGAAGGCCACAAGCCCCGCGCCAAGCGCACCGATTGCCGCGGCTTCAGTGGGCGAGAACAGGCCGATCTGGATGCCGCCGATGACCACCGCGAAGATCATGAGCGCCGGCCACGAGGCGGCGAGGTCGCGCAGCTTCTCCCGCCCCTGTCGCGGCGGCGGCAAGGCGCCGGCCAGGCCCGGGTTCAGCCGCACCTGCAAGATCACCGACAGGGCGTAAAGCAATGTCGCCAGAAGTCCGGGGACGAGCGCCGCGAGAAACAGGCTGCCGATGCTCTGCTCGGTCAGCAGCCCGTAGACCACCAGCAGGATCGACGGCGGGATCAGAACGCCCAGCGTGCCGCCGGCGGCGATCGACGCCGCCGAAAGCCGGTCGTCGTATCCGGCCTTGCGCATCTCGGGCATCGAGACCCGGCCGATCGTGGCCACGGTGGCCAGCGACGACCCGCAGATCGCGCCGAACCCCGCGCAGGCCACCACCGTGGCCACCGCCAGCCCTCCGCGCATCCGCCCGACCACAACGTTTGCGGCGCGGTAGAGGTCGCGCGACAGCCCGCAATGGGTGGCAAAGACCCCCATCATCAGAAACAGCGGGATGACCGACAACGTGTAGGGAAACAGCGCCTCGAAAGGGGCCGAGCCAAGCACGAAGCCCGCGCCGACCGAGCCGTTGACCACCCAGAACCCGACCACGCCAACGAGGCCGAGCGCCACCGCCACCGGCACGCCGAGCGCGATCAGCGTCAGCGCCACCGCGAACCCGGCCAGTCCCACCAACTCGTCAGACATGCGAACGTTCCTCGCCCTCGGCCAGCCGCCTGAGCCCGGCGGTCGCAGCCCCCAGGGCCGAAAGCGCCAGCCCGGCCAGGAGCGGGGCCCAATACCAGGTAAACGCGATGCCCAACGTCGCCGATTTGGTCGGAAACGCGATCTGACCGAGCATCTCGCGCGCGCCGGCCCAGGCCATGCCAAGGCAGAGCAGCGCGCCCAGCCCGGAGGCGAGCCCTGAAAACCCGCGCCGGAGCCGCGACGGCATCAGCTCTGTGACCACGTCGACCCCCACATGCCCACCACGGTAAAACGCCACCGCGATGGCCAGCGCGGCGCAGGTCATGATCGCAAGCTGGTTCAGATCAACCAGGCCGGGCACCGCCCAGGGCGCGCGCTGGCCGGTGGCCAGCCCCACCAGAGACGAGGCCGCGCGCAGGACCACGTCGGCAACGGTCAATGCCACCGCAATCAGCGCCGACGAAAAGGCAATCGCCGTGGCCAGCGTGAACACCCGGTCGATGGCGTTGAGAACGCGGCGCATGAACCCTCCGCAAACGGCCGGCCCGCTCGCGGACCGGCCTTTGGACGCGTGACCTATTGTGCTTCCGCTGCGGCCTTCATCGCGTCGTAGATCTCGCGCGCATCGTCGATGCCGCGCGCCTCCATGTCGGCGAGGAAGGCGTCGACCATCGGTGCCAGCGTGTCGATCCAGACCTGACGCTCGGCCTCGGTCGGGGTCACGATCGTGTGGTCGGCGCCCTGCACCGCGGCCAGCCCGGCCTCGTCCCAGCTGTTCCACCAGTCGCCGAACTTTGCCGTCAGCGTCTCGCCCGACAGCTGGTCGACGCACGTGCGCACCGCCTCGGGCAGGCCGTCATAGGTCTTCCGGTTGATCGCGAACCAGAAGGTCGTGACATAGGCGCGCGCGTCGAAATGGTGCTTCATCACTTCGGCGAGCTTGAACGAGGCCATCGTGTCCCAGGTGAACACGGCGCCGTCGATCACGCCCTTCTCGGCGTTTTCATAGACCGCACCCGGCGGCAGGCCCACGGGCGTGCCGCCCAGCGCCTCGATCATCTTGTTGGTGGCCTCGGTCGGAAACCGCAGGCGCAATCCGGCCAGATCGGCCGGCGTCGACACCGGCGCGCTCACGGTGTGGAAACCGCCCGGGTTGTGGGCGTGCAGCGCCAACACCTTCACATCCGGAAATTCCTGCGCGAAGTGATCGTCGAACAGCGCCCAGAGCGTCTGCGTAGCGGTGCCGGCATCGTCGAAGATGAACGGAAGCTCGGCGATCCGGACCCGTTCGAACCGCCCGCCGGGGATGCCGCTGAGACCGCTGGCGATGTCGACCACGCCCGCGCGCACCTCGTCGTAGAGCTTGGCCGGGTTGCCGAGCTGGGTGCCGGCGGGAAAGATCTCGACGGCCACCGCGCCACCGGAACAGGCCTCGAGGTCGCGCGCCCAGGGCTCCATGAAGTCGCTGTGCATGCCGTTGGCGGTCGGCAGGAAATGCGCAAGCTTCAGCTCGATCTCGGCAGAGGCCGCCGGAGCGGCCAGCGCCATTGCCGCCGCCGCCGTCGCGATCACCAGTGCGGTCTTCGGTTTCATGTCGTCTCCTCCCTAGGTTGTTATCGGTCCCGCACCGGCAGGATCACCAGCATCGAGGCCGGCAAGGTGCTGCGGTTGATGATCGAACGGCGCTCCCCGCTCGCCAGCCAGCAACTGTCGAGCGGGCCGAGCACGGTTTCGCCGTCGTCGGTGACCACCGTCACCGCGCCCGTGAGCACGATGTAGATCTTCTCGATGGCGCTGGCCGAGCTCTCGGCTCCGCCGCCCGGCAGAAAATGCGACAAGCCTAACGAGGCGAAGCCGGACGCGCTCGCCTCTTCGCCCTGGAGCCTGAGCCCCACCATGTCGAAATGGCCACGGGTCTCGTAGGGCTTCGCCTCGCCGATCCGGGTGACGTGCATCTCTAGCTCTCCTGTTCCTGGGTTTCCGCCCGCGCGCTCTCGGCCAGGAAGTCGGCCAGCCGCTTGCGCACGGCCGCGGCGCTCTCGGCGGTCCAGCGGCGAAATCCCTGCCCCGTCCGCATCCCGAGCTCCCCCGCCGCCACACGCGCGGCCAGATAGGGATGCACCCGGTCGGTGCGGTCGAGATCGGGCATCAGGGTCTCGTGGATCGCCACGGTCAGGTCGAGCCCGACGAGGTCGGACTGTTCCAGCGGACCGAGCACGGCAAGCCGCCGGCCAAAGCCCAGCTTGACCACATCGTCTACCGTCTCGGCATCGCAGACCCCGGCCGCGACCAGCGCGATCGCCTCGCGTTTCAATGCGTGTTGCAGCCGGTTGCCGATGAAGCCCGGCACATCCTTACGGACATGCACGGGGTGCCGACCGGCGGCGGCAAGCAGCGCCATGACCGGCGCGATCGCGGCACCGTTCACGCCCTCGACCTCGACCACCTCGACCAGCGGCACCAGATGCGGCGGGTTCCAGAAATGGGTGCCGACGATGCGATCCGCGCAGGCCAGGCCCTGCGAGATCTGGCCGATCGGCAACGCCGAGGTGTTGGTGCACAGCACCGCGTCGGGCGGCGCCAGGCGGCAAAGCTCGGCAAAGATCTCGCGTTTCAGCGCAAGGTTTTCCGGCGCCGCCTCAAAGACGAAACCAGCCCCCGCGACCGCCTCGTTCAGCGTCACGCAAAGCGTCACGCGCTCGGCCGCCTGGGCGCCACGCCCAAGTAGCGCCGAAATCTCGCTCAGTTTCGCGGGCGCTGTAGCGCGCGCCTCGGGACTGGGGTCGTGGAGCCGCACCGGCGAGCCGGCGGCGGCGAAGATCCAGGCGATGCCGTGGCCCATCAGCCCGGCCCCGACCACCGCAATAAGAGGGCGCTGGGTCATGCCTCAGCCCGCCGTGTATCCGCCATCGACATACATGATCTGCCCGGTGCAGAAGTCCGATGCCGGCGACAGCAGGTAGAGCGCCATGCCGGTCAGGTCTTCCACTTCGCCGAGACGTCCCAGCGGGATGCGCGACAGCGAGCGTTTGCGCGTCGCCTGTCCGACCTCGTCGTCGGACCACATCCAGGCGGTCAGTTTGGAACGGAACACGGTGGGGGCGATGGAATTGACGGTGATGCCGTATTGCGCCCATTCGGTCGCCAGCACCCTTGTCAGCGCATCGGTCGCCCCCTTCGAGGTGCAATAGCCGGTATAGCCCGAGATGTTGCCGTGCCGCCCGCGCACCGAGGACATCATCAGCATCTTGCCGCGCACTTGGTTCGCGATCCACCAGCTGCCCACGGCCTTGGCCATCAGCCAATTGCCGCGGACGTTGGCGTCCATCACCTGTTCCCACTGATCGAGCGGCTGGTCCTGGATGAAACCCGCCTTGTTGAAACCCGACGCGATGACCAGCTGGTCGACCCGGCCGAAGGCCGCGAGGGCTGCGTCGAGGATCGCCTGCGCGTCTTCAAGGCTGTCGGGCCGGCGGCGGACAGTGACGTGGTCGGCGCCCAGATCGGCCACCTCGGCCGCGACCTCGTCGAGCTCGTCCTGCGAGCCGGACGCGAGGCAGAGCCTGCCGCCCATCGCTGCCAGAGTCAGCGCCACGCCGCGTCCGAAGGCGCCGGAGGCGCCGGTGATGATCGCGACCTTGCCACGCACGTCGAACATCGACAGCGGATCGCGAAGCTGGGGGCCGATCTTGGTCATCACGCGTCCCCCCCGAAACGGAAGGTCTGATCGGGGTCGACCACCGCGAGGATACGCACGACGCAGCCCTCGCCCTCTTCCCAGCGCCAGGGGAACGCCATGAAGGTGCAGCGCTTGCCGGTGACCTTGTCCAGATCGCCGCCAACGTTCTCGATCCCCGGAATGCCCGCCTTGACCATCAGTGTCTTGTGCGCGGCCTCCCAATCGGGGAAGTCTTCCTTCACATCGCGGCCGGTATGTTCCTTGTATTCGTCGATGAGATGCGGATGCGTCGGCCCGAGCCCGTGGTCAACCAGCTTGGTCGCCATCGGGTGATCGTTGGCCTGCACGTCGACCCCCAGCATCTTCACCCCATGCGCGACGCACCATTCGGCGCCGTCGCGGTAGAGCCCCGGCGAATAGCCGTAATACTCGTCGGTATCGGCCATCTTGTGATGCATCCCGGTGTTGATCATCACGATGTCGCCCCGGCGGATCTGCGGCCGGGCGTTTTCCAGATCCGCGGCCGTGATCACCTCCCACTTGCCCTTCGGGATCGACACCGCGACCCCGGTACCAAAGAAGGTGGGCAGCGGATAGCCGGTCAGGCTCGGCGTGTTCTCGGTGACATGCAGCGGCGCATCCATATGGGTGCCGCGATGCATGATGCCCTCGAACTCGGCCTGATAGACCCCGTCCTTGGCATGGAACTTCTTCACCGCGACGTTGATCCCGGGCGACGACGGCCATTCCGGCATACCGTGGCCCCAGCGATGCGTGAGATCGTAGATTTCGAGCGCCATATGTCCGTCTCCCTCAGGCCGCGTTGCCGGGTTCGATCCGTGCCGCGCCGGTCGGATCGATTATGGCGACGAAGCGGATCACGCAGGCGTCGCCCTCCATCCAGCGCCAGGGCGCGGCGTGCAGCGTGGCGCGCCGGTTCAGCAAGCCGTCGACATCGCCGCCGACGTTCTCGACCGTGGCAATGCCGGCGCCGAGCAGTGTTCGGTGGGCGATGTTCCAGTCCGGAAAGTCCTGTTTCGGCTCGCGACCGGTTTCGCGCCGGTAGTTCCCGGCCAGACGGTTCATCAGCGGCCCGCCCCGATGCTCGCCGAGCGAGGTCGCGAGCGGATGGTCGATCTGCGGCGTGTCCATCGCGACGAGCTTGACCTTCTTCGCCACAAGCCAGTCGGCCGCGGCCTTCGACAGGCCCGGGCTCTCACCGAAATATTCCAAAGAATCCGAGAACTTGCGATGCCAGCCGGTGACGATCACCACCCGATCGCCGTCCTGGATCGGCGGCCTTGCCGCCTCGAGGTCGGCCACCTCCACCAGCTCCCACTTGCCTTTTGGAATGTCGAGGATGACCCCGTTTCCGAACGTCGCGTCGAGCGGCAGCGCCCCGACGCCGTCGCCCTTCTGGATCAGGTGGATCGGCGCGTTGAGATGAGTGCCGGAATGCATCACCATGCGAATCCGGTGCGCCATCACGCCGTGCTGGGCATGCTTCACGCTGCGATACAGGATCACGTCGGAATCGCCCGGCATGGACGGCACGCCGTGCCCCCAACGGTGGCCAATTTCATAGAATTCCAGCCCGGTAGCCGGGTCCCTGACAGCGCCCATCCGCTTTCCTCCACAATTCCATGCACGAGTCTTCAGGGAGCGGCGCGTCAAAGACCAATTCCTTCCCCTGCGATGGATATGAAAAAAACTTATCTCCGTGGCGACGCTGCCGGACCACTGCCCTGCACGAACAGGCAAGCCCGGATTTGCGGACGTTCACTTTATGGGCGACCAGTGAGGCCTTGGTCGATTGACGCGGTTCTGTTGCACAACTCCCGTGAGAGATTCATCTCGTGCCTCCAGCTTGGTAACTGGGCCGCATGGGCAGACCCAGGCCTCAAACCGACAAGACCAGTATCTGGCCGGCCACAACGAAGCGCTCAAGCGTGGCGGCAAAATGAAGATCTGGTTTGACCCCGAGATGAGCCGAGATGCAGTGCCGACCGGCAAATGCGGCCGCCAGCAGAACGGCTGCGATGTCGCCATCCGGATGTGCCCGAACAAGTAGGCGATGTTCGGCATGGTGCTACGGCGAACGACCGGCTTCGTCGTTGGTCTGTCGCGACTGGCCGGCCTCGACTGGACGATGCCCGACTTCAGCATGTTGTCTCGCCGCCAGAAGACCTTGGCCGCAAATACCCGGTATCGCGGCTCCTAGAGCCTGTTGAACCCACTGATCGGTAGCACCGCGATCAAGCTGGGGGGCCGCGTTGGAAGTCGATGTCGCTGCGGTCGACGACGGCCGAGAATGACGGAGCAGAAGTGCAGGCTCAACTAATTCATGCCCTCTCCGCCGGGTAGATGCCCCACGTTTGATACATGCCAGCACCCGCCGCGTTGTGTGAGAATGCCTCGGGCGTTAGATTCGTCGGCGATCGCCGCATTGTCGTTGCGCCGTCAGCCCTGATAATTGCAGCCACGTTCGCGAGTTCGGAGGCATGTCGATCGGCGTTCGCAGCAACCGTCGCTCGGAGCGCCACACCGCCCTTCCCTGCCCGCCTGAGCGCCGCGGCCCCGTTAGGGTTGCCCAGCCTCACGCCGCGGGCCTTGCGGCCTGTAGAGCTTCCTTCGTGCGCCGGGAGATCGCCTCGCGTTCCTGCCGGGCGACGAGCGCCATGATCCCGACTGTCAGGTCGCTCGCCTCCGGCATGTCCACGGCAATGAAACGCACGCTGCTGTCGCGCAGCGTGAGCAGAAAGGCCGCGTTGCGGCTGAGCCGGTCGAGCTTGGCGATGACCAGCGTCGCGCCGGTGAGCTTCGCCAGGGTCAGCGCCTTTTCGAGTACGGGCCGATCGTTCTTGCGACCACTCTCGACCTCGGTGAACCGCTCGATCACTATGGCACCTCGGCTCTCGGCGAAGTCGTCAATCGCCTTCCGCTGAGCCTCCGGCCCGCGACCGGACTTCCCCTGCCGGGCGGTCGAGACCCGCCCGAAAGCGAGCAAGCGCAAGGATGGGGCAGTATCGCTGACCATGTACAAACCTGCCAAACGTTGGTTGCGCAATTCTGTACTCTAGGATGCCCCCTATGAAGGCATGCGTTGCTTACCCTACGTTTACCGATGCGATGTGAGCCGCGGTTCAGAATCCCCTAAATCACTGAAATCTTGGTGCCCCCAGAGAGACTCGAACTCCCGACCCTCTGATTACAAATCAGATGCTCTACCAGCTGAGCTATAGGGGCACGCAGATACCAGTAGGCATTCGCCCGGCGGCGTTCAAGCGTCACTTGCTGGCGCGGGCGGCGAGGGCCACGGCGGCGAGGCCGACGGCGATCACCAGCATGGCGGCGGGCGCGGCCTGGCCGATCTGTTCGAGCGAGGCCTTCTCGTAGACCCGGGTCGCCAGCGTGTTGTAGTTGAACGGCCTCAGCAACAGCGTCGCGGGCAGTTCCTTCACGCTGTCGACGAAGACGAGCAGCAGCGCGGTGCCGACCGAGCCGCGGATCAGCGGCACGTAGACGGCCCTGAGCGCGCCCCCGGCGGATCGTCCGAGCGACCGCGCGGCCATTGGCAGCGAAGGCGAGACCCGGTCCATCGCGCTTTCGGCCGCGCTCTGGGCAATGGCGAAGAACCGGACCGAATAGGCGTAGACCACCGCGAAGGCGGTGCCGGTCATCACCAGGCCAGGGTCCCAGCCGGTGAGGTTCAAGATCGCGTCGGCCAGCGCGTTGTCGGCGGCGGCGAGCGGGATCAGGATGCCAACCCCGAGCACTGCGCCCGGGGCGGCGTAGCCGAGCGTCGAGATCGGCATGATTTTTCGCGGCAGACGCGAAGGGGTGAGCTTGACGCCGTAGACGAGGAACAGCGCCGCCGTCACCGTGATCACCGCCGCAGCACCGCCGACGGTGAGCGTGTTCCTGAGCGCCTCGCCCAGCCCCGGTTCGAGCCAGCCCTCGGCATTGGCCAGCGCATGGGCGCCGATCACGCCGACCGGCAACACGAAGCCCACGGCGAAGGGCACGACGCAGAGCGCCGTCGCCGCCCAGGCCTGCCAGCCGCTGAGGCGGATGGTGACGACCGGGCGCTGGTGGCGGGCCGCCTGGTAGAACCGGCTCTTCGACCGGCTGGCCTTCTCGAGCCCGACGAGCAACAGGACGAGGCCCAGGATCACCATCGAGATCTGCGCCGCGCCGCCGGCATTGCCCATCTCGAGCCAGGTGGTGAAGATCCCCGTGGTGAGGGTCTGGACGGCGAAGAAATCGACCACGCCGAAATCCGACAGGGTCTCCATCATCACGATGGCGGTGCCGGCGGCGATCGCCGGGCGCGCTAGCGGCAGGCCTACGCGCCAGAACCGGGCGAAAGGCCCAGATCCAAGGGCGCGCGCCACCTCGTAGATGCCGCCCGATTGCTCTCGAAAGGCGGTGCGGGCGAGCAGGTAGACATAGGGGTTGAGGGCGGCGGCGAGCACGACGATGGCAGCCCAGCGCGAGCGGATCTCGGGGAACCAGTAGTCCCGCGCGGTCTCGAAGCCGAACAGGCTGCGCAGGCCGGTCTGGACCGGGCCGGAAAACTCGAGGAAATCGACCAGCGCGTAGGCGCCGACATAGGCGGGCACGGCGAGCGGGAACAGCAGCAACCATTCGAGCCAGCGCGAACCCGGGAAGCGGTACATCGCCACGAGCCAGGCCGCGCCGGTGCCGACCATGGCGGCCAGCAGCGCGACGCCGGACGCCACCACGGCCGTGTTGGACATGTAGCGCGGCAGGGTCGTCGCCATCAGATGCGGCCAGACGTTTTCTTCCGGGTTCAACGCCATCCACAGGATCGCGCCGATGGGCGCCACCACGGCAAGGCCGATGAGCACCGCGCCAAGCGACCAGGCGCTCGGCCAGCGCGGCACCAGCCGGGTCGCGGCATGGGGCAGAGATACTTGAGTCTTTTGGTCGGTCATCCTGTCCTCCAATAGACCGAAACCACTGTTATTGTCCAGAATTGCCGGTATCTTGCGCCAAATCGGACACGATCGGGCGTTAGGTGGAAGATCATGCGCATATCCTTCCACATCGGCGTACACGAGACCGACGACGACCAGCTGATCAAGTCGTTGCTGAAGAACCCCAAGGTTCTTCACGCGGAAAACGTCGCCGTGCCGGGGCCGAGCCGCTACAGGCAGATCGTCAACCAGGTGCTGGAACGGCTGAAGGGCGCGCCCGCAAGCCAGGACACGCAGGACGTTCTGCTTGAACAGATCCTCGATTCCGACGAGATCCGACAGCTCGTGCTGTCGAGCCCGTATTTCCTGTCGAACCACCCCGGCGCGCTCCGCGCGGGCCGTCTCTACCCGCGCGCCGGCGCCGCCACCAAGGCGCTGCGCAACCTGTTTCCCGAAACGCCCGTCGAGTTCTTCATCGCGGTGCGCAACCCCGCGACCTTCGTCCCGGCCCTGCACATGCGGCTGCAGAAAGGCCCGTTCGCCGAGTTCACCACCGGGATCGACCCCGACACGCTGGTCTGGTCCGACATGATCCGCGATATCCGCGATGCCAATCCCGAAACGCCAATCACCGTGTGGTGCAACGAGGATACCCCGTTCATCTGGCCCGAGGTCATGCACAGGGTGGCCGGGATCGCGCCCGAGGTGCAGATGATGGGCGGGTTCGACATCCTTGGCCAGATCCTCGCGAAAGAAGGGATGAAACGGCTGCGCGCCTTTCTCGCCCAGCATCCGCCGACCGACGAGGAGAACCGGCGCCGCGTGCTCGCGGCCTTTCTCGACAAATACGCGCTGGAGGACGAGGTGGAACAGGAGCTCGATCTGCCCGGCTGGACGCCCGAGCTGGTCGACCACCTCAGCGAGGTCTACGACGACGACATGATCGAGATCGCGCGGATCGACGGCGTGCAATTGCTGCAGGCGTAGCTCGGGCAGCGGCCTTCGCCGCCGGATCGCGCGCTTCTGTTTCCCTTGGAAATCATCGCCCTACGATGCCGTTCTGCATCGAATTTCCGGGCCGGCGCGGACATTTTTTGGTCGGGACGTTGGACGACGGCGCCGTCACCGGCGCGGCCGCTCACGATGCGGCTGCGGGTCGAGATCGGCTCACTCGGGCGCCCGAGCGGGCCCGATCAGGTCATCCCGAGGGCTTCCTTGTACATCTCGAGCACCGCTTCTTCTTCCGCGATGTCGTCCCGGTCGCGCTTGCGCAGCGCGATCACCTTGCGCATGACCTTGGTGTCGTAGCCGCGCCCCTTGGCCTCGGCCATCACCTCCTTCTGCTGGTCGGCGATGTCCTTCTTCTCCATCTCCAGCCGTTCGAACCGCTCGATGAACGAGCGAAGCTCGTCGGCGGTCACACGGTAGCTGTCGGGTTTCGGGCTGTCTTCGGTCAGGTCCATGGCGTCCTCCGGGGGGTTCGGGCCCCTAGCTATCCGCCCCGGCTCCGTCCTGCAAGGGGTTGCCTCGCCGCCTGCGCCGCGTTAGAGCACTCCCGTTTCGGACGCCGTGACAGAGCGCTTTCGTCTTCGCAAGCCTCTGATATTGCAGGCGATAATCCGTAGACTTGCGCGGGCAGGCAAGAGAGGAGCATCGGATGGACTGGCTCATCATCATCGGCACGATCGTCGCGCTCGCGGGTCTCGCAGGCCTGCTGGTGTCGGCGCTGAAGGTGATCCGCGCCCGCCGCGCCGGCCTCGATGAGGCCGCACTCAAGGACGCGGTGCGCGCGGCGATGGTGCTCAACATGGGTGCTTTCGCGCTCTCGGCGCTCGGGCTCATGATGGTGGTGGTGGGCGTCATCCTCGCCTGACCCCGCGCGCCGGCGCCGGGCCTCGTCACTCTGCGCGCCCGCAGAACTGCCGTCCGTCGCGGATCAAATCGTCGAACAGGGGCGCGGGGTCCCAGACCGCGCAGGCGCGCGGGCTTTCCGCGGCCCAGCCACGCATCAGGGTGCGGGCATGGAGAAGGCCGGTCTGGTCGGCCGCCTGCATCGGTCCGCCGAGGAGTCGCGTCATGCCGAGCCCGTGGACGCAGGCAAGGTCGATCTCCGCAGCGCCGCGGACGACGCCCCGGGCCAGCAGCCGGGCGCCAGCATTCGCCAGGGCGAGAATGCACCGCAGGACGATCTCGGAGGCATCCGGCATCGGCGCGCCTTCCCCCTGCCCGGCCGCGCGTCGCAGTTCAGCGACGAGCGCGCGGGCTTCGGGTGCCGCCTCGCCTCGGGCGCCGGGGCCGGCGGAGCCGAGGTAGAACCGGCCGCGCGAACTTGCCCCGGCGATCCGCTCGCGCAACAGACTGCTCCCGTCCGGCGGCAACGCGTTGTCGCTCCAGCCCCGGTCCGCACGCTCGAAGGGGCCGGCCTCGAAACCGGCCTCGGTCAGCGCGGCATCCACGGCGGCGAAATCCAGCCCCGCGAGGACCAGCGCTTCGGCGGCGGCGAAAAGTGCGCCGTCGAGCGTCGCGGTGACGAGGCCCGCCCCGGTCCCTTGGACGGTCAGCGGGTAGCGGCTGATCACCCGGGCGAAGGCGGCTGCGGTCGCCGAGAGCTCCGGGGCTGCACCGGGTGGGATCGCGAGTTCGATGAGCCTGGTGCGGCGCGCGGGCGAAGGCAAGTGGTAGGCGAACATGTCGCCGCCCCGCCCCTCGACCCGCGCAAAGTCGGCGCGGTCGCCGGCCTCTTCCGCGATGGCGACGACAGCCCCGGGCCAGGCCGCACCCGCGCGCGCCAGGGCCGCACGCCGCGCTTCGCCCGCCTCGGCAGCAACAATCACCAGGGCCGCACCGCAGCTTTCGAGATCGCCGGTCAGGTCGAACCGGTCGAGCATCGCGTCCTGATCGGCCGCGCGGATCCGCCCGGCGCGGACGTCTGCGGCGAGTCCCGTGACCACCCGGGCGCGCAGCGCGAGACGGTTGGCTTCGTCGCCGTCGACGGCAAAGACCGGCAGGCCGCCCGCGAGGCAGGCGCGGGCCACCCCGGCGGCGCGGTCGCCATGGCCGAGGAGCGCGACCTGGGCGAGCGCGCCGGGGGCGGCCGCAGCGCCAAGGTTTCGCCCGGCGCGCCGTTCGGCAAGGAAGATGTGGCGCAGCGCGCGCGCCTGCGGACCGTCGACCAGGTCGTGATAGGCCGCATGCTCCATAGCGAGCCCTGCCTCGAAGGGCAGCAGCAGCGCCGCTTCCACGAGGTCGACCAGCCGGTGCGCCGCCGCGCGACGGTCGTCCGCGAGCCCCGCCCTGCGCGCCGCGATCGTGTCGAGGAACGTTTTCGGGTCGCCGAGCCCCGAGGTGCGCGCCCGGGTCGGACGCGGCGCGTCGCGGCTGCGCGCGATGTTGGCGGCCGTCGCCCCGACCGCGGCGTCGAAATCGTTGCGGATCATCCGGTCGATGAGGCCGGCCTTTGCCGCCGGTTTTGCCTTCAAGGGCAGACCCCGGAGCAGCATCTCGAGCGCCGGTCCGGCGCCTACGAGCCGGGGCAGCCGCTGAGTGGCGCCGGCGTTGGGCACCAGGCCGAGCATCACATCGGGCAGGCCAAGCTGCGCGCCGGCCCTGGCAAGGCGGATGTGGCAGGCGAGCGCGAGTTCTAGCCCGCCGCCCAGCGCCGTGCCGTGGATCGCGGCGATCACCGGCTTCGGCGCGTCCTCGATCCGGGTACAGAGCGCGCCGAGCGAGGGTTGGTCGGCGGCGCGGGTGGCCTCGCGCACATCGGTGCCGACCGGGAAGGTGCGGCCCGCTCCGGCGATGACGACGGCGCCGATCTCGGGGTCGGCAATGGCGCGGGCGAGGCAGGCGTCGATACCGGCGCGCACCGGCTGGATCAGAGCGTTGACCGGCGGGTTGGCGATAATGATCCAGGCCACGGGGCCGCGGCGCTCGAAGCGCACGAGATCGAAGTCACTCGCGTTGCCGGTCCCGCCCATTCGCCTTCGGATCGCCCTTCGACAGGTTTGCCCGCGTGCGCCCGGTCCATCGCGGCCGGCGGGAACGCGGCTCAGCCTTCAATCTGGCGGAAGAGTGCATCCGTCTCAAGCAAATGCGACATCGTTTGCGCGACGCAAGCTGCAACCGGCCGCAGCGGCGGTTCAGACCGGCATGTTCTCGAAAGTGTCCCCGGCGGCGCCGTCATCGGGCAGGCCGTCTTCGTATTGCAGAAGATCGGCGGGCACCGGAATGCCGGCCGCGCGCATTTGCGCGATCTTCGCGCGCAGCTCCGCCTCCACCTCGTGCAAGTCTTCGGTCGGGCCGCCGGAGACGATCTCCAGAAGCGTCGCCACCGCCTGTTTCAGATCCTCTTTCGACATCTCGCTCCCTTTCCTGCGGGTCCGGCCTCAGCCGCGCTTGTCGGCGCAGGTCCGGCAGAACGGCGTATGCGGCACAACGTCGAGCCGCTCGGGCGCGATCTCGGCGCCGCAACTCACGCAATAGCCGAACTCGCCCTCTTCCATCCGGTCGAGCGCGGCCTGGATCTTGGCGATCTCGGCCTTGCCGGTCGACCCCATCTGTTCGAGCACTTCGTCGCCTTCGCGCTCGGTCGCGAGCTCTTCCCAATCCTTCGACTGGTGGCTGTCCAGCGCTTCGTCGATCTCGACGAGACGCGCCGTCAGCTCGACCAGACGCTCTTCGAGCACGCTGCGGTATTTTGCGGTGTCGACCATGCACCTACTCCTTGACTGCCCTGCATCCTGCGCCGGCAATCAGGGCATCCGCTTTGATGCAGGTCAAGGGCGAAGGCGGGGGAAGGGCCGGTAGCCCCCGGGGCGCCTCAGTCGATCGTCGTTCCGAGGCTCGCCAGATCGGCGAGGTCCGGCAGGCCGTCGATCTCGCCCGGGGCGGCGGCGCCGATCTCGCCCGGAACGCCGAGGTCGCCCAGATCGCCGAGGCCGCCGATCGCCGCGGGGGCCGGCATACGACGTCCTGCGGCCGGCAGGGCCGGGGCCGGTCGGGGGGCTGCGGGACGGGCGAGCGTGGCGCCCGCCAGTTCGGAAAGCGCGGGGCCGCCTTCGCCCCGGCCCGCGTCGTCGGTCAGCCGCACCGCGCGGTTGCCCTGCACCTGGCCGAGGCGCCCGCGTGCGACCACGGTGCCGTCGAGCGCCTCGACGGCGACCTGCGACAGCGCCGCGTGCGGAACCGGGATGAGCGCGCCGATGTCGAGGGCCATCACCTCCGAAAGCGCCATCGTGCGGCGCAGGAGCGTGGCGGTCAGCCTTGCCTCGACCTCGAACACCTGGGCCCGGATCGCGTCGTTGAATTCGCCAAGGTCGACCTTGGCCCGTCGCCCCTGCCCCGGCGGATCGAAGGGCAAGAGCACCTGCATCCGCCCGGATTTCGCGCCGCGCCCGAGATCGACCTCGCATCCGAACAGCCGGTAGGGGGTATCTTCCAGCGTCATGGCGATGGCGCGTGGCTCGGCCAGCGCGAGGGCATATCGAAAGCCTGCGAGCGCCGGCGCGATGTCCAGCTCGGCCTCAGCGACGCGCTCCTCGACGATCTCGAGCATCCGGTCGATGAAATCGGCGCACATGATCGCGTCGGTGCGGGTCGGCGCACGGGTTTCGGCAGGATGCGGCACCACCCGTCCGGTGGTCTGGATCTCGATCAGTGCGGCCACCACCTGCGGGTCGAGCACCACGAGCCCGTAGCGCCCGGCAGGGCCTTCGATCAGCGCGAGCAGGGCCGGATCGGGCACGCCGGCGGTGTAGGGGTCGAGCGTCGTGCGCTGTTCCTCCACAGTGCCGGCCACGGCGACGAGCGCGGCCACGTCCTGCGCCGCCTGCGCGATGGAAGCACGCACGGCCTTGGCCGCGGTCAGCCGCCCGATTTCGGGGGGCGGGCGACCAGCGCCGGCTTTGCGCCGCATGGCACTTGGCTGCGCCTCTGTGGTCATCGGTTCGCTACCCGGGGTTGTTCCTTGCCAGCTTTGCCACGTCACCCTTCAGAATTGGTTAACAGCGGCCGAAAAACCGGGCCTTCAGGCGCCTTGAGCCTCGTTCGGCGCGCGGATCGGCAAAGAGACGCGGAAGGCGGCGCCCCCCTGTCCGGGCAGGTAGGTGATCGCGCCGCCGAGCCGGCCCATCACCTCGCGGCAGATCGCGAGACCGAGCCCGGCGCCGCCCGCTTTCTGATGGTCACTGAGGCGCGAAAACTTCTCGAAGATCACCGCCTGGCTGTCTTCGGGAATGCCGGTGCCGTTGTCGGTGAAATCCACGAGCAGCTGGCCGTCGCGGCGGGTCGCCCGGATGGTCAGGCGCGGGCTCTCGGCGTCGCAGTATTTCGCCGCGTTGGCGATCAGGTTGATGAAGACCTGCGCCAGCCGGTCGGTGTCGGTCTCGATCACCAGTGTCTCGCGGGCCGGGTCGCGGCGGATCTCGAGCCTTTCGGCGGTGCCGGCGCTGGAGGCGGCTGCGGTGGCGCGGTCGATCACTTCGCTGATCGGGGCCGTCTGGATGTTGAGCGAGACCTGGCCTGCTTCGAGCACGCTGAGGTCGAGCAGATCGTCGAGCAGACGGGTCAGACGGATCGCCTCGTCGTGGATGATGCCCGCGTATCTCGCCTGGTCGGCGGCGCCCGGCGCGCCGTCGCGCAGGATCTCGGAGAAGGCGCGGATCGAGGTCATCGGCGTGCGCAGTTCGTGGCTGATCTGGCTCAGGAAGGCGTCTTTCTGGATCGACAGTTGGGTGAGTTTCTCGTTGGCTTCCTGAAGCTTACGGGCGGTTCTGGTGAGTTCCTCGGATTTCGCCTCGAGCTGCGAGGAATATTCGAGGATCTGCTGCGCCTCGTCGGCCACGGCCATCAGGTCTTCGACTGAGACCGCCGCGCCGCCGACGATCTGGCCGACCATCGCATGGGCCGTGGCGGCGCCGACCGAGCCCGAGAGCTGACGTTCGAGCTTCTCGACGAAATCTGGGGTGGTGTCGGGCAGATAGCCGGACTTGCCCTGCGCGGCGGCCTGACTTCGGAACAGCGCCTGCGCCTCGCCGCCGCCCATGATCCGCTGCGCCATGATGAGCAGGTCTTCGGCCTCGGCCGCGCCGCGGGCCCAGCCATGCGTCGGGGCGGAGTGTTCGAAGACGTTGACGAATTGCGCGCCCTGCAGGCGTTCCAACGGGGCCGGGAAGGACAGGAGCGAAAAGACGAAGAAGAACAGCGTGTTGAAGATCATCGACCAGAGCACGGCATGGACCACGGGATCGACCCCGTCGATCCCGAAGAAGGCCTGGGGCCGGAGCCAGCCGAGCCCGAAGGGGCCCTGGGCCATGAGGTCGGGCGCATAGAGCGCGAGGCCGAAGGAGGGCAGGAACAGCGCGTAGGCCCAGATCGCGAACCCGGCGATCAGGCCCGCGGCCGCGCCGACCCGGGTCGCGCCGCGCCAGAACAGCCCGCCCAGCATTGCAGGCAGCACCTGGGCGATGCCGGCGAACGAGATGAGGCCGATCGCCGCCAGTGCCGCACCGCCGCCCGAGAGCCGGTAATAGAAATAGCCCAGTGCGAGCACGACGCCGATGGAGACGCGGCGCGCGATCAGCACCACGTTGCGTACGTCGCCCGAGACCGAAGCGCCCCCCGCGCGGGTCGACAGCCAGACCGGCATGACGATGTGGTTCGAGACCATGGTGGAAAGCGCGATGGCGGCGACGATGACCATCGAGGTGGCCGACGAGAAGCCGCCGAGGAACGAGAGCATGGCAAGCCCGTCGCGCCCCTCGGCCAACGGTACGGTGAGGACGAAGAGGTCGGGGTTGGCATTTTCGGGCGATACCGAGAGCCCGACGGCGGCGATCGGGATCACGAAGAGGCTCATCAGGAAGAGATAGAGCGGGAAGGCCCAGGAGGCGGTGGCGAGCTGCTTTTCCTCGACGTTCTCGACGACGAGGACCTGGAACATCCTGGGCAGGGTGAGGAAGGCGGCGGCGGAGAGGAAGGTGAGCGTCGCCCAGCGGCCGCCGTCGATATGCCAGTCGGCGATCGGCGAGGTCTCGATCACCCGCGCGACCTCCAGCGGCCCGCCCGCGAGGCCCCACACGACGAAGATCCCCACGGCCAGAAGGGCCACGAGCTTGACCACCGCCTCGACGGCGATGGCGGTGACGACGCCGTGGTGGCGCTCGTTCACGTCGAGGCTGCGGGTGCCGAAGATCACGGTGAAGACCGCGAGGCCGGCGGCGACCCAGAGCGCGGTGGCGGGCGCGCCGCCGGGGTCGTCGGTGAAGACCTCGAGTGCGAGGGTGACCGACTGGAGCTGGAGCGCGATATAGGGAGTGGTGCCGATCACCGCGAGGATGGTGACGATGACGCCCAGCAGCGTGGACTTGCCGTAGCGCGACGAGATCAGGTCGGCGACCGAGGTGATGCGCTGGGCGCGGCCGATGCGGACGAGTTTGCGCAGCACCCACCACCAGCCGGTCATCACGATGGTGGGGCCGAGGTAGATGGTCACGAATTCGAGCCCCGAGCGGGCGGCGTAGCCGACGGCGCCGTAGAAGGTCCAGGCGGTACAGTAGATCGAGAGCGACAGGGTGTAGACCAGCGGCGAGCGCAGCCAGCCGCCGTGGCCGCGCCGGGCCTGACGTTCGGCGAAGAAGGCGACGCCGAACAGGAAGGCCACGTAGAGCAGGCTGACGAAGATGAGCAGGTTGGAGGTCATGACGCCGGGGTCGGGTCGGGGGCCGCGGGCGGCTCTTCGGTCGTCCCGGGCTCGGACGGCGGGCCGCCGGGCCGTTCGGGATCGAGCGGGTCGGAGCCGACGCCTTCGGGGGCGCGGGCGAGGAACCGCACGAGCCCCCAGGTGGCGAAGAGCAGTGCGAACCAGACCGAGAAGACGTAGATCCCGGCCAGCGCAGTGGACCTCGTGGTGCCCGCGCCGCCGACCAGGGGGGCGAAGAACATCAGGAGCCCGGCGATCGGCAGCAGGCGGACCGCGTCGATCAGGCGGCGGCGGCGGTAGGTCTCGCGGGCGAGGAAGACGGGTTCGCGGGGCGCGGGCATCAGCGGGCTCAGCCGGCGCCGGGGCCGGCGCTGTCGCCGGCGATCTCGTTGAGGGTCGCGAGCAGCTCGGCGTTGGAGAAGGGCTTGGTCATGAACCGGGTGACGCCGAGGCCCTCGGCGAGCTCGCGGTCCTTTTTCTGGCCACGGGCGGTGAGCATCAGCACCGGCACGGCGGCGAGGGCCGGATCGGCGCGCAGGTCGCGCAGGATGTCGAAGCCGGACCGGCCCGGGAGCATCACGTCGAGCAGGACGGCGGCGGGCACGGCGCGGCGGATCGCGGCGACGGCGGTCTCGCCATTCGCATGGGTGGTGACCGACCAACCCGCGCGGCCGAGGATGAAGCTGATGGCCTCGATGATGTTCGGTTCGTCCTCGACGACGACGATGCGTCTACCCATCCGCTCCCCTCCGGCCCGCTCCCCTCCGGACCGACACCCTCAAAGTATCCCAAGTGCCGGGGGTTCTGTCAAAGGCAAGCTTGGGTGGCGCGAGCCGGGCGGCGGCGCGGGCCGAAAGGCGGGACATGGCCGCGAAACGCCGGGCGCGCGACGGGTGGGCGAACTCGGACACCGGGTCAAGTCCTTGTTTCACTTTACGTTAGCGCTAACTGCGATTTCGCGCGCGAGGCCTGGGCGAGGTCCGCCGCGATCTTCGGCAGGGGCTGGCGGCCGACCGGCCACGCGGGGCGGGTGGCCGGGCGGGCCGGGCCGCCCGCGTTCAAGCGCGCCGGATCAGACGGCGCGGGCCGAACAGCAGGACCACAAGCACGACGAGAGCGAACTCGAAGCCAAACAGGGTGAGACCGGCGGTGTCGTCCTCCAGCGCCGGGAACACCCAATGGCTCAGGTTGAACATCGTGTGGAAGATCAGCACCGCCGCCAGCGACCGGCCGGTGTTGTTCCACACCCAGGTAAACAGAACCGAGATCAGCACGAGCGTCAGCAGCGTGCCCCAGAACGGCCGGCCGTAATAGGGGCCGGCGTCGTTGGGCCAGAGGAACAGCGGCAGGTGCCAGAGCGCCCAGATCGCGCCGACCACAAGGCTCGCGCCGAGGGCGCCGAAGCGCGCCTGCAGCGGATCGAGCAGCGTGCCACGCCAGCCGTATTCCTCCTGCAACGGGCCGCCGGTGAGCAGGATGACGAAGAACGCCAGCGGGATGGTGCCCGGGTGCTGCATCGCGGTGGTGGCTTCGAGCATCGCACCGCTGGCGGACGCGAAGAGGACGGCGAGGTAGATCAGGACCGGAAAGGTCAGGAACACCACGAGATACCAGACGAAACCGAAATCGAGGCGGGTGGCGCGCCAGAGGAAGGCCCAAAGATGCGCCGGACCGCCCCGCATCAGCGCCACGACCACGGCGCCGGCGAAGGGCCCCCAGGCGGCCGGGCCGCCGGCGAGCGCCCAGCGCGACAGTTCCCACGGCATTTCGACGCCGCGATGGGCGAGGACCGGCAAAGCCCAAAAGCCCCAGCTCCACGCGAAGGTGACGGCGAGGAAGGTGACGACGGGTTTCAGCGGCATTTCGGAAACGGGCAACGGCGGTGGTTCGGACGCCGGCATCGGCGGGCTCGGGGGCAATCTCCGGTAGAGCCACGGCCCGTCCCGGATCACCGAAAGACTAGTGCGAGGCCCCGGTTTTTACCAGTCGGACAAGGCCAAGTGACGCAAGGGCACGGGGTGCGGGCGCCGGTGGACGAGGCATACTTTGGGTCAGGTTGCCCCGGCCGGCGATATTCGCCCGGAATCGCGCAGGGTAGGCCTTGGATCGACAGCGGCGCGGGAGGGTGGTCGGGTCATGGTTCGGACATGGCGACCTTTTCGGACCGGGGAGCAGAGCGTAGATTGGTTTCAGGACGTGGATTGGTGTCGGTTCTGGTCGCGGCGTTCGCGTTGTCCGGTTGCGTCAACCGGTTCGCGGAGGTCGAGGCCGCGCTCGCGAAGGAGACGGAGGCCCTGACCGCTGCGCTGAGTGAAGCCTATGCTGCGGGGGATGTTCTCCGGAGCCTCGATGACCTTCCGCGGGAGGTGTGGCCCGCCGGGCTGGAGCCCAGGCCGGTCGGAGAGAAGACTACTCTCTACACCTTCCGCGCCCTCCTTGCGCCCTACCTGTTCGTCTCGGGCCCGCTGACGGGGCTGAGGTTGAGCTACGATATCACGTCGGGAAGGTATCTCGGACTTTCGGTGCCGACCGGGCCGAACAGTTCCTGTTCCTGGTACGTGCTGAATCCCGAATGGCGGTGCGGCGGCTATTTGTGAGCTGCGCCGGTGACGGGTCGTCGCCGCTGTCAGAAGGCAGCACTTATATAACACCGGCCCTATATAACGGGACGCAGCGGAGGCGAGGGCGCACCGCCCCACCCTACCCCGCCTCGGCGCTCAGGATCGACGGCTCGCGGCGCGCCGGGCAGGCGTCGCGCGGGCAGACGCGGCAGGCGCTGCCCATCGGGATCGCGGGCTCCGGCGTATCCTCGACCGGCTCGATCAGCATCGTCGCCTCGAGCGCCGGCGGGGTGGCGAAGCCGGTTCCGGGCATCACCTGCGCGACGGCGCGGGCGCGGAAGCGGCGTGGCACGCGGCCCGGCATCTCGACGAGACAGGAGACCGGCTGGGCCGGGCGGGACAGGGCCTGGTAGAGCGGCCAGAGCGGGCAGCCGGCGCCGAAGCGCGGCAGGGCGAAGCCTTCGACGGGCTTGCGCAGGGTGAGCACCCCTGCCCCGTCGCAGGTGACGAGGCCGGCGCCGTCGCCGCCGAGCGCCGCGATCCTTCGCAGCACCGCGTCGACACCTACGCCGAAGGCAGCGGCGAGGCGGGCGGGATCGTCGCCGGCGGCGGCGCGCGAGGCGGCGAAGGCCTCGGCCGGCATGGCGCGGGCGTCGGCGAGGTAGCGGGCGAGCAGCGCGTGGGCCAGCTCGCCGGCCCCGGCCTCGATCAGCGCGGGATCGGCCGAGACCAGCGTCTCGATCTCGCGGTGGCCGGCGCCGGGACGTTCGAGCGGATCGAAGCGGTAGCCGCTGCGGGCGGCGAAGACGCCGAGCTGGTCGACCGGCGAAAGCGCCGTCTCGGCGAAATCGGCGCCGGTATCGAGCCAGGTGACGAGCCCCTCGGCGCTTTCGGACAGGCGGCGGCTTTCCTCGCGGACCGAGCGCAGGAAGCGGGCGCGCCACTCGGCGTCGATATCGGGATCGGACAGGATCGCGGCCGCGGAGCGGATGGCGGTGACGGCGGAGAGCACCTCGTGCAGCGCGGCGGCGAGGTGGGGATCGTGGGCGAGGCGATCGGTGAGCGTCTCGACCAGGCGCTCGAGCTCGCCGATGCGGCGGGCCTGGCCCGCGACCAGCCCTGCCCAGCCGGGAAACCTCGTGGCGAAATCCTCGGGCGGCTCGCGTTCGGAGACCGGCGAGGTCTGCCCCGGCGGACCGGCCCGCGCGCCCGCCTCGCGCAGCGCGGTGACCAGCGCATCCTCGGCGCCCTCGGTGAGCTGGGCCGGCTCGACGCCGAGGGCGCGGGCGAGATCGACCACCAGTTTGCCGCCGATCCGGCGCCGGTTGTGCTCGATCAGGTTGAGGTAGGCGGGGGAGATTCCGACCGTCTTGGCGAGGTCGGCCTGCCGTGTGCCGCGGGCCAGGCGGCGTTCGCGGATGCGCGAGCCGGTGAGCCGGGCCTGGGGGCCGCCGGACGCGGCGGGAGGCGGGGCGGGCGGGGACAGGGAAAACCTCCTGTTTCGAGTGTGTTTCTGCACCTGCGCGAAAATTCTTTTACAAGGTTTCGGCGTGTGCTGTTAGTCATTTTACAAAAAAATTGTTACTGAAAAAGCATTTGTTGCGAAGTTTTCTGTCTCTGCGCCATATTGCAATTGCCCTGTAAAGGGCCAATGGCGCCGCGAGGAGGCGGTGCCTGGATCACCTAACGGGAGGATATACATGTCCAAAACGAACCTCACCCGTCGTGGCCTGCTGCGTACCGGCGCCGCGACTGGCGCAGGCCTCGCGCTGCCGACGATCTTCACCTCGTCGGCTCATGCCTTTACCAACGAGCCGACCGGCGACACCGTCACCCTCGGCTTCAACGTGCCGCAGACCGGACCCTACGCCGAGGAAGGCCTCGACGAGCTTGATGCGTACTACCTCGCGGTCGAGCATCTGAACGGCGAAGGCGACGGCGGCGCGCTCTCGACCTTCTCGTCGAAGGTTCTCGACGGCACCGGCATCCTGGGCAAGAAGGTCACCTACGTGACCGGCGACACCCAGACCAAGTCGGACGC
>JAGRMO010000030.1:0-14472 GCA_020441205.1 Maritimibacter sp.
GTCGAACTTCGACTTGGTGACGGAATCGTTCACGTTGATCGCCGGGAACGGCAACTGGCCGGTCTTCACCAGATCGTAGAGCCGGTGCACACCGGTGGTGGTCTCTTCCGACACGCCCTTGATCTGGTCGCGCACCTTGGTGAACCAGCCCGGGCTCGCCGCCATCCGCTTGGCGATCTGCTTGTGGATCACCTCTTCCTCTTCCGAGGTCGGCACGCCGAGATCTTCCCCGGCTTCCGCCCGCGCCCCGAGCAGCACGTAGAGCGTCGCGTCACCCCCGTCGTCGAGGATCATGTTCGGCCCGTCCTCGAACAGGAACGACCGGTCGAGGTAATCCCAGTGCTCTTCGAGCGACTGGCCCTTGATCGCGAAGACCGGAATGCCGGCCGCGGCGATCGCGGCGGCGGCGTGATCCTGGGTCGAGAAGATGTTGCACGAGGCCCAGCGCACGTCGGCGCCGAGTGCGACCAGGGTTTCGATCAGCGCCGCGGTCTGGATGGTCATGTGCAGCGAGCCGACGATCCGCGCGCCCTTGAGCGGCTTCGACGCCCCGAACTCCTCGCGCAGAGACATCAGCCCCGGCATTTCGATCTCGGCGATGTCGAGCTCCTTGCGGCCGTATTCTGCGAGCTTGATGTCTTTGACGATATAATCCTGGGTCACTTCGGTGCCTCCGTGAAAAGCGGGTTTGCGCGCGGGTTATCACCCGGGATACGCGCTGGCAACGGCATCGGATTGACACGGACTGTTCACGCGCCATTGTGGCGGCCGATCGGAGGCAGCCATGGCACCACCCCCACGTGCGTTTCAGAGGATGTTGTCGGGCCGCCGGCTCGACCTTCTCGACCCGACGCCGATGGATATCGAGATCGAGGACATCGCCCACGGCCTCGCCTTCGTCGCCCGCTGGAACGGGCAGACCTCGGGCGACTGGCCCTATTCGGTGGCCGAGCATTCGCTGCTGGTCGAGACGCTGTTCGGAAGGATGAACCCGGGCACCGCGCCGAAGTGGCAGCTGGCCGCCCTCCTTCACGACGCCCCGGAATACGTGATCGGCGACATGATCTCACCGGTGAAGGCGGCGGTGGGCCCGGCCTATGGCGCGCTCGACGAACGGCTCGCGGCGGCGATCCACATCCGCTTCGGCCTGCCCGCCCAGGTGCCGGCGCAGATCAAGAAGGCGATCAAGAAGGCCGACCGGATCTCGGCCTGGCTGGAGGCGACGCAGATCGCGGGCTTCTCGCGGACCGAGAGCGACAAGTTCTTCGGCCCGCCCGATCCGGGGCTGATCCGAGGGCTCGAAATCGCCCTGCGGCCGCCACGCGAGGCGCGGGAGGATTTCGTCGCCCGGCACGAAGAACTGCTCGCCCGGATCTAGGCGGGCGAGGGGTGGGCGAACTCGGACAAGGGGTCAGAACGTTGATCTTGTTACATTTAGCGCTAACAGAAAAACCCCGGGCGAAGGGGTGGGCGAGATGAATTTCCATATTCGCGCCGCCACCCTTGCCGACATCCGCCAGATGGTCGAACTCGCCGGCCCGCCGGTGACCCGCGACAGCCTCGCCGAGTGGTTCGACGGCGACAGCGCCTATGCCGCCTGGCATCTGGTCGAGGACGACGCGGGCCGCGCTCTCGGGTTCCAGCACATCGGCCGCAGCGACGCCCTGCCGCCCGAGGCCTGCGAGATCGCCACTTTCTTCACCCGGACCGAGAAGCTCCCCGCCGGCGCCGGCGCCCGGCTGTTCGACACTTCCGCCGAGGCCGCGCGGCTCCTGCGCTATACCTGGATCTCGGCCGCCATCGGCCAGACCAACGAGGCGGCGCGGGTCTATTATCAGGCGCTCGGCTTCAGACCCTACGACGCGGACGCGACCAGACAGCACCTGCGGTTCGACCTCGATTGAGCCGTTCAGCTTTAGGTTGACAGGCTCCGCCCCCACCTCAATGATCCGGTTTCGCCTTTGGAAACCGGAGTTTGGCCAATGTATCGTACCGTGACCGCATTGTTTCTGCTGCTGGGCACAAACGCCGCCGCTGACCCATCTGTCTGCTGGGCGCTGCGCGAGACGCTCCCGGAAAAGATCATGGAATTCGATCTGGGACAGAAGGAGGATCACGAGGACGACCGCCCCGGTTTCGGCTATTCCGCCCATTACGACGGTGCCGACGCGACGCTCACGGCAGACTTCTTCGATCTGGGCAAGACCGCGTTTGGCGGCGAAGATTCCCGCGAATTGCTCGAGGCCTCCCTGCTGGCAATCATGCTCGAATACGAAGGGAATGGCGGGACTTATGAACCCGAAACGGTGACCGGTCTGGGCGATCCGGACTTCCTTTTCGACTACATTGCGCTCGGCGACGATTCATTCGGCCGAGCACAATTCGTTGCCGTCGCCGCGTTGCAGGCCTGCATGTTACGGCTCAGGTATTCCGGCCCGGCCGGGCAGGACTCGGCAAGCCACTTCCTCGACGCGATGGGAATGATCCACGTCGTCTTGCAATAAGACCGGTCAGCGTACGTCGAGGTCTGTATGAGCGGCGCCGGATCGCACGCGACCCGGCGCCATGCCCAAGCCGTCTACCAGAACCCGCGCCGGTAGCGTTTCAGCTCTTCGAGCGCGGCTTCGGCGCGCCGGCGCTCTTCCTCGCGCCGGTTGCCGGGGTGACGCCGCCAGTCGTGGTAATCGTCCCCGGCGCTCGCACCGTTGCGGGTTGCGTCGCGGAAGACGGAGGCCATGATGCCGAACATGTCGTTCTCCTGTTCTGTAAGTTTCTGACCGGAGATCACCACGGAAAGACCGGAAAACAAAGTTTCTATGGTTTCAGGACTGTTAGCTGTGCTAACATCTAAGGATGGACTGGAAGGCCCTCCCCTCGCTCGCGGCGCTGCGCGCCTTCGATGCGCTCGCCCGCAAGGGCAGCCTCTCGGCCGCGGGCCGCGAGCTGAACGTCACCCATGCCGCCGTGGCCCAGCACCTGCGCGCGCTGGAAGACTTCTTCGCCGAACCGCTTGCCGAGCGCGACGGCCAGGCGATGCGGCTCACCGCGACCGGCCACGAGCTTGCCACCGCGCTGAACGAGGGCTTCGACCGGATCGCCGACGGCGTGACCCGGATCAGGGACCGCAGTGCCCAGAGGCCGGTGGTGGTCTCGCTCACCCCGGCCTATGCCGAGACCTGGCTGATGCCCCGGATCGGCGCCTTCTGGACCCTGCACCCCGAGATCGACCTGCGCCTCGCGCCGTCGAACGCACTGGCCGATCTGCGCCGCGACGGCATCGACATCGCTATTCGCTTCGGCGACGGCAACTGGCCCGGCAGCGAAGTGGAACCGCTCGACATGAGCCGGTTCGTCGTCGTCGCGGCCCCGGGCTATTCCCGCGCCACGGGGCTCGCCGAGCTGCTCGCCGAACGGCGCCACACCTGGTTCTTCTCGACCGCCACCAGCGAACAACGGCTCTGGGGCGCCGCGATCGGCGTGGATTTCGAACAGGAGAAGGTGCGCGAGCTGCCCTCGAACGCCCTGGTCCTCGGCGCGCTGCGGGCGGGCCTCGGGCTGGGCGTCCAGACCTATACGCTGGTAGAGCCCGACCTCGCTTCCGGCGCGCTGGTGGCGCTGCACGAGGGCGACGATTCGCGCGGGCTCGGCTACCACATCGTCACCCGCCCGGGCGTCTTGTCACCGGGCGCCAAGGCGTTTCGCGCCTGGCTGCGCGCCGCCGTGCGTCAGGCGAACTTGCCGCAGACCAGACCGGCGGTGCCCGACGGCCCGCGCCAGCCGACGAAGCGCTCGTCGGTGAAGGTGAGGACGAGATCGCCGAACGCCACCTGGTAGGCGATATCGCCGGGGCAATCGTCGAGCGGCAGCGGCTTTCCCGGGCCGAGCTCGCGGTCGAGCGCCCCGAGCACCCCGCCAGGCGAGCGTCCGAAATCGATCCGCTCGGACGAGCCTTCGATCCCGAGACCGCCGGCATCGGGCACGAACACCGCGCCCACCCGCGCCACCGGCCCGGTCACCGCATCGACATTGGCCCCGCCGCAGGACGCGAGCAGGAGCGCAAAGACAACGGCGCGCCGCTTCATTTCGGGCTGCGTTTGGCCAGGATGCGCTGCAGCGTGCGCCGGTGCATGTTGAGCCGCCGCGCCGTCTCCGACACGTTGCGGTCGCACAGCTCGTAGACCCGCTGGATATGCTCCCAGCGCACCCGGTCGGCGCTCATCGGGTTTTCGGGCGGCGGCGGCATCTCGTCGCCGCGCGCCAGCAGCGCGTTGACGATATCGTCGGCATCGGCGGGCTTCGAGAGGTAATCCGTCGCCCCCACCTTGACCGCGGCCACCGCGGTGGCGATGGCGCCGTAGCCGGTCAGCACCACGATCCGCGCCTCGGGGCGCTTCTCGCGGATCGTCTCGACCACGTCGAGCCCGTTGCCGTCTTCGAGCCTGAGATCGACCACCGCATAGGCGGGCGGCCGGGCCTGAGCGCGGGTCTTGCCTTCGAGCACGGAACCCGCGGTTTCGGTCTCGAACCCGCGCTTTTCCATCGCCCGGGCGAGACGGCGCAGAAACGGCTCGTCGTCGTCAACCAGCAGGAGCGACTTGTCGTCGCCGAGATCGTCCAACTGGGTGTCGGGCATGGGAAATCCTCGTCATCTGTTCGCGCGGTTCCGCGAACACTAGGCGCTAGGCCGGGCTAGGTCAATTTATCGCATGCAAAGTTAGCCTTGCGTCCCGGCGGCGGCATCGAGGAAACAGCGCATGCTGGCGGCCATGTCCTGCGGCGTCACCTCGCGCCGGTAGAACTCGGCGAACCCGGTGCCGGGCAGCATGAAATAGGTGAAGGTGGAATGGTCGACGAGGTAGAACTCGGGATCGCCGTTCTCGTCCTTCTTGAAATAGGCCTTGTAGGCCTGCGCCGCGGCCCGGATCTGCTCGAGCGTGCCGGTATAGCCCAGCGCCTGCGGATGCAGGTAATCGGTGAAGTCGCGCAGCCGCTCGGGATCGTCGCGCTCGGGATCGACCGAGATCATCACCATCTGGGCGTCGTATCCCTCGCCCGCGAGCAGGTCGATCGCCTCGGCGTTGCGCGCATTGTCGGTCGGGCAGATGTCGGGGCAGTAGGTATAGCCGAAATAGACCAGCGTCGGCTTGGTCAGGATATCGGCCTCGGTCACCGCCTGGCCGTTCTCGTCGACCAGCGACAGAGGCCCGCCGATCGAGGCCGTCCCGGTGCCGACCGCGCCGCCCCGGCACTGGGCGAACGGATCTTCTCCACCCGCGCCGGACCGCCCGACCCACCAGGTCGCCCCGACGATGGCGACGGCGACAAAGACGATGGCGGCCGAGAACAGGTAGCGCATGACGCCCTCCACATGGTGCGGCGGCATTGATCCCCGATGCGGCCGCAACATACAAGGGGGCGAAGCGCCGCGCGCCCCGAACTGTCAGGATTTGTGATGACCGACGCCACCCCCTCGCTGTTCGACAGCGCCCGCACCGGCCGGCTGGTGCGGCTGCGCACGCTCAACATCCTGCGCTGGGTGGCCATCGCCGGCCAGATCGCCGCCATCGCCGCCGGCCAGCGGCTGTTCGACCTGCAGATCGAGCTCGGCCTCGCCGCGATGGCGATCGGCGGCTCGATCATCGTCAACGTCGTCTTCGCCTTCGTCTTCCCCGAGAGCAAGCGGCTGAACGAGCGCGAGGCGACCGCCGTCCTCGTGTTCGACACGGTGCAACTCGGCTTCCTGCTCGGCGTCACCGGCGGGCTCGACAACCCTTTCGCGCTGCTCATCGTCGCCCCCGTCACCGTCGCCGCCACCGCGCTCTCGATGGGCGCGACCCTGGTGATCGGCACGGTCGCCGTCGCAATCGTCACCCTCATCGCCTGGGTGCACCTGCCGCTCGTCACCACCTCCGGCGTCACCATCGCCCCGCCGATGATGCTGGCGCTGGGCCATTGGGTCGCGATCCTCACCGCCATCGGCTTCGTCGGCCTCTACACCCGCCAGGTGAGCGCCGAGATCCAGTCGATGCGCCAGGGCCTGCTCGCCACCCAGATGGCGCTCGCCCGCGAGCAGAAGCTGACCGATCTCGGCGGCGTCGTCGCCGCCGCGGCGCACGAGCTCGGCACTCCGCTCGCCACCATCAAGCTGGTGAGCTCGGAAATGCTGGACGATCTCGATCCCGGCTCCGACATGGCCGAGGACGCCGCCCTGATCCGCGACCAGGCCGACCGCTGTCGCGATATCCTGCGCTCGATGGGCCGGGCCGGGAAGGACGATCTGCACCTGCGCCAGGCCCTCATTTCGGCCGTCGTCGTCGAGGCCGCCGACCCGCACCAGGGCCGCGGCAAGGACATCGTGCTGACCACCGGCAAGCCCGGCACGCTCCCCGACGAACAGCCGATGGTGCTGCGCCGGCCCGAGGTGATCCACGGGCTGAGAAACCTCATCCAGAACGCCGTCGACTTCGCCGCCACCACCGTCTGGGTCGAGACCTGCTGGACCGACACCGCGCTCACCCTGCGCGTGATCGACGACGGCACCGGCTATCCGCCGCACCTCCTGGGCCGGATCGGCGACCCCTTCCTGCGCCGTGGCCGCAAGGCCGAGCGCGACACCCGACGCCCGGAATACGAGGGCATGGGCCTTGGCCTGTTCATCGCCAAGACCCTGCTGGAACGCACCGGCGCCGAACTCAACTTCGCCAACGGCGCCAATCCCTACACCGGCGAGCCGCATCCGGGCGAACCTTCGGGCGCCATCGTCGCGGTGCGCTGGCCGCGCGGCCCGGGCGGAATCGAGGCCGCCGAACGCACGCCGGCGCTGGGCGAAAACCTTCGCTTCGACGACTGAAGCCGCGGGGACGCCGCAACCTGGCCTTAATTCTTCATTAACCAACTCAACCTAAAGGTTAACAAGGCCCGCGTTCGCTACGGAAGTCTCGCATGAATACCTCACTCCTCGCCCTGACGGTGGTGCTCTCCGCCTTCGTCACGGCCCTCTCGGTGCTCGTCGCCTTCGGTCTGTTCGACCGCCGCCGCACCAGCCAGCTCCGTCGCTTCACCGAGGACGAGCGCGACCGCGTCGTCTTCATCTTCGAGAACGAGGCTCTGCTCGACGCCACGCCGGCCGCCCGCCAACTGCTCGACCAGACGCCGCGCAAGGGCTCGGCCTGGGCCCATCTGGCCACCCTGCTCGCCCCGCGCTTCCCGCGCCTCGGCGAATTGATCGGCGATCTCGCCGAAGTGGGCGAACTCGAACTGCGATCGGTCGATGGCGCCGGCCGGCTGCGTGCCGAATGGCACGATGGCGTCGCCCGCATCCGCCTCGACACTGCCGACCAATCCGACCTGGTCGGCGCGGGCTTCGACCGACACAGCCTGATGGCGATGACCGAGGAAATCAAAAGCCTGCGCGCCAGCACCGAACACACCCCCTACCCGCAATGGCGCGAGGACCGGGGCGGCACGATCTCCTGGTGCAACGCAGCCTATCTCGCGCTCGCCGATACGATCTCGGGCGACGACCAGCTCCACCCCTGGCCGCCCGCGCGCGTCTTCGCCCTCGGCCCCGACACCGAGGAAGGCACCGCCGAGACCGGCCAGGGCACCCGCCACCGGGTCGCGGTGAAATGGGGCAAGGACGGCACCCGCCACTGGTTCGAGATCACCGCGGTCGAAACCGCCGACGGCGGGCATTTCTACTCGGCCCTGCCCGCCGACCGCCTCGTGCGCGCCGAAACCGCGCTGCAGGAATTCGTCACCACAATCACCAAGACCTTCGCCGCCCTCCCCATCGGCCTCGCGATCTTCGACCGCTCGCGCGAGCTTGCGCTGTTCAACCCGGCGCTGATGGACCTCACCATGCTGCCGGCCTCCTTCCTGATCGGCAAGCCGCGGCTCTCGGCCTTTCTCGACCGGCTGCGCCAGGCAAGGATGATGCCGGAGCCGAAGGATTACCGCAGCTGGCGCCAGCAGATGTCGGACCTCGAGACCGCCGCCCAGAACGGCACCTACGAGGAGACCTGGGCGCTGCCCACCGGCCAGACCTACCGGGTCACCGGCCGGCCGCATCCCGACGGCGCGGTCGCGCTTTTGTTCGAGGATATCTCGGCCGAGATCTCGGTGACCCGGAGGTTCCGCGCCGAGCTCGACACCGGCCAGGCCGCGCTCGACGCCCTGCCGCAGGCGATCGCGGTGTTCTCGCCCACGGGCACGCTGACGATCTCCAACGCCGCCTATGCGCGGCTCTGGGGCGACGACCCGTCCACGCTGGTGGGCGATGTCACCATCCGCGACGCGCTCGCAGTCTGGACCGCGCGCGCCGCCCCGAGCCCCGCGCTCGACGAATTGCGCGGCCACGCCACCGGCGGCATCGTGCGCGATACCTGGCGCGCCCGGATCGCGCTGACCGACGGGCGCACCCTGCTCACCCGGGTCACGCCGCTCGCGCGCGGCGCGATGCTGGTCGATTTCACCCTTGCCGTCGCCGCCCCGGCGGCAAGGCCGACGTCGCCCGCGCATCTGGGCTACAACACCGCGCTGAAGGCCCCGGCCACCGCCGAGGGCTGAGGCCGCGCTTGCGACCGCGGGCGTCTGCGCTACAACAGGCCCATGCAGGCCGCGCTTTTCGATCACGTTTTTGCTTCGCCCGAGGCCACCGCGGGCTTCGCCGCAGCGCTCGCGCCGCGCCTGCGCCCGGGCGACGTGATCCTGCTCGAAGGCCAGATCGGGGGCGGCAAGACCCATTTCGCCCGTGCGCTCGTGCAGGCCCGGCTCGCCGCCGACGGCGCACGGGTGGAAGACGTCCCTTCCCCCACGTTTACCCTGGTCCAGACCTACGACACCGGCACGGTCGAGATCTGGCACGCCGATCTCTACCGGCTCAGCCATCCCGACGAGGTGGCCGAGCTGGGCCTGGTGGATGCCTTCGACGACGCGATCTGCCTTGTCGAATGGCCCGACCGGCTCGGCGACCTTGCCCCCGCGGGCGCACTGGTGCTGAGCTTCACGCTTGCGGACGCGCCGGACTCGCGCCGGATCGAGGCCCGGTCGGACGACCCCGCTTGGGCCGGGCGGCTGGCGCAGGCGGCGGGGGAGGCGCGGCACGATGTTTGAGCCCGCCCCCGGCCCTCGGCTCTTCGCCCTGCCCCCCGGTGTCGATTACCCCGCCGCGATCGTCGCGGGGCTGCGTACCCGGATGGCGGGCCGCCCGCCCGAGGCGCTCGCCCGCGTCACCCTCTACACCAACACAAGGCGCATGGCCCGACGGCTCGCCGATCTGTTCGACGAAGGCCCGGCCGCGCTCCTGCCCCGCATCCGCCTCGTCACCGATCTTGGCCGCGACGCCGCCTTCGCCGATTTGCCCCCCGCCGTCTCGCCGCTGCGCCGGCGGCTCGAACTCGCGGGCCTTGTCGCCCAATTGCTCGACGCCCAACCCGACCTCGCGCCCCGCGCCGCGATCTACAGCCTCGCCGACAGCCTCGCCGCCCTGGTCGACGAGATGCAGGGCGAGGGCGTCGACCCCGAGGCGATCCGCAAGCTCGACGTGAGCGATCTTTCCGGTCACTGGCAGCGCAGTCTCACCTTCCTGACCGTGGTCGAGCGGTTCTTCGGCGAAGCCAGCGGCGAGCCGCCCGACGTCGAAGCCCGCCAGCGCCGGGTGATCGAGCGGCTGGTGACCGGCTGGGAGACCGCCCCGCCCCGCGATCCGGTGCTCATGGTCGGCTCGACCGGGTCGCGCGGCGCCACCCAGATGCTGATGCGCGCGGTCGCCCGCCTGCCGCAGGGCGCGGTGATTTTGCCAGGGTTAGACAATGATATGCCCGGCCATGTCTGGGCCGGCCTCGAAGATGCGCTGGCCGGCGAGGACCACCCGCAGTTTCGCTTCGTCCGCCTCATGCGCGCGCTCGGCATGACCCCGGCGCCGCCGCCGATGTGGCTCGACACCGCCACCCCCGCGAGCCCGCGTCGCAACGCGCTGGTCTCGCTCGCGCTGCGCCCCGCGCCGGTCACCGACCAGTGGCAGCGCGAGGGGCCGGAATTCGCGGGCATCGCCGAAGCCGCCGCCCGGATGACGCTGATCGAGGCGCAGAGCCCCCGCGCCGAGGCCGCCGCCATCGCGCTGGTGTTGCGCGAGGCGGTGGCGCGCGGCACCTCCGCCGCCCTCATCACCCCCGACCGGGTGCTGACCCGCCAGGTGACCGCCGCCCTCGACCGCTGGCGCATCGAGCCCGACGACAGCGCCGGGCGCCCGCTGCCGCTGACCCCGCCCGGACGGTTGCTGCGCCAGCTCGCCGATCTCACCGGCACGAAACTCGCCGCCCCCGACCTGCTTGCGCTCCTGAAACATCCGCTGGTGAGCACCGGGGCCGCCAACCGCGGCGACCATCTGCGGCACACGCGCGACCTCGAGCTCGAAGCGCTGCGCGACCACATGCCCTATCCCGACGCTCGGGCGCTGGCCGACTGGGCCGCGCAAAAGCCCGACCGGCAGGCCTGGGTGGTCTGGCTCGGCCCGCTGCTCGATGCGCTCGCGGCCGGCGGCACCCGCCCGCTCACCGATCACGTCGCCCGCACCGTCGCGCTCGCCGAAGCCTTCGCCGCCGGACCGGACGCCAGCGGCAGCGGTGCGCTGTGGGACAAGCCCGCCGGCCGCGAGGCCGCGCGGATCGTGGCTGAGCTGACCCGCGACGCCCCCCATGGCGGCAACTTCGCTCAGGCCGATTACCGCGACCTCTTCGCCGCCATCCTCGCGCGGGGCGAGGTGCGCGACCCCATCTCGCCGCACCCCGGCGTGCAGATCTGGGGCACGCTGGAGGCCCGCGTCCAGGGCGTCGACCTCGTCATCCTCGCCGGTCTCAACGACGGCACCTGGCCCGAACTGCCCAAGCCCGACCCCTGGATGAACCGCCAGATGCGCCACAAGGCGGGTCTGTTGCTGCCCGAACGCCGCATCGGCCTCTCGGCGCATGACTTCCAGCAGGCCATCGCAGCGCCCGAAGTCGTGCTGACCCGCGCGGTGCGCGACGACGAGAGCCAGACCGTGCCCTCGCGCTGGCTGAACCGGCTCACCAACCTCATGCAGGGCATGTCGGACCAAGGCGCGGCCGAGCTCGCGGCGATGCGCGCGCGCGGCCAGGTCTGGCTCGACCGTGCCGAAGCGCTCGACGCCGTCGACCGCGTACCTCCCGCACCAAGGCCCTCGCCGCAACCCCCGGTCGACGCGCGGCCCAAACGGCTCTCGGTCACCAGGATATCGACCCTCGTGCGCGACCCCTATGCGATCTATGCCCGCCAGGTGCTGGGCCTCACCCCGCTGCAGCCCCTCGACCCCTCGCCGGACGCCCCGCTGAAGGGCACGATCCTGCACGAGGTGATGGAACGCTTCGTTCTCGAGACCCCCGACATCGAACCGCCCGCCACCGCCCGCGCCCGGTTGATGTCGCTGGCCGCCGAGGTGCTGGAGGCCAAGGCCCCCTGGTCCGCCGCGCGGGTGCTGTGGCTCGCCACTCTCGGTCGCGTCGCCGATCTGTTCCTCGAAGGCGAGGCCGAACGCCGCGCCCGCGCGAAACCGGCCGCGACCGAGGTGCGCGGCGAACTGCGCTTCGACGCGCTCGATTTCACCCTCTCCGCCGAAGCCGACCGCATCGACCGCGCCCCGGACGGCAGGCTCTATATCTACGATTACAAGACCGGCGCGGTGCCGTCGGACAAGCAACAGCGCATCTTCGATAAGCAACTCCCCCTCGAAGCGGTGATGGCCGAAGCCGGCGCCTTCGACGGGCTCGACGCGGCGCGCGTGGCCGAAGTGGCCTATATCGGCCTCGGCGCGACGCCCAAATTCGCCCGGATCGAGGTGGGACCCGACCTCATCGCCACCACCCGCAGCGACCTGGAAACGCTGATCGCCGCCTACCAGACCCGCGCCCAGGGCTACACCGCCCAGCGGATGCCGGAGAAAACGAGTTTCACCGGCGATTACGACCATCTCTCGCGCTTCGGCGAATGGGATCTCGCCACCGAGGCGAGCCCAGAGGAGGTGGGCGGATGAGACCGAACGACGCCACCCTGCGCCAGATCGAGGCCGCCGACCCGAGCGCCAACACCTGGCTCTCGGCCAACGCGGGCTCGGGTAAGACCCGGGTTCTGACCGACCGGGTCGCGCGGCTCCTGCTCGACGGCGTCTCGCCGCAGAACATCCTCTGCCTCACCTATACCAAGGCGGCCGCGAGCGAGATGCAGAACCGGCTGTTCAAACGGCTGGGCGATTGGGCGATGAAGCCCGACGCGGCGCTGCGCGACGAGCTCAGCGAGCTGGGCGTCGAGGCGACCGGCGATCTCGACCGCGCCCGGAGGCTGTTCGCCGCCGCGATCGAGACCCCGGGCGGGCTCAAGATCCAGACCATTCACTCGTTCTGCGCCGCGATCCTGCGCCGCTTTCCGCTGGAAGCGGGCGTCGCGCCCGAATTCCAGGAGATGGACGACCGCTCGGCCAAGCTCCTGCAGGCCGACGTGCTCGACGACATGGCCGAAGGGCCCGGCCGCGCCGCGCTGGAAGGCATCGCCGCCTTCTACACCGACAACGACATCACCGCGCTCGCCCGCGAGATCGTGAGCCGGCGCACCGGCTTTGCCGAACCGGTCGAGCCCGACGAGATCTGGCGCTGGTTCGACCTCGCGCCGGGCTTCGGCGAGAGCGATCTGGAGGCCATGGCCTTCCTGCCGGGCGACGGCGCCCTGATCGCCGATCTGCGCACCGCACTCGCCGCCGGATCGAAAACCGAAGTGAAGATGGCGCCGAAACTCGCAGGCCTCGGGGCGCCCGCGCTGTCTGCCCGCGACCTGCCGCTCCTCGAATGGGCCCTGCTCACCGGCGAGGGCGCGAAAGAGCCATTTTCGGCCAAGATAGGGTCTTTTCCCACAAAGGCCACGCGCGAGGCGATCGCCCATCTATTGCCCCGGCTCGAAGCCCTGATGGCCCGGGTCGAGGCGGCCAGACCGCAGCGCCTCGGCCTCGATGCCGCCCGCAAGACCCTTGCGCTTAACCGCTTCGCCCGACCCTTCGTCGCCGAGTACGAGGCCCGCAAACAGGCCCGCGGCTGGCTCGATTTCGACGATCTCATCCGCCGCGCCGGCGCGCTGCTGAGCGATCCCGGCCTTGCCGCCTGGGTGCTTTACCGGCTCGACGGCGGCATCGACCACATCCTCGTCGACGAGGCACAGGATACCTCGCCCGAGCAATGGCGGGTGATCGCGAGCCTCGCGCGCGAATTCACCACCGGGCTCAGCGCCCGCGAGGCCAGACGCACGCTGTTCGTCGTCGGCGACGTGAAGCAATCGATCTACTCGTTCCAGGGCGCGGACCCGGCCGAGTTCGGGCGGATGGAAGACAGCTTCGGCGCCGCTTTCGAAGAGATCCGCGAGACACTGAAGCGGCTCGAGCTTGAATATTCCTTCCGCTCTTCGCTGGCGATCCTGGCGGTGGTCGACCTCGCGCTCGTCGCTGCGCCGGGCCTCGGCCGCGCCGTGAAGCACGCGGCCTTCGACGCCGAGAAACCTGGCCGCGTCGATCTCTGGCCCGTGGTCGAGAAACCCGACAGCGCCGAAGAACGGCACTGGACTGAACCGGTCGACATGCCCGCCCCGCAGGACAGCACCGTGGTGCTCGCCGAGGCGGTGGCCGACGCCATCGCCGACATGCTGAAATCAGGCTCTATCCCGGAGAAAGACGCGCTCCGCCCGGTGCGCGCCGGCGACGTCATGGTGCTTCTGCGTCGCCGCTCTGCGCTGTTCCACCACATCATCCGCGCCTGCAAGGCGAAGGGCGTACCGGTGGCCGGTGCCGATCGGATGCGCATCGGCGGCGAGCTCGCGGTGAAAGACCTGACCGCGCTTCTGAGCTTCCTTGCCACACCCGAAGACGACCTGTCGCTCGCCGCCGTGCTGCGCTCGCCGCTGTTCGGGCTGTCGGAAGACGCACTCTATCGCCTCGCCCACGGCCGCGAGCGCGCCTATCTGTGGCCGGTGCTGCGCGCGGCCGAGACCCATGCGGCCTGTATCGCGACGCTGACCGATCTGCGCGATCAGGCCGATTTCCTTCGACCCTACGAGCTCATCGACCGTGTGCTCACCCGCCACGACGGCCGCCGCCGGCTGATCGCCCGGCTGGGCCCCGAGGCGGAAGACGGCATCGACGCGCTGCTCGCCCAGGCGCTGGCCTACGAGCGCGTCGAGGTGCCGAGCCTCACCGGCTTCCTCACCTGGCTGGCCGCCGGGGAAGTCGAGGTCAAGCGCCAGATGGACACGGCATCCGACCAGGTGCGGGTGATGACGGTGCATGGCTCGAAAGGGCTCGAAGCGCCGGTGGTGATCCTGCCGGATACGGCGAAATACAGCCCGCCGGACCGCGGACGGCTCGCCGTGACCGAAGACGGCATCGCCTGGAAGACCGCCCGCGACGCGGCCCCGCCCGCG
>JAGRMO010000030.1:14529-27715 GCA_020441205.1 Maritimibacter sp.
GTCGCGATGACCCGGGCCGAGAGCTGGCTGATCGTCGCCGCGGCCGGCGATGCGGGCAAGCCCGGCGACGGCGAGACCTGGTACCGCATCGCCGAGGCGGGGCTGGCGACGGCCGGCGCGACCGATCACGATTTCGCGCTCGGAAAGGGTCTGCGCCACGAGACCGGCGATTGGCGCGGCCCGGTGGCCGGGGGCGACGCGGCCGAGACCGCACGCCCGGCCGCCCTGCCCGCCTGGGCCCACGAGATCGCCCCGCCGCCCGTCGCCCGGCCGAAGCCGCTGGTACCCTCGAACCTCGGCGGCGCCAAGATCGTCGGCGCGGCCGAGACCGACCCGGACGCCACCGAGGCCGCGCTGAAGACCGGCCGCCAGCTGCACCGGCTGCTCGAATTCCTGCCGGGCTACGACCCCGCCGACTGGCCCGAGATGGCGCGCGCGCTTCTGGGCTTCGGCGAGGATGCGGCCAGCGCAGACGAGGCCGACGCGCTGTGCAGGGACGCCGAGCGCGTGCTGAAGGCCCCCGACCTCGCCCCGCTCTTCGCCTCCGAGACGCTCGCCGAGGTCGAGCTTTCGGCCCCGGTCGAGGTTGCCGGCGCCACCCGCATTCATGGCGTGGTCGACCGGCTCGTCATTACCCCGACCCGGGTGCTCGCGGTGGACTTCAAGACCAACCGCGAGGTGCCCCAGACGCCCGACCGCGTGCCCGACGGCATCCTGCGCCAGATGGGCGCCTACGAGACGGCGCTTCGCGCGATCTATCCCGACCGCCGGATCGACACCGCGATCCTCTGGACCGGGACCGCCGAGCTCATGGAATTGCCGCCCGGTCTCGCCCTGCGCTCTTTTGGCCGACTTGACGCGGGCCAAGGCGGTTCCTAGGTTCTCCGCAACCCTTTATTCACGGAGTCAGATATGACCACCACCAAAGTGACGGACGACACCTTCGAAGCCGAAGTTCTCAAGAGCGACGTTCCCGTCGTCGTGGACTTCTGGGCGGAATGGTGCGGCCCCTGCAAGATGATCGGCCCCGCCCTCGAAGAACTCGCCGTGCAGTATGAAGGCAAGGTCAAGATCGCCAAGGTCAACGTCGACGAAAACCCGGCCTCGCCGGCGATGATGGGCGTGCGCGGCATCCCGACGCTGTTCATGTTCAAGGACGGCCAGGTGGTCTCGCACAAGATCGGCGCCGCGCCCAAGGCCGCGCTCGACAGCTGGATCAAGGAAGCCATCTGAGGCTTCAAAGACCCCGCATTCGAAACGCCCGGACGCCGCGCCGCGTCCGGGCGTTTTTCTTTGCGCTTCATCGGTGCCTCGGCAGGAAATCGCCGCCGGGGCCGACATCCCCAACGCACCGTCATCGTTTCTAGATTGCCACCGGTACGTGCATCTTCTGGGTCATTGTCCGCAGCTTCGAAACTCTGAACGGCGACCCGCCCAAAAAGAAAACCCCGCCACGAGGGCGGGGTCTCTCTCGAACCCGAAGGCCCGACTTGTCTTGCCTCTGGATCAGAGCAGCCAGATCGCGGCGCCAACGGCGGCCAGGAACAGCAGCGGCACGATGATGCCGGCCGAGGACGACGACGAGGTGGTCTCGACGACGACATCGGGCTCGATGATCGGCGGGGTGACGCTGCCGGCATGGGCGGCGGTGGCGGCGAGAGCGGCGACGGCCGCAACGAGCAGAGCTTTTTTCATTGGGATCTCCTGGTTAGCTGCGAAGGCGAACTTCCGGATCAGGCTAGATCAGCGCCGATTCGATAGCAAGAACGCGACGGCCGGTGCATTCGAAATCCCCGGCGACGCGACAATTTGGAAACAGCCCCGATGCGGACGCCCGGCATCGACCCGCCAAAAAGAAAACCCCGCCACGAGGGCGGGGTCTCTCTCGAGCCCGAAGGCCCGATATGTCTTACGTCTGGATCAGAGGAGCCAGATCGCGGCGCCAACGGCGGCCAGGAACAGCAGCGGCACGATGATGCCGGCCGACGACGACGAAGTCGTGGTTTCGACCACGATTTCCGGCTCGATGATCGGCGGGGTGACGCTGCCGGCGTGGGCGGCGGTGGCGGCGAGAGCGGCGACGGCCGCAACAAGCAGAGCTTTTTTCATTCTCAATCTCCAATTGTCCTTCCGACGCGAACGCCGGAACAAGGGTAGTCTGTACCTCGTGTGCCCAGAAAACCGAACCCCGTGATTTTTGCAACCGGATTCGGACAAATCCTGCACGGGGTGTCAGATTAGCAACACCTGTGTGCCGACCTTCGTGAGCCCGAAAAGTTCAGCAATATGTTCGTTGTAGAGGCCGATGCAGCCGTTGGAGCTACGCCTGCCGATCTTGCGCGTGTCATGGGTTCCGTGGATCCGGTAGTACTGCCACGAAAGGTAGAGCGCATGCGTCCCGAGCGGGTTGTCGGGCCCCGGCGGAATGTAGCTCGGCCATTCCGGATTGCGCTTGAGCATCGACGGCGTCGGCCGCCAATCCGGCCCCTCGACCTTCTGCACGACGGAGGTGCGACCGCGCCGCGTCATCTCTTCGGTGAGCGGCACCGAGGTCGGGTAGAGCTTGTAGATCGACTGGTCTTCCGACCAGAAGTGCAGCGCCCGGCTCACGGTGTCGACCAGGATCGCGCCGTTTCTGGTGTTGGAGAAGTACGGCCGCCAGTCGAGCGAGCGGAAGCTCGAGATGTTGCGGCGGACCGGTTCCTTGTCTTTCAGGATGTACTCGGGCTCGCTTTCGGTCTGCGCGAGTGCGGGGGCGGCGGCGATCCCGGCCCCGGCGGCAAGCGCGGTGGCGAGAAAGCTGCGGCGGTCGAATTTGTCAAACGGTCGTGAAGTCATCACTTCCCATTCCTGCATTGCCTCAAATTAGCGGGGCCTATATAGAGCCCACCACTTGGCATCGCAAATCAATCCGGCGTCAGCGGGCCAGAATCCGCGCGCCCCTGTGGTTGAAATGCGGCATGGCCACGAAAAAACAGGCTTGGTTTGCAACGATTTGGGTAAGGCAGAATGATGCGTGCTCTCGCAATGACCCTCGCTCTCGGTCTCGGCCTCGCGGGCTGCACAGGGGGCACGACCGCCCTCGGCCCCGACGGCAAACCGGTGCCCGGGATCTACAAGATCTCGTCCTTCCAGGAAAACAAGATCACCTACCGGATGTTGGATTCGGTCAACGAGCTGCGTGCCGCCGCCGGCGCCGGGCCGCTCGAGTTGAACCCCCAGCTCACCGCCGCCGCCGCCACCCATTCGCGCGACATGCACGCCCAGAACCGCCCCTGGCACTTCGGCTCCGACGGCTCCTCGCCGCTCGACCGGGTGGCCCGCACCGGCTACAGCGGCACGATGCTGGGCGAGAACATCTCCGAGACCTTCGAGACCGAGCTCGAAACCCTCGCCGCCTGGATGCAGGAAGCCGACACCCGCGACGTGATCCTCGATCCGCGCGCCCGTAACCTCGGCTTCGCCTGGTTCCAGGAATCCAACGGCAAGCTGTGGTGGACCCTGCTGACCGGCACCTGAGGCCGGCCGGACCCGCGCGCCGTTACGGCAGGATGTCGATCGGCGTGCCCATCCGGATCATCGAATAGACCTCTTCGATCTCGCGGTCGCTGACCGAGATGCAGCCGGCCGTCCAATCGGCCTTGCCCTTGTCGCGCGCCTCGGTCGGGCCGCCGTGGATGAAGATATCGCCGCCCGGATCGCGCCCCGCCGCCCGCGCCGCCGCCCGGTCGTCGGGATCGGGATACGAGATGCCCAGCGAAAGGTGATAGGCGCTGTCCGGATTGCGCCTGTCGATGTAATAGCGCCCTTCCGGCGTGCGCCCGTCGCCATTCTGCGCCTTGTGCCCCACCGGCGAAAACCCGAGATCGACGGCCCAGGTCGCCACCGGCTGCGACTTGCTCATCAACACCATCGTCCGCTGTTCCTTGAACACGTAGACATGGGTGATCGGCGGCCCGGAATAGGCTCTGAACTTGGAACTACAGCCGGTAAGCCCGGCGAGGCCGGCAAGGGCGATGGCCGCGAGGAGGAGGCGCATGTTTTTCATTCGTGATCTGCTCGGGGCGTTTGATACGCCAAACCGGCGCTTTCGGGAAGACGGTTTGCGTCAGCGGCTGAAGCCCGCGACCAGCTCGACATGGGTCGACCAGCGGAACTGGTCGACGACGGTCAGGCGGTCGAGCCGGTAGCCGGCCGCGATCAGCAGCGCCGCGTCGCGGGCGAATGTGACGGGGTTGCACGACACCTCGGCGATGCGCGGCACCCGGGCCTCGGCAAGCTCGGCAAATTGCGCCTCGGCCCCTGCGCGGGGCGGGTCGATCACTACCGCGTCGAACCGGGAGAGCTCGTCGGCCAGGAGCGGCCGGCGGAACAGATCGCGCGTCTCGGTGGTCACCCGTTTGAGCCCCGGCGCCGTCCGCCAACCCTGGTCGAGCGCCGCCAGCATCGCCGCCCCGCCCTCGACCGCGTGCACCTCCGCCGAAGCCGCCAGCGTCAACGCGAACGTGCCGGAGCCGGCGAACAGATCGGCGATGTGCCTGGCGCCTGAAACAGTCTCTGATACGCCAGAAAGCAGCGCCTTTTCGCCCTCTTTCGTCGCCTGCAGGAAGGCCCCGGGCGGCGGCGCGACCCGTGCCGCGCCGAAACGCTGCATCGGCGGCACCTCCTGCGCGACGAGTTCGCCCTCCCAGCTCAGACGCGCGATCCGGTTCTCGCCCGCGAGCCCTGCGAGCGTCGTTTCCAGCGCCACGTCGAGCGGCTTGCCGCCGGTCACCGCCACGTCTGGGCCGGTCTCGCTGAGCGTGACCGCGAGCCGCAGCGCCGATTTGCGCGACCCGCCCGCAACCACCAGCGCTTCGAGCGCCGGAACCGTCGCGAGAAGGTCCGGGTGCAGCAGCTTGCAGTCGGGAATGCGGGCGATGGCGTCGGATTTCGGCGCATGGAAGCCGACGAGCGCGCCGCCCTTGGTGCGATGCGCCGAGAACGTGGCGCGCCGGCGCGAGGCGGGCGGCGAGGTGACGATGCCGTCGGGCTGGGCCGCGATCCCCCGCGCTCCGAGCGCCTGGCGTACCACCTCGACCTTCCAGCCAGCGACGAACGCGTCGCTTGCATGCTGCAACGCGCAACCGCCGCAGGATTTGTAGTGCGGGCACGGCGGACGGACCCGGTCGGGCGACGGGGTGACGATGCGCGGCGCCTCGATCCGGTCGCCCGCGACCGCGCCCTCGATCACCTCGCCCGGCAGGCTGCGTGGCACGAAGACCGGACCGGACGCGCCCTGCGCGATCCCGTCGCCCTGGTGGCCGAGCCGGTCAATCGTGAGCTGCATCGCCGCCCCCGAGCAACTCGTCGCGGGTCAGCCGGAAGCCCGAGGCGATCCAGCGCGCCTCGAGCGCGGCCAATCGCTCGCCCAGCGCCTTGCCCTGAAGGCCCGGCATCAGATCGCGCGGTTTCAACGGGAACTCCGCCGCCGCACCCACCGCGAGCACGGCGTCGAGATCGGACGGCAAGGGCTGTTCGGTAAGCGCAGCCATGAGCAGGGCCACGTCGCGCCCTTCGGTCGCGCCGAGCCTGTAGCCCAGCTCGGCCGGGCTTTCGCCGGCCCCGAGATGCGCGCGAAGCCGGTCGAGATGCCGGCCTTCCGCCTTCGACAGCCGGAGCCGCTCGATGTAATTATCGCCGCCGAGACAGGCGAGCCGGCGCATCGCGTCGGGCGCGAGCCCGAGCGCGTGCTCGTGATGCACAAGGATCGGCAGCGCCCGCGCATCGGCCCCGGGCAGGACATGCCCGAGCACGCCGGTCGCGGCCATCGCCGCGACGCTGGGGGCGGGATCGGGCGCGGCCAGCAGCTTCTTCACCTCGGCCCCGACCCGCTCGCGGGAAAGCGTCTCTAACCCGGCGGAAAGTGCCGAAATCGCCGCCATCGCCTCGGCGTCGAGCCCGGCCCCGGGATCGCCGTACCAGGCGTGGAACCGGAAGAACCGCAGGATCCGCAGGTAATCCTCGCGGATCCGGTCGCCGGCATCGTCGATGAACCGCACCCGCCGCGCCACGAGATCGGGCAGCCCGCCCAGCGGATCGGCGACCGCCCCGCCCGCATCGGCATAGAGCGCATTCATGGTGAAATCGCGCCGATGCGCGTCTTCCTCGATCGAGCCCGCATAGGCAACCACCGCGCGCCGTCCGTCGGTCTCGACATCGCGGCGGAAGGTGGTGATCTCGAACGGCGCGCCGTGGACGACGACGGTGACGGTGCCATGGTCGAACCCGGTTGGCACCGGCTTGAACCCGGCCGCCTTCGCCAGCGCCGTCACCCGCTCGGGCGCGGCATCGGTGGTGATGTCGATATCGGTGATCGGCGCGCCGATGAGCGCGTTGCGCACGCATCCGCCGACGAACCACGCCTGGTGCCCGGCCTCGGCAAGCATCGCACAGACCGCCTGCGGCGCAGCGCCGGTAAGCCAGGCAGACGTGATCCGGGGCGTCATTCCCCGATCCTCCCGGCGAGCGCGCGCAAGATCCGCGCCGTCGCCCCCCAGATGTAATAGGGCCCGTAGGGCACGGTGAAGAACTGCCGCTTCACCCCGCGAAAATAACGCGACTCGACGATGTAATTCGCGGGATCGGCGATATGCGAGAACGGCACGGTGAACACTTCGTCGACCTCGCCCGCCTCGGCCACCGGCTCGAACGGCCGGACGATGCGCGCGAGCACCGGGGTGACCGAAAACGCCGTCACCGTCTCATGCGCCGGGAGCGACCCGAGCACTTCGACCGCCCCGGGGGGTAGGCCGATCTCTTCCTCAGCTTCACGCAGCGCGGCAGCGACGGCATCCACGTCGCCCGCGTCGATCTTGCCGCCGGGAAAGGCGATCTGGCCCGGGTGATGCTTCAGATGCGACGATCTCTTGGTGAGGTAGAGACGCAGACCGCCGGGCGCGTCCTCGAACGCGACCAGCACCGCCGCCCCCCTCAGCGCCCGGCCCGCCGGCCGCAGCGCGGGCGTGAGATCGTAATCCGACGATGGCGCGCCAGGGCCGACGGCCCGGCGCAGGGCGGCGAAAGGATCAGGCGCGATCACCCGGAGCCTCCTCGGCCTCGAAGCCGAGCGTCCTGGGATCGAACTCGTAATGCGCGCCGCAGAACTGGCAATCCGCCGTCACAACCCCTGCCTCGGTGGTCATGTGGGCGATGTCTTTCTGCGAATAGATCGACAGGCTCTGGCGCACACGGTCGGCCGAACAGGTACAGCCGAACTGCACCCGCTGCGGATCGAACACCCGGGGCGCTTCCTCGTGAAACAGCCGCACCAGCATCTGGGTGGGCTGGATCTCGGGCCCGATAAGCTCCTCCGGCATCACCGTTTCAAGCAGGATATTGGCCCGTGACCAGGCTTCGAGCTCGTCCTCGTCGGCGAGCAGATCGGCCGGCGCCAGCAACCCGGCGTCGCCGCTCGGCCCCTCTTCCAGCATCCTGGGCGGCACACCCGGCATCTTCTGCAGCATCACTCCGCCTGCGCGCCAATGCCCGTCGACCTTGTCGAAACTGAGCGCAAACCGCGTGGGCAATTGCTCGGACTGGGCGAAATAGGTCTGCGCGCAATCGGCAAGCGAGCGGCCCGCGATCGGCGTGAGGCCCGAATAGGGCGTGGTGCCCGGCCCCTGGTCGATCAGGATCGCGAAATAGCCCTTGCCGATCTGCTGGAACGGATCGGCCTCGGTCTCCAGCCGCTCGGCATCGAAGCTCGCATAGGCCCGGATCCGCCCCGCATCGCCCTCGGTCTCGGGCGCGTAGAAATCGGTGGCCACCAGACGGGCAGGGCCGTCGCCGCGCACCTGGACCGAGAGTTTCCACCTGAGCTTGATCGTCGGACCGATGAGCGCGGTAAGCAGCGCCGCCTCCGCCACCAGCCGCTCGACCGCGAGCGGATAGGAATGCTGCGCCAATACCGCGTCGAGCACCCCGTCGAGCCGCACCACCCGGCCACGGATGTCGGACCGGTCGAGCTGAAACGGCAGGACGGTATCGTCCCAGGCGATCTTGGACCCAAGGCTCATGAAGGTTTCCGGGGTTGTGTCTGGCGGCTTGCGTTTCGCACCGCATACCCGCTCTAAAGGGGCGGGGCAACCGAGGGAGTTTCACATGATCCGGCGCTATGGTGAGCCGATCCGATCCGGCACGCGCTACAAGCTGCGCACCGGGGTCTATGCGATCCTGCCGAGGGGGCGCGAGGTGCTGCTCACCTTCCAGGCCGAGCCCCTGCCGGAATTCCAGCTTCCGGGCGGCGGCATCGACCCCGGCGAAACCCCGCTCCAGGCCCTGCACCGCGAAGTGCTGGAAGAGACCGGCTGGCGCATCGCGGCCGCCCGCAGGCTCGGCGCCTTCCGCCGTTTCACCTGGATGCCGGAATACGATCTCTGGGCCGAAAAGCTTTGCCACGTCTACCTCGCCCATCCGGTGCGCCGCCTCGGCCCCGCGAGCGAACCCGGCCACGAAGCGGTCTGGACCGAACCGCGCGTGGCGCTCGATATCCTCGGCAACGACGGCGACCGCGCCTTTCTCGGCGAATTCCTCGGCTGAGCCCTAGCCCGCCTCGGGGCTCGGCCCGTGATACGAGATCATCGCCATCGACAGATCGTCGGCGAATTCGCCGCTGCCGCGGAAACTGTCGAGATCCCAGACCAGCGCCTCGTAGAAGGCGTTGCCGCCGAGCTCGGCATTGGCCTCGATGAGCCGCACCAGACCCTCTTCCTCGAGCAGCGCGCCGTCGGGCCCGGCGCATTCGGTGAACCCGTCGGAATAGAAGATCAGCCGCTCGCCCGGGCGGAGCTGCAACCGCCACTGGGTGAACTCGGCCTCCTCGATCAGCCCCACCGGCAGCCCGCCCTGGCCCTGGTAGCGCACCCGCCCGTCGGCGCCGATGAGCGCCGGGTTCGGGTGGCCGCATTGCGTCATCGTGACCACGCCGGTGGCGAGATCGAGATAGCCGAGCACGATGGTGAGATAGAGATCGGACTGCATGTCGTCGAGCAGGAGCAGATTGAGCAGCGTCGCCACCTCCTGCGGCGGCCGGGCGACGAAACTGCCATCGGTATCGCGGGTGAGCGCGATGTTGTGCTCGGGCGCGCCGTCCGACAGCAGCCCCGCAAGCCGCGCGGTGAGCAGCGCCGACGCGATGCCGTGGCCTGACACGTCGATCGAGTAGACCGCCACCTTGCCCGCGCCAGCCGGGAAGAACCCGACCAGATCGCCGCCCACATGGCCCGACGGCTTCAGCATCAGGGCCACCTCGGCGCTGCCGAAATCGCGGGCCCGCTCGCGCACCAGCGCCTGTTGCATCTTGCGCGCCTCGACGAGATCGCGGTCGAGCGCATCGTAAAGCGTGCTGATCTCGTTGAGCGTGACGGTGATGAGCCGGTTCTTCTCGCTGAGCTCGCGGGTCATCTGCAGGATGCGGTCGCCGGCATAGATCCGCGCGCGCAGTTCCTCCGGGTTGACCGGCTTGGTCAGGAAATCGTCGGCGCCCACGTCGAGCCCCTGGGCAACCGCACCCTTCTCGGTCTTCGACGTGAGCAGGATGAAATAGACATAGGCCTCGCGCGTGAGCGCACGCACCTCGCGGCACAATTCGAGCCCGTCCATCCCCGGCATCATCCAGTCCGACAGCACCAGATCGACCGGCGTGCGGCGGATGATGTCGAGCGCCTCGTCGCCCGAAACCGCCTCGATCACCTCGAACCCCTGCCGCAGGAGCGACATCGCCACCACCTTGCGCTGCGCAGCCGAATCGTCGACCACCATCACCCGATTGACGGCGGTGGCGCGGCCTTCCTCCAAAGGCTCTGACGAATTTCGAACGGGCACCGGCAAGGAACGACCTCATCAAATCCGGGGGCCCGGAACCCGCGCTTGGCCACGCGCAGACAGGCCGCCCCTCGGGTCGCATAGCCCCCGGAGCGCTAACAGCGGGTAAATCCGAAAATTCTACGCATTTCGCTCGGGCGCACCGCACCCGGGCAACCCCGCGTTAACGCGCCACGGCCGATGATCCGCCCATCAAGGAGGCGGCGATGATCGACTGGACCCGGGTGCAAGACCTCAAGGACGAGATCGGCGAAGACGATTTCGCGGAAGTGGCCGAGATGTTTCTGGACGAGGTCGACGAGGTGATCGCGCGGCTCAAATCCGCGCCCGACCCGGCGCGCTACGAGGCCGACCTTCACTTCATCAAATCCTCGGCGCTGAACCTCGGCTTCTCCGATCTTTCGGCGCTTTGCCAGGCCGGCGAGCGGCGTGCGGCCTCGGGCGGCGCGGCCGCCATCGACCTCACCCCCGTCTTCGCAATCTACGACGCCTCGCGCGCGGCGTTTCTCGAGGGTTAGAGAATGAACTCGGCGACAGATTCGTCTTCCGTCACATCGCTGTAGGAAAAGCCCTTTTCCGCCAGCCGGGCGAACAGCCGCTCGAAATTCTCCGGGCTCCGGGTCTCGATCCCGATCAGCACCGTGCCGAAGTTGCGCGCCGATTTCTTCAGATATTCGAACCGGGCGATATCGTCGTCGGGCCCGAGGATCTCGAGAAAATCGCGCAAGGCGCCCGGCCGCTGCGGCAGCCGCAACAACAGGTATTTCTTCAGCCCCGAGAAGCGCTGGGCGCGCTCCTTCACCTCCGGCAGCCGCTCGAAATCGAAGTTGCCCCCGGATGTGACACAGACCACCCGCTTGCCGCGGATCTCGCCCGCAAGATCGACCAGCGCGTCGACCGACAGCGCGCCGGCCGGCTCCAGCACGATCCCTTCGACATTCAGCATGTCGAGGATGGTCACGCAGATCCGGTCTTCGGGCGCCACGACGACATGGCCGATCGGCACGTCGGCCAGCGCCTCGAAGGTGATGTCGCCCACCCGCGCCACTGCCGCGCCATCGACGAAACTGTCGACCTTCGACAGCGACAGCGGATGGCCCACGGCGAGCGCGGCCCGCAGACTCGCCCCACCGGCAGGTTCGACGAACCGCAGCTCGGTCGCCGGAGCGCGCTCGGCCAGATACATCCGCACCCCGGCCGACAAACCGCCGCCGCCCACCGGCAGCACCACGAGATCGGGCGGCTCCGGCATCTGGTCGAGCATCTCGACGGCCACCGCCGCCTGCCCCTCGATCACGTCCACATCGTTGAAGGGTGCCAGGAAATGCCCGCCCGCCTCGGCGCAATAGGCCTGGGCGGCGGCGAGCGTATCGTCGAAATAGTCGCCGACCATGCGGATCTCGATCGCGTCGCCGCCGAAGATCCGGGTCTTGTCCACCTTCTGCTGCGGTGTCGTCACCGGCATGAAGATCACCGCCCGCACCCCGAAATGCCGCGCCGCGAAGGCGACGCCCTGCGCATGGTTGCCGGCCGAGGCGCAGACGAACAGCGATTGCCCGGGCGACGCCGCCAGCACCTTGCGCATCGCGTTCGATGCGCCGCGCAGCTTGTAGCTGCGCACCGGCGACAGATCCTCGCGCTTCAGCCAGATATCGGCGCCGTAGCGCGCCGAAAGATGATCGTTGCGCTGGAGCGGCGTCGGCGGAAACAGCTCCCGTATCTTGCGCTCGGCGATGAGCGCCCTGTCTGCAAATCCGGTCATGGCGCCACTGTGCCGATCCCGCGCCCGGGCGCAAGGGGCGGGGATCGGCGGGACCGGGCCGACCACCTGCCGGCCCGGCGCGGGGCCTCATTTCCGCCACACCCAAAGTGTCACCTCGCGCCATGACACGGAGGTTTCCCATGACGATGAAAAAATCGCTGATCGCGTCCCTGACCGTCGCCGCGCTCGCGCTGCCGCCGCTGGGCGCCGGCGCGATCCTGTTCACCGCCGCGCCCGCGCTCGCCAAGGGTGGCAATGGCGGCGGCAACGGCGGCGGCAATGGCAACGGAAACGGCGGCGGCAATGGCAATGCCGGCGGCAATTCGGGTGGCAACGGCAAGGCCGCCTCGTCCAGCACGACCCGGGGCAACGGCTTTGGCAGCACCAAGCCGAAACCGGCGAAACCCACCAAGGCAAGCGCACCGGCCAACGCGACGACGCCGGCGAAGGGCGGCCCGAAGACCGCCGGCATGTCGCCGAACCAGCTCGGCAGCATGAACGGCGCGCTCCATGCCAACATCAACGCCGTGCTCGCCCATATCCGCAATGGCAACACCAACGGTCCGGTCGGCGCGCTCGCGGGCCTCGCCGTCGCCGATCACAACGCCGACGGCGCCGAAGCGCTGATCGCCCTCGCCGACAAATATGCCGACCTCGATCTCGACGGGCTGCTCGGGGATTCCGAGCTCGCCTCGCTCGACGACTACCGCTCCCGCCTCGCCGCGGGCGAGATCGAGCCGATTGCCGAGCTCGACGCGCTCATCGCCGATCTCGACGCCGCCGGGCTCGAAAGCCTGCCGACGGAAGACGACCTTCTCGCCGCCCAGGACGCGCTCGATGCGCAGACCGCGGCGGAAGACGGCATCTTCGCCGCCTGGAACAAGAGCGACGCGGCGACCGACGACCAGAAGGCCGATCTGCTCGACGCCCTGCGCGCCCGGCTCGAAGCCGAGGACGCGGCGATTGCCGAGGCCATCGACGGCGAGACCACGGCCGATGCCGGCGACGAGCTCGATCCCGAAATCGTCGAGATCATCGACAATATCGAATACTGATCCCACCTTGAAAGCGAGGCGGGCGGCGAAGGTCGCCCGCCTCGGCCCGCCTGCGACCCCGATCGCCCTTGCCCGCCTTCCGGCCAATCGCTAAACCGCTGCGGAAGCTCGAAAACCGGAGTCGCCCATGTCTGCGCCCAAGAAAGTCGTGCTCGCCTATTCCGGCGGCCTCGATACCTCGATCATCCTCAAATGGCTGCAGACCGAATACGGCTGCGAGGTGGTGACCTTCACNCACCGCCGATCTCGGCCAGGGCGAAGAGCTGGAGCCGGCCCGCCAGAAGGCTCTGATGCTGGGGATCAAGGCCGAAAACATCTACATCGAAGACCTGCGCGAAGACTTCGTGCGCGATTTCGTCTTCCCGATGTTTCGCGCCAACGCGGTCTATGAAGGGCTCTACCTGCTCGGCACCTCGATCGCCCGGCCACTGATCTCGAAGCGTCTGATCGAGATCGCCGAGGCCACCGGCGCCGACGCCGTGGCCCATGGCGCCACCGGCAAGGG
>JAGRMO010000030.1:27724-32369 GCA_020441205.1 Maritimibacter sp.
AACGACCAGGTGCGCTTCGAGCTGTCGGCCTATGCGCTGAACCCCGATATCCGGGTGATCGCGCCCTGGCGCGAATGGAACCTGACCTCACGCACCCGGCTCCTCGAATTCGCCGAGCAGAACCAGATCCCCGTCGCCAAGGACAAGCGCGGCGAAGCGCCGTTCTCGGTCGACGCCAACCTGTTGCACACCTCCTCCGAGGGCAAGGTTCTGGAAAACCCCGCCGAGCCCGCGCCCGACTACGTCTACCAGCGCACGGTGAACCCCGAGGACGCGCCGAACGAGCCCGAGTACATCGAGGTGAGCTTCGAGAGGGGCGACGCGGTGGCGATCAATGGCGAGGCGATGTCGCCCGCGACCGTGCTGACGAAGCTCAACGAGCTCGGCGGCAAGCATGGCATCGGCCGGCTCGACTTCGTCGAGAACCGGTTTGTGGGCATGAAATCGCGCGGCATCTACGAGACTCCGGGCGGCACGGTGCTGCTCGAGGCGCACCGAGGAATCGAGCAGATCACCCTCGATTCCGGCGCCGGACATCTCAAGGATTCGATCATGCCGCGCTACGCCGAGCTGATCTACAACGGCTTCTGGTTCAGCCCCGAGCGCGAGATGCTGCAGGCGCTGATCGACAAGAGCCAGGAATTCGTCACCGGCACGGTGCGGCTCAAGCTCTACAAGGGCGCGGTGCAGACCGTCGGCCGCTGGTCGGACTACTCGCTCTATTCCGAGGCCCACGTGACCTTCGAGGACGACGCGGGCGCCTACGACCAGAAAGACGCCGCCGGCTTCATCAAGCTCAACGCGCTTCGACTGCGGCTCTTGGGGATGCGGCGCAAACGCCTGCAATAGGCTCGCATGTTTTGGCGGCGAACCGGTCCCCGCCTCGTCCGCAGGATCGGGCTCAGCCGCGAAGTCTGAGCCCGGCGAGACGCTCGTAATGCGGCAGCGCCGCAACACAAAGCGCCGCCGCCGCGCCCTCCAGTTTCGGCAAGTCGCCCTCGGCCCCGGCAAACCCGGTGGAGCGATGTACCGCGCCATACCAGACCGGCGCCCAGACCCCGTCGGCGGGGTGCCCGCCTTGCGGCCAGGACAACATCGCCGGATCCCAATCGAGCCCGAGCGCGACACACAGCGCCCGCAGCATCGTTTCGGGATCGCGGCGGATATCGGCGCTGTCGAGCACGACCGGTTTCTGACCCAGCGCGGAGACCTGGTCGAACAGCTCCGATTGCTGCGCGAAGCCGATGTCGGCCAAGGTCATCGCACCGAATTTCGCGCCGAAACTGGCGATCACCCGGGCCGGATGGCGAATGAGGAAGACGTTGACCACCTCGGCCATCCAGCCGCGCGGCATCCCCTCGGTCATGTGCTGGCACATGTGCTTTTGGTAGAAATGCGCCTTGTCGCCGGGCACGGGGCCGGTGAGCGACGCCGCGACCGCCCCCGGATCGGCGGGCTGCGACGCGATCACCGCCTCCCGCATCGGATGCCCAAGCCCGGTGGCCGAGAGATAGGCGGCATAGAACGGCTCGTCGACCACGGCGGTATCGCCCCGGGCCGCGAAACTGTACATCATCGCCGTCGAAAGGTTGCGCGGACCCGACCACATCGCGATCCGCATCAGCCGGCACCCGCCAGGATCAGGGCCTTGTAAAGCGCACGGATCCGCGCGGTGACGGGGCCAAGCTCGCCGGTACCGATGACCCGCCCGTCGATCATGCCCACCGGGGTCTGCGCGCCGAAGGTTCCGGTCAGGAACGCCTCGTCGGCACCATAGGTCTCGACCAGCGAGAAATTCTTCTCGAACACCGGAATGCCCGCCCCGCGGCAGAGCTCGATCACCTTGGAACGGGTGATACCGTTCATGCAGTAATCGCCCGTCGATGTCCAAACCTCGCCCTTGCGGACGATGAAGAAATTGCACGAATTCGTCGTGTTCACGAAGCCATGCACATCGAGCATCAACGCCTCGTCGGCCCCGGCCTTCCCGGCGTCGATGGCGGCGAGGACGCAATTGAGCTTGGAATGCGAATTGAGCTTCGGATCCTGCGTCATCGGCAGGCCGCGCACATGCGGCACGGTGGCCAGGCGGATCGGTCGCGGCAGCACCGGTTTCGAATGCTCCATGATGATCGCGACGGTGGGGCCCTGCTGGCTCAGCGCCGGGTGCTGGAACGGCCGCGTCTTCACCCCGCGCGTGACCATCAGCCTCGCATGCGCATCGGTCTGCATCCCGTTTGCCGCCCGGGTCGCTTCGAGCGCGTCCAACACCTCGGCCCGGGTCAGTCCGATGTCGAGGTCGATTGCCTTGGCCGCCTCGAACAACCGGTCGAGATGCTCCTCGACGAAGGCCCAGCGCCCGTCATAGAGCCGGAGCCCCTCCCAGACACCGTCGCCGAGCATGAAACCGGAATCGTAGACCGAGACCAGCGCCTCCGCCTTCGGCACCACCCGGCCGTTGAGCCACAGCATCAGATCGTCGTTCCGCGCGTCCTCCGCCGCGCCATGGGCACTGACCTCGGTGTTCATTTCGTCTCTGTTCCGGCCAGAAATGCGTCGACCTCGGCGCGCGACGGGATCGCGTCCGCCGTGCCGGGCCGGGTGACTTTCAACGCCGCCGCCGCCGCGCCCAGACGCAGCGCCTCGGCGCGCGACAGCCCCTGGTCGAGCCCCGCGACCACATAGCCGATGAAACAATCGCCGGCCCCTGCGGTATCGACCGGGGTGACCGCGAAGGCCTCGACCCGCGTCTCCTCGCCCGTCGCCTGCTCGCGCCAGCTCGCCCCCTTCGCGCCGCGGGTGACGATCAGGTTGGCCACCGGGATCTCGGGCACCGGCATCGCCAGCGCCTCAGCGAGCTGTTCGGCCTCGACTTCGTTCAGCACCAGAAGATCGACATGGGGCAGCATCTCGCCCACCACATCCGCCTTGAACGGCGCCGCGGAATAGACGACGAACAGACCCTTTTCCTGCGCGATCCGCGCGGATTCGACCTTCAGCGACACCTCGTTCTGCAACATGAATATGTCGCCCGCCGCCGCCCCGCCCAGCGCCGCCGTCACCGCGTCCAGCGACTGGCGGTAGTTCGCCCCGGCATAGGTGACGATGGCGTTCTCGCCCGCCTCGTCGACCAGGATGAGCGCATGCCCCGTCGCCGCATCGGCCCGGCCCACATGGGCGACGTCGACGCCGTAGCCGGTGAGCCTGTCGAGCACCCAGGTATTGTCGGCGCCGATCATCCCGAGGTGATGCACCTCGGCCCCGGCGCGCGCGACCGCGACCGACTGGTTCGCCCCCTTGCCACCCAACCCGATCTCGTGGGCCGTCGCCGGCAGCGTCTCGCCGGGCTGCACCAGATGCGGCAGCCGGTAGAACAGATCGACGTTGATCGAGCCGAGGTTCCAGACGCTCATCCGCCCACCTTCGCCGCCGCGACCACCGCCATGTTGAGGATGTCGTTCGCCGTCGAGCTGGTCGAGCAGAGCTGGATCGGCTTTTCGACCCCGGCGAGAATGGGGCCGATCACCGTGGCCCCGGCCAGTTCCTGCATCATCTTGACCGAGATCGAGGCCGAATGGCGTGCCGGCATCACCAGGATGTTGGCCGGCCCCGACAACCGGCAGAACGGGTAACGCGCCATCACCTCAGGGTTCAGCGCCACATCGGCGGTCATTTCGCCGTCGTATTCGAAATTCACCCCGCGCGCGTCGAGGATATCGGGCGCGAGATGCATCTTCTCGGCCCGCTCCGAGATCGGGTAACCGAAGTTCGAGAAACTCGCGAAAGCCACCCGCGGCTCGAGCCCGAGCGAACGGGCCACGTCGGCCGCGCGCTCGGCGATGTCGGCGAGGTCTTCCTCGTCGGGCCATTCATGCACCAAGGTATCGGCGATGAGCACGATCCGGCCGTTGTGCAGAAGCGCGGTGATCCCCACCGCCCCGTCCTCGGCCTTGGCATCGAACACGTGGTTGATGAGATCCATCACATGGGACGATTTGCGCGTCGCTCCGGTCACCAGCCCGTCGCCATGGCCATGGGCCAGCATCAGCGCCGAGAACACGTGCCGGTCGCGCGCCGCCAGCCGGTGCACGTCGTGCTGATCGTAGCCCTGCCGCTGGAGACGCTCGTAGAGGAACGCCTTGTAGGTCTCGAGATGCTCGGTCTTGGCCGCGTTCATCACCTCGAGCTCCGACACCGCATCGGCGAGCCCGGCGGTCTCGAGCTTGTGCTTCACGTCCTCGTCGCGCCCGATCACGATCGCCCGGCCGAAATTGCTGCGCTGATAGGCGACGGCAGCGCGCAGCACATGCGGATCGTCGCCCTCGGCGAAGATCATCGTCGCCTGCGCACCGCGCGCCTTCGCGTTGAGCGAGCGGATGATCTGGTAGGTCGGATCGAGCCGCGCCTTGAGGTTGGCGGTGTAGCGCTCCATGTCGATGATCGGCCGCCGCGCGACGCCCGAATCGATCCCCGCCTTGGCCACCGCCGGCGGGATCGTGTAGATCAGCCGCGGATCGAACGGGGTGGGAATGATGTAGTCCCGCCCAAAGGTGAGCTTCTTGCCATAGGCCACCGCCACCTCGTCGGGCACGTCCTCGCGCGCGAGCCGGGCGAGCGCGTTCGCGCAGGCGATCTTCATCTCGTC
>JAGRMO010000031.1 GCA_020441205.1 Maritimibacter sp.
GAGGCGATGTTCTTCTACACCGATACCGCCGACGCGCCCTGGACGATCGTGAAGTCGAACGACAAGAAGCGCGCCCGGCTGGAGGCGATGCGGCACTTCCTGCATTCGCTGGAATATCCGGACAAGGACCATTCGCTGGTGTTCGCGCCCGATCCCTTGATCGTGGGTCATGCGAGCCAGGTGATCCACGGCGCGAACCACATCCTGGGCGCGAGCCTGCATCCGGAGCAGCGGCGGGCGGTCAAGTAGCGCCCCGGTGAAATGTGCGACCGGCGCGCGGCGGGGACGTCGCGCGCCGCATTGCTTTAGCGGCGCGGGGCGCCCGCGCGCGCCGCATTTCGCCGAAGCCGGTCCCCGGCCCTTGCTTTGCCATGGTTCCGTGTCAGACTTCGCCCCGGGCGGGGCCGGAGCGCAGGAGACCGGCATGAGCAGTATGACGCGCAGAAATATCACGCGCAGAAGCGTGAGCATCGGGCTTACGGCTTTCGGGCTCGCGGCTTGCGGCGGCGGGCAGCCCGGCGTGCGGGCGGCGCTGGCCGCCTCGCGCGACGAGCCACCGAAGCCAAGGCCCAACGGCGGCTATGCCGCCTGGGTGCGGGGGTTCCGGGAACGGGCGGCGGCGGCGGGGATCTCGGAGGCCACGCTCGCGTCCGCGTTCAAGGGCGCGGGCTATCTCGACAAGGTGGTGGAGAACGACCGGGCGCAGTTCCAGATGCGCCGGACGCTGGAGGATTACCTCGCCATCGCCGCTTCGGACGAGCGGCTCCGGATCGGGGCGCAGAAGCTCAAGACCCACGGCCGCACGCTCGACCGGATCGAAGCGCGCTACGGGGTGCAGAAGGAGGTGCTCGCGGCGATCTGGGGGATGGAGAGCTCCTACGGGACCAGACGGGGCGACATCCCGGTGGTCTCGGCGCTGTCGACGCTGGGCTATGCCTCGCGGCGGGGGGCGTTCTTCGAGGGCCAGCTGGTGGCGGCGCTGAAGATCCTGCAGGCAGGCGACATCGCGCCTTCGAAGATGACCGGGAGCTGGGCTGGCGCGATGGGGCATACCCAGTTCATCCCCACGACCTACCTCGCCCATGCGGTCGATTTCACCGGCGACGGGCGGCGCGACATCTGGTCGGACGATCCGGCCGATGCGCTGGCCTCGGCGGCGAATTACCTCGCCGCGTCCGGATGGCAGAAGGGCCGGCTCTGGGGCGTCGAGGTGTGGTTGCCCGGCGCAAGCGACGATCTGGTCACCCGCAGCGTGGCCGACTGGCGGGCGCGGGGCGTGACCCGGGCGGCGGGCGGCGAGGTGCCGGACCACGGCCCGGCGACGCTGATCCTGCCCAATGGCGCGGGCGGCCCGGCGTTTCTGCTGTTCGCCAATTACCGGGTGTTCCGCGCCTACAACGACTCGATGAAATACGCGCTCGCCGTGGGGCATCTGTCGGACCGGCTGGCGGGCGGCGGCAAGCTCAAGGGCTCGTTCGGGGCGGATGCGCAGGGGCTCACGCTCGACGAGCGCAAGGAGCTGCAAGCGCGGCTGACGAAGGCGGGGTTCGATACCGACGGGGCCGACGGGGTGATCGGCGACAAGACCACCGCGGCGATCCGGGGCTACGAGACCGCCCGTGGTCTGCCGGTGACCGGGATCGCGTCGCAGGGGCTGTTGAAGCATCTGCGGGGGCAGGGGGCCTAGGCGGCCGGCGCCGGGCCCCGGAAACGGGACGGGGACCGGCCAGGCCGGTCCCCTCCGCTTTGAGCCTGGCGCTTGGGAGTTTGCGCTTCGGCCCGGACTGGGGTGCGCTCAGGCCGCGCGGGGGCGGACCGAGCTGCGGATGGTCTCGCCGAGGGTGTGGCGGGCGCGTTCGAGATCGTGCTCGACCTGGAGCTGCAGCCAGAAATCGGCCGCGGTCGAGAAGTAGCGCGACAGGCGCAGCGAGAGCTCGGCGTCGACCGCGCGCTCGCCGGACAGGAAACGCTCGACATCCGAGACGGCGATGCCGATGGCGGTGGCGAGGGCGGCGGGCGACAGGTTGTTCGGCCCGAGATATTCCTCGCGCAGCACCGCGCCCGGCGTCGGGCAGAGAAACAGCGGCGCGACCTTGGCCGGGTCGACGGGCTCGGCGATTGCCTCCTCGGTGGGCAGGCCCGCGGCCTTCCAGGCGGTGAGCCCGCCCTCCATGTGCCAGACGGTCTCGTGGCCGGCCTTCAGCAGCATCCGCGCGGCGGCGGCCGAGCGCTTGCCGATGGCGCAATGGAGCACCAGGGGCTTGCCGGACACGGCGGGGAAGAGATCGGCCTCGAGCGTCGACAGCGGCATCAGCAGCGCGCCGGCGATATGTTCGAGATCGTATTCCTTGGTTTCGCGCACATCGACCAGCACCACCTCGGCGGCGTCGAGCCAGTCGGCGACGGTGGCGGGCGAAACGGCGATCGGTTCGAGCGTGTCGGACATGGGATTCTCCTTCGGCGTTGCGGAGAACTTAGGCCCGGCGGCGGGAAAAAGTCCGCCCGAAGGTCGCCGGACCGGCGCAACAGGGGTTTGCCCGCGTGTCGGCAATTGGAACATTTTCCCGGATCGGGCCGGGCATCATGCGGAATCGGGCGATGCACAAAGAAAAACGGCGCCCCAAGCGGGACGCCGTTCTGTGGCCCTTAAGGGCTGAAGCTCTGGCGGGTTCAGACGGCTTCGCCGATGAACTTGACCGCGTCGCCGAAGGTCTGGATGCCTTCCGCCGCGTCATCGGGGATCTCGATGCCGAATTCTTCCTCGAAGGCCATCACCAGCTCGACGGTGTCGAGGGAGTCGGCGCCGAGGTCGTCGATGAAGGAGGCCGAGTCGGTGACCTTGTCTTCTTCCACGCCGAGGTGCTCGACAACGATTTTCTTCACGCGATCAGCGACGTCGCTCATGATTCTTCCTCACTTTGTGCGGGCACGCGGCCCCATTGACCTGGCCCGAGGGCCGCTCCGATGGTCGGGGTGACGACACCCCGGCCCGCCCCCCTCGGAGGCCGAAATCCCGTTTCGTTTAGCATAAAGCGCGGGAAGGGCAAACGGTTTGTCCGGCGGCGGTGACTGGCCGGCGGATGCCGCCTATCCGGCGGTCGCGAGCCAGCCCGGGAACGCGCCAAGCGCGATCTGGACGAGACCGGCCGGGAGAAAACCCGACGCGCCCTTGCCGGTCAGAGACATCGACCGAAGCGCCAGTTTCGGGCGCAGGAGCGACAGGGCGACCTTCGCCGCCAGAAGCCGGCCGAACAGCGTCAGGACGATCCCCGGCCTGGTCCGGACCGGGTGCAAGGTGACGATGAGCAGGGCGGGCCAGAGCTCGATGAGAAATCTACGCTGCACGACGCCGGCGATGCCGCGCGCGTGCAGATCGGCGAAAAAGGCGCGCCACATGTCCGGGCGGACGATTTGCGAAATTCCCATCAGAACCAGCGGCCCCGCGACGACCGCCTCGACCTATTGCGCGGGGGCCGGGGCCATCGTCAGAGCATCGCCATGCCGCCGTTGACGTGGAGCGTGGCGCCGGTGACATAGGCGGCCTCGGGCGAGGCGAGGTAGAGGACGGCGGCGGCGATCTCTTCGGGCGTACCCATGCGGGCCGCGGGGATCTGGGCGTCGATCTTGGCCTTCTGGTCGTCGGTCAACTTGTCGGTCATGGCGGTGGCAATGAAGCCGGGGGCGACGCAGTTGGCGGTGATGCCGCGCGAGGCGACCTCGTAGGCGATCGACTTGGTCATGCCGATCATGCCGGCCTTGGAGGCGGCGTAGTTGGCCTGGCCGGGATTGCCGGTGGCGCCGACGATCGATGAGATATTCACGATCCGGCCCCAGCGCGCCTTCATCATCGGCCGCATCACGCCGCGGCAGAGGCGCATGGTTGCGGTGAGGTTGACGTCGATCACCGAAGCCCAGTCGTCGTCGGACATGCGCATGAACACCTGGTCGCGGGTGATGCCGGCGTTGTTGACGAGGATGTCGACCGAGCCCATCGCCTCGGCGGCCTGTTTGGGGAGCGCGTCGACGGCGGCGGGATCGGAGAGGTTGCAGGGCAGCACATGGGTCCGGTCGCCCAGTTCGGCGGCGAGGGCCCGAAGCGGTTCCTCGCGGGTGCCCGAGAGCGCGACGGTGGCGCCGGCGGCGTGCAGCGCGCGGGCGATGGCGCCGCCGATGCCGCCCGAGGCGCCGGTGACGAGGGCGGTTTTTCCGGTGAGGTCGAACATGGGTGTTTCCTTTCGAATTGGTGCGGGGGAAATCCCTTCGAAGGGATTTGCCAAGGCGTTTCGAAACGCCTTGGTCCCGGCTCAGGCGTTGAGCGCTGCGGCGGCGGCCTTCACCTCGTCGGGCGTGCCGATCTGGCGGGTGGCGATCTCCTTGTTGATCCGGCGGATCATGCCCGAGAGTGCCTTGCCGGCACCGATCTCCCAGATCTCGTCGACGCCGTGGGCGCCCATCCAGGAGACGCTCTCGCGCCAGCGCACCGAGCCCGTGACCTGCTCGACCAGCAGCGAGCGGATCGTCGTCGGGTCGGAGATCGCGGTGGCGCGGACGTTGGCGACCACCGGCACGGCGGGGCGCTCGATGTTCACATGGCTCAGCGCCTCGGCCATCACTTCGGCCGCCGGCGCCATCAGGGCGCAGTGGAACGGGGCAGAGACCGGCAGCAGCATGGCGCGTTTGGCGCCCTGTTCCTTGGCCAGATCGACGGCGCGTTCGACGGCGGCCTTGTGGCCCGAGACCACCACCTGCGAGGGATCGTTGTCGTTCGCGGCCTGACAGACCTCGCCCTGGGCGGCCGCCTTGGCGACCTTGCAGGCAGCCTGGAAATCGAGCCCGAGGAGCGCGGCCATGGCGCCGACGCCGACCGGCACGGCTTCCTGCATCGCCTGGCCGCGGGTGCGCAGCAGCCTTGCGGTATCGGCGATCGTGAGGGCGCCTGCGGCGGCGAGGGCGGAGTATTCGCCGAGCGAGTGGCCGGCGACGAAGGCGGCGGCGTCAATGGTGACGCCCTCGGCCTCGAGCGCGCGCATCGCGGCGAGCGAGGTGGCCATCAGCGCGGGCTGCGCATTGCGGGTGAGGGTGAGCTCATCCTGGTCGCCGGTCCAGATCAGCGCCGACAGCTTCTCGCCAAGGGCCTCGTCGACCTCGTCGAACACGGCGCGGGCCTGTGGGTAGGCCTCGGCCAGTTCCTTTCCCATGCCGATGGTCTGTGCCCCCTGGCCCGGGAAAACGAATGCGCGGGTCATGCTCCCCTCCCTTCACGCGGTTCCTCGGGCCACAGGTAGCGTGGTGCGGCTCAAAAGGGAAGCGCCGCCCGACCGGGCAGATCGGCGGGCGGCGCGGGGACGAGTGCGGCCCTGACAGGGGCCGCGGGCGGCAGGGGTGACCCAGGCGGGCCAGGCTCAGGCGGCGGCGCTCTGGTGGTGCCTGAGTTGGCGTTCGACCGAGGGCGCGGGCTGGCCGGAGACGTCGCGGGTCAGGCGGAGCCGGAGCCGCTCGAGCTGGTCGGCGCTGCCGGCGGCGATCTCGAGCCCGGTGTCGAGATCGGCGAGGCGTAGGAACAGCCGGGGCCGGGCGCTGTGATCCTTCGAACGCAGAACGAAGACTGAGCTCACGGTCTCGAAATCGAGCCGGGCAGAGGTGCGCAGGTTGCCCTTGGGGTCGCGCTGGCCGATGCGGATCTCGCGGCGGCCGACGTCGATGTGGAACTCGGGGTGCCTGGGGTGACGGCCGATCCAGAAGAAATAGCCGCCGACGGTGAGGAACATGATCGCGACCGCGACCTTGATGCCGATGAACTCGTCGCCGTGGAGCGAATCCGGCAGCACCCAGAGACCGGACGCGGCCATCAGGAGGATGACGCCGAAGAACCGGCCTGTTTCGGCGGTGAAGCGGTGCAGCGGGCCGGGCCGTTCGCCATCGCGGATGACATAGCCGTAGGCGGTCTCCTCGATCCGCGGGCCGCCGGTTTGCGTGGTGCGCGTGCGGTCTGTCGCGAAGTCGAATTCCTGTGCGGACAACGTCATTCTTGATCCCTGGTCCGTTCCATTCCCGGCTCACAAACTCGTGTGCAACAGAGGCCGAAATGGGGCGGCTGCCCGGCCATTTGGCGAAACTCCCGGGGCGGTTGTAAGAACCTGTTTCGGGATCGGCAACGACGCCGCGTCGGCGGCGCAACGGCAGCGGCACGGCCGGCTTGCATCTGAGCCCCGCGGGTGTATAAGGCTGCGTCCTTCCGCACGATTTCGAACCGCGCGGCCCCTCGTGGATGGGCGCGGAAGGTGTACGCCCATTCTTTGAAGCCCGCCTGACAGAACTGGAGAGAGCATGCCGCTGTACGAGCATGTGATGATTGCGCGTCAGGACCTGTCCAACGCGCAGGCCGAAGGCCTCGTCGAGCATTTCGGCACCGTCCTCAAGGACAACGGGGGCAACGTCATCGACACCGAATATTGGGGTGTGAAGACGATGGCCTACAAGATCAACAAGAACCGCAAGGGCCATTACGCCTTCCTCAAGACCGACGCGCCGGCCGCGGCGGTGCAGGAGATGGAACGCCTGATGCGTCTGCATGACGACGTGATGCGCGTCCTGACCATCAAGGTCGACGCCCACGAAGAAGGCCCCTCGGCCCAGATGCAGAAACGCGAAGAGCGCGGCGACCGCCGCGAGCGTCGCGATCGCGATCGCTAAGTCAGAGAAAAGGAGCTAAACCATGGCCGCGAAACCGTTTTTCCGCCGTCGCAAGGTCTGCCCGTTCTCTGGCGAGAACGCGCCCAAGATCGACTACAAGGACACCCG
>JAGRMO010000184.1 GCA_020441205.1 Maritimibacter sp.
GATGGAGGAGATCGCCGAGGATCTGGGAGCGGGGCTCAGGATGAACCGTCTGTTGCAGGGCGACGTCGGCGCGGGCAAGACGCTGGTTGCCTTCCTGTCGCTGCTCATCGCCGTCGAGGCGGGCGGGCAGGGGGTGATGATGGCGCCGACCGAGATCCTCGCGCGCCAGCATTTCACCGCGCTCGCCCCGCTGGCCGCCTCGGCACGGGTGGTGGTCGAGCTGCTCACGGGCCGCGACAAGGGGGCCGAGCGCGCGGCCAAGCTCGCGGCGCTGGCGCGCGGCGATATCCATATTCTCGTCGGCACCCATGCGGTGTTCCAGGACGACGTGTCCTATCACGACCTGCGCCTCGCGATCGTCGACGAACAGCACCGGTTCGGGGTGAACGAGCGGATGAAGCTCGGCGCCAAGGGGCAGGTGACGGATGTGCTGGTCATGACGGCAACGCCGATCCCGCGCTCGCTGGCGTTGGCGCAATACGGCGACATGGATGTGAGCGTGCTCGATGAGAAGCCGCCGGGGCGCAAGCCGATCACCACTGCGCTGGTCTCGACCGAGCGGATGGCGGAGGTGGTCGAGCGGCTCAGGCGGGCGACCGCCGAGGGCAAGCAGGCCTATTGGGTCTGCCCGCTGGTCGACGAGAGCGAGCTCAGCGAACTCACCGCCGCCACCGAGCGGTTCAAGCACCTGCGCGCGGCGCTCGGCGAGGGGGTGGTCGGCCTTGTCCATGGCCAGATGCCCGGGGCCGAGAAGGATGCCGCGATGGAGGCCTTCACCTCGGGCGAAACCAAGGTGCTGGTGGCCACCACCGCGATCGAGGTGGGCGTCGACGTGCCGAACGCGACGATCATGGTGATCGAGCGGGCCGAGCATTTCGGGCTCGCGCAGCTCCACCAGTTGCGCGGCCGGGTCGGGCGGGGCGAGGCGGCCTCGACCTGCCTTCTGATGTATCAGGCGCCGCTCACCGAAGGGGCGGAGCGGCGGCTCAGCGTGTTGCGCGAGACCGAGGACGGGTTTCGCATCGCCGAGGAAGACCTGGCGATGCGGGGGGCGGGCGATCTCATCGGCACCGCGCAATCGGGGCTGCCGAAGTTCCGGGTCGGCGATCTCGAGACCCAGGCGGGGCTGATGGCGGTGGCGCAGAGCGATGCGCGCAACCTGCTGCGCGAAGACCCGGACCTCACGGGAAAGCGCGGCGAGGCGGCGCGGATCCTGTTGTGGCTGATGCGGCAGGACGAGGCGATCCGTTTGATTTCCGTGGGTTAGGCAACAATCGCGCGTTTCGTTCTCTTTTGTTCGAAAAAAGTTCTTGCACAAGGCGAGAACATATGAGAACAAAGGATCAACATAAGAACACAAGCCGAACAATCCGGCGCGAGAGCAGGAGCCAGCCATGTCCTACGAGATCAAAGCCGTCCTTGCGCGGTCGTCCGCCACCATCCTGCAGGATCTCGCCGGCGGCATCAGCGTCGCCATCGTGCTGATCGCGGGGCTCTACCTGCCGAGCCTGTTCTGACCCCCGGCGCTGTTCGAAGCGCCGCCAAGTTTCTGCCTGCGGAGCCCCGGTTCTCGAAGCATCCTGTCCCTCTGATGCCGGCGATCCCATCGCCACGTCCCTCCGGCCGTTTGTCCTGGCCGCAGACGAACCGCACCGCATAACTGCCGCCCGCTCCATCCCGAGCGTGGCGGCATTCTTTTTCGGGCGGGTGGATCGGGCGGGGCGAGGGTCAGGCGGCGTTGGCCGCGACCTCGTCGAAGGCGGCGAGGGTCGCATCCCAGGCGAGCAGAATCGAGGGGTGCCGGTTGCGGTAGGCGGCGGCAGGGCGCAGCACTTCGAGCGCCTCGAACGGGGCGGGCGGCGTCGGGCCGTCCTCGGTCAGCATGGCGTAGAGCGCGTCGCGGGCGCGTGCGATGCTCGCGCGGTCCTGGCCGAGCACATGGGCGCCCAGCACCGAGGCCGAGGCCTGGCCGAGCGCGCAGGCGCGCACGTTCTGGGCGAAGTCGACGATCCGCCCGGCGTCGACGCGCAGATCGACGGTGACGGTCGAGCCGCAGAGGGGCGAACGTTTCTTCACGCTGGCCTGGGGAGTGTCGAGCTTGCCGGCATGGGGAATATCGGCGGCAAGCGCCAGGATCTGGCCCGAATAGAGCTGTTCGAGGCTTTGCTCTGCCATGGGTTTCCCTCCACGCCGGTCTCCCCTAGATAGACGTCAGTCCGGCAAATGGAAAGGACCGGTGATGGCCTTCGACCCTTCAAGCCTGAGTTACAACGATGCCGGTCTCGTGCCCGTGATCGCCCAGGAGGCGGCGACGGGCGAGGTCCTGATGCTGGCCTGGATGAATGCCGAGGCGGTGGCGCGCACGCTCGAGACCGGGCGGGTGACCTACTGGTCGCGCTCGCGACAGGCGTTCTGGGTCAAAGGTGAGACCTCGGGACATGCGCAGAAGCTCGTGGAGCTTCGGGTCGACTGCGACCGCGACGCGCTGCTTGTGCTGGTGGAGCAGGCGGGACCGGCCTGTCACACCAACCGTCGGTCGTGTTTCTACACCGCGGTGCGCGATGGGGCCGAGGCGGTGATCCTGGAGCCGATGGGATAACGCCATCGCGCGCGGCACGGGTCAGAGCCCGACCAGTTTGCGGATATCAGTGGGGGTAAGGCCCTCGGCGCGGTAGCTCGCCAGAGCGGTCGCGGCGTTGATCTTGGCGAGCCGTTTGCCGGACGCGTCGCGGATCAGGTCGTGGTGATGGTAGCTGGGCGTGGGCCATCCCATGAGCGCCTGCAGGACGACATGCAGGAAGGTCGCGCGCCACAGATCGGCGCCACGCACGACATGGGTGATCCCCTGGAGCGCGTCGTCATGGGGCGCGCCGAGGTGATAGGCCGGGTCGCCGTTGCCGCTGCGGCGCAGGACCGGGTCGCCCGAGCGGGCAACGAGTTCGGCCGGGTCGATCAGGTGCGTGCCGGGATGGAGCGGGCCGATCTCGGTGAAGGCGAGCGGGCGGTCAATCGCGGCCAGCGCCCGGGCGAGGTCGAGGCGCAGCGCGTCGCCGGGTCTTGCGTCTTCGAGGGGGCGGTGACGGCAGGTTCCGGGGTAGACGGGGCCGTCCCAACCGACTTCGGCGCCGGCTGCGACGATGTCGCGGCGGCTGCAGGAACAGGGGTAGAGCAGCCCCCGGGCGGCGAGGGCATCGAGCACCGCGTCATATTCGGCCAGGTGGTCCGAGCTACGGCGCACCGGGGCGGGCCAATCGAGCCCGAGCCAGCGGAGATCGTCGTAGATCGCCCGTTCGTACTCTGGCCGGCAGCGCTGCGTGTCGAAATCCTCGATACGGAGCAGCGCGGTGCCGCCCAGTTCCTGCGCCACCCGCCAGACGGTGAGCGCCGAATAGGCGTGACCGAGATGGAGCGGGCCGGTGGGCGATGGGGCGAAGCGGGTCAGCATGGCGCAAGGCTAGTCGGTGCCGGGCGCGGGGGCCAGACTGCGCGGGGCCGGCTCAGGCGCGTTTCAGCGCGGCGGCGAGCCAGACGAAAACGATGAGAAGCGAGCCCACGGCGTTGAGATTGGCCATGGTGATGTCGAGCATGTCCCAGGGGATCATGTCGGACATGCGCCAGGGGATCTCGTCGCAACGCACGAGGGGCGCGGCTTCGAGCTGGGTGAGCAGGTCTTCGGCGCTGATCCCGGAGATGTTGCCGCCGCCGGTGCAGGAAGTGGGGCCGGGCCACCATTGGCGTTCGACGCCCGAGTGGTAGAAGCCGAGCGCCGAGGTCGCGGCCGCCATCAATGCGCCTGGCCAGGCGAGCCAGTACCAGCGCGCTGCGAGCGCGACGGCGCCGATCACGATGGCGGCGTAATGCGGATCGCGCTGCCAGTAGCAGAGCTTGCAGGGCGCGTAGCCAAGCGACTGGAAGGTCCAGGCGCCGGCGATGGACAGCACCGAGAAGCCCCAGGCGATGAAGATGAGCTGGCGGGCGGAGAGCGAGGTCATAGGAATTTCACCGCGGCGAAGCCACCCAGGAGCAGGATCATGAGCAGCGTGAACATGAGGCCGAGGCGTTTCTCGATGAAGTCGCGGATCGGCGCGCCGAACTTCCACAGGAGCGCGGCGACGAGGAAGAAGCGGAAACCGCGCGCGACCACGGAGGCGATCATGAAGATCCAGAAGTTGAGCCCGGTCACGCCCGAGAGGATGGTGATGACCTTGTAGGGGAAGGGGGTAACGCCGGCGATCAGCACGGCCCAGGCGCCCCATTCGTTGTACTTGGTCGAGAACTCCTCGAAATAGGCGTCCTTGCCGTAGAATTCGAGCACCGGCTTGCCGATGGTCTCGAAGGCGCCCCAGCCGATGAAATAGCCGAGCATGCCGCCCAGAACCGAGGCCACCAGGGCGATGCCCGCGATCAGAAAGGCGCGTTTGGGGGTGGCGATGATCATCGGGATCATCAGCACGTCAGGCGGGATCGGGAAGACCGAGCTTTCGACGAAGGCCACGATGGCCAGCGCCCAGAGCGCGTGCTTGCTCTCGGCCAGGGAAATCGTCCAGTCGTACAGTCGCTGCAGCATGTCCCGCCTCTCGTTTTCGGCTATGCAGCATGGCCGGGGGCTTTGGTCAAGTCCGCTGTGAGCGCGGGCTGAGGAAGGCTCCGGCCTTGGCGGGCTTGCCGGCAGGACGGAACACAATCGGCTCGGGGCGCGTTTTTTCGTTCGAAAGGCCGAACAATCGCGATAAGAGAAGCCAAGGCTGGTTCAGGAGGGTGACATGAAGTGGCAGGGTCGGCGGGGCAGCCGCAACATCGAGGATCGGCGGTCGCGCGGCGGCCAGGCGGCGGGGATCGGCGGCGTCGGCCTGCTTCTGGTGCTGGCGATCGGATATTTCACCGGGGTCGACGTGACCCCATTGCTCGAAGGCCAGGGCGGGCTCGTCGCCGGCGGCGGCGGCGAGATCACCGAGGCCGACCGCCAGGAGGGCGAGTTCGTTTCGGTGGTGCTGGCCGATACCGAGGAAGTCTGGAGCGAGGTGTTCGCCGAGCAGGTGGGCGATCCGTACACTCCGGTCACGCTGGTGCTCTACAAGGGCGTGACGCAATCGGCCTGCGGCGGCGCCTCGGGCGCGACGGGGCCGTTCTATTGCCCGGGCGACAAGAAGGTCTATCTCGACACCGCTTTCTTCACCACGATGGCGCGCGAACTGGGCGCGAAGGGCGATTTCGCGATGGCCTATGTGGTGGCGCATGAGATCGCCCACCATGTACAGGACGAGCTCGGCATCCTGACCCAGGCCAACCGGATCCGCGCGCAGGTGAGCGAGGCGGAGTCGAACGCGATCTCGGTCAGGATCGAGCTGCAGGCGGATTGCTATTCCGGCATCTGGGCGCGGCACGCGCAGGAGCGGTTCGGCACCATCGAGCCGGGCGATCTCGAAGAGGCGGTGAATGCCGCGCACCGGATTGGCGACGACACGCTGCAGCGCAACGCGGGCCGGGTGCCGATGCCGCATACCTTCACCCATGGCACCTCGGAACAACGCGCGCGCTGGTTCGCCACCGGCTACAAGACCGGCGACATGCGGTCCTGCGACACGTTCGGGACCGACGACATCTGAGCGTCGGGCAAGCTGGGCGGGGCCTCTGTCCCGCCCTGCCGCGCGCATCCCCGATTGACGCTTGCGCGGCGCGCGGCTAGAGCAAGGGCCGGGCCCGAGTGGCGGAATTGGTAGACGCAGGGGATTCAAAATCCCCCGGTGGCAACATCTTGTCGGTTCGAGTCCGACCTCGGGTACCAGCCCAGCAAAACGCAACGATCTTCAGCCGGCCGACACACGGCAGGGGCGCCAAGAGAGGTGCGGCGCGTCACAGCACCGTGCGCGGGCCGTCCTTCTCGGGATCGACCCCGCCGGTGCCGAGCGGCGTTGTGACGATGCGCCGGCGGGCCTGGCGCTTGGCCTCGACGCTGCGTTCGTGCCAGCGCTCCGAGGCGCCGACGAGGGCGCCGGCGGTGGCCCAGACATAGGGCGTCAGCGGCGCGTTCAGAAGCATGTCGAACATGGTGAGGCCGAGCAGGAGGGCCAGGGTGCCGAGACCGGCGATGTCGGAATCCACCGGCGGGTGGCGCATCTTGCGCGCGATCGTCAGCACCGGGAAGGCGAGCAGCCCGAAGGTGGCGAGATAGCCGAGCAGGCCGCCGGTGCCGAGGATGATGATCCAGGCGCCGTCGGGAATGGTCTCGAGCCGCGCGTCCCATTCGCGGTAGAGCAGGTTACGGCCCCAGCCGCCCCAGCCGAACCACGGTTTTTCATGCGCGTGGGCCAGCAGCATCTCTTCGTTCTCGAAGCGGTAGCCGAGCGATTGGGCGCGGTCGTCGCTGATCTTCGTGACCGCGTCGAGCAGATCGTCGAGCGGGATCAGCCCGGCGTTGCGGACCAGCGGATAGACCATGGCCAGCGTGACGAGGATGACGGCGACGCGGGCCCGGGGCCGCTCGCCGAACATCAGCACGCCGGGCACCATGACCAACATGTAGACGATCGAGCCCATGCTCTTGCACAGCAGGATCATCACCACCAGCAGGGCGATGATGGCGTAGTAGCGGCCGCGTTTGCCGGGCGGTTCGGAATGCGACAGGCTCGCGGCCGCGATGGCGGCGGTGACCATGAAGAAGGCCAGCCAGAGCGCGTGCGGCAGGAACACGATGGGGCGATAGCCGCCGTCGCGGATCATCTGGATGAAGTCGTGCTGGAAGAAGCCGTAGACCCAGACGTTGATCTGCGGGCTCATGCGCACCTCGATCAGAGACGGGATCATGTAGACCAGCGCGCCGATCATCAGGCCACGCAGGAGCTCGCGGCGGCCATAGGCGGTCGACAGCAGCTCGCGGCCGATCAGGAACGGCAGGATGATCCAGATCTGCTCGATGGTGAAATAGAAGATCTCGTGGAAGCCGAGGCCGGGCAGGACGCGGATGCCGCCCGGCGCGATCGCCTCGTTGGCCTCCCGCGCCCGCAGGATGATCGGATCGGGGTTGGTCATGACCGAGGGGATGGTCGAGAGGATGAACAACAGCACCAGGGCCGCCGCCGTCTTGGATTTCGGCAGCAACCGGACCTTGCGCTTGCCGATCGTGATCGTGAGCAGGAAGGCCGCGACATTTGTGATGTAGAACTTGTCGAGCGGCGGCAGCAGCGGCAGGTCGACCTGGGTGAGCGGCGGCAGGACCAGGTAACCGCCGATGATGGTCCAGACGAAGGCGCGTTCGACCGGCATGCGCAGATACAGAACAAGGGCCACGATCGGCCAGGACAACAGAACGATATAGGCGAATGCGTTGGGCATCAGGTCTCGCGGTTCACGGGCACAGGCCCCGGTAGCACAGGGGCACGGGGCAACGCCGGTATAGGCGATTCCTGCCCGGGCGAAAATTCATTCGGTTGACGGTTGCGTGACTGTTTCGGGTTTCGGCCAAAATCCCCGGTCGCGGCGCGACATCGCCCTGGTTCCGGCAACACTTCCGACCGCGATCGGAAAAGTATAAGCCGAATCAATTCGTTTTGATTGACCGCCTGCGTCAGACCCGCCACAAGGTGCGGGGCGCTGACCGGGGTGGCGCCGGGTTTCCTGGAGGCCTTCGTGCGAGTGGCGGTAATGTCGTTGCGACCCGTGCAGAAACTGTTGGGCGACGGGCTGATGGCCCGGGCCGCGCGGAGCTCCGCGATCGTCTTCACGGGCTACGGGGTGTCGCAGGCCCTGCGCCTCGCCTCCAACCTCATCCTGACCCGGCTGCTGTTTCCCGAGGCGTTCGGGATGATGACGCTGATCTCGGTCATCCTGATCGGCCTCACACTGTTTTCCGACATCGGCATCTCGCCGTCGATCTCGCAGAGCAAACGCGGAGACGATCCGGCGTTCCTCGATACCGCCTATTCGCTGCAGGCGATCCGCGGTGTGGGGTTGTGGCTCGCCGCCTGTCTGCTCGCCTATCCGGCGTCGCTGTTCTACGACGCACCGGATCTGTTGCACTACCTGCCGGTCGCCTCCTTCGCGATGGTCATCATCGGGCTCAACACGACGCGGATCTACACCGCTTATCGGCATCTGCAACTCGGTCGGGTGACTTTCGTCGACGTGGCCGCGCATGTGATCCAGCTCGTCGTCATCGTGTTGCTGGCCTGGATGACCCGCAGCGTCTGGGCGCTGGTGGTGGGCGACGTGATCTACGCGATTGCCCATCTCGTCCTGGCCAAGACCTTCCTCGCCGGCCACCGCAACCGGTTCGGCTGGGAGAAGGCGGCGGCACATGAGCTGATCCATTTTGGCAAATGGATCTTCATCTCGACGGTGTTCAACTTCTTCGCCCAGCAGGGCGACAAGCTGGTTCTGGGCAAGTATTTCAGTCTGGGGACACTGGGGATCTACAACATCGGCTATTACTTCGGGACGTTCCCGCTGGTGATCGCCCGCGAGATCGTCAACCGGGTGCTCATTCCGGTGTACCGCGACGTGGCCGAGGATGGCTCGCCAGAGAGCGCGCGCCGGCTCATCCAGATGCGCTATGCGATGACCGGGTCGCTGATGGCGATGCTCATCCTGCTCGCGATCAGCGGGCACGCGCTCATCAACACGCTCTACGACGCGCGCTATATCACTGCGGGCGCGATGCTGGTGCTGATCGCGGCGGCGATGATGCCCGAGGCGATCGGGATCAGCTACGACCGTGCCGCGCTGGCTGCGGGCGATTCAAAGAGGTTCTTCGTGATCTCGGCGGCGCGGGGGACCTTCGGCGTGCTCGCGCTGCTGATCGGGGTGCATTTCTGGGGCGCCGTCGGTGCCATCGCCGGTATCGGCGCGGCCGGGCTTCTGCTGCACCCGTTCCTGATCTGGCTCGCGGTCAAGCACCGGGTCTGGGATCCGGTGCATGACCTCCTGTTCTTCTCGATCGCGGCGGCGACCGCAATCCTGGCAGTCTGGTGGAACCTCGACGAGATTCACCACATGATCGCCACGGCGAAGGTCGTCCGCCCCGAGTGAGCGGACAGCGGGCGAGGTCCTCCACGGGTCTGCTGGCCGCCTCGCGGGGCCGCCCGTGTTCCGGGCGGGCAGGTGGGTCCGGCCGCGCGACAAGGTGTTCCAGAACCTGCCGGTACACGACGTAACAGGCGCCTCTGCGACGGCGTGCCCGGCCGCCGTTGCACCCTGTCCAGCGTCCCGACGAAGGGTCTGCCCGCGGGTCTTTGAGACAGATGACATTTCGGAGGCGTCGCGATGGCGGCTTGACGCCGGGGGCGGCGCAAAATGCGGCGGAGAAATCCGGGCGGAATTTTTTTCCGTGCGGCCCGTCAGCAGGTTTTTCCGTTATTTTGTTGGGTTCGGAACGGGGTCGGTGCTCGGACGTTCCCCGCAAGGCAGATGCGGCGATGGCGAGACGATGACTGATTCGTCTGCCTTGTCGCGTGGACGTGACCGATCCTGCCTGTTGCCGGGAATTGCGGTGGCAACGTGAACACATCCGGGGGACGGGACCTGTTGTATTTTCGGCAATTCGGCTGGGTTTCGGTGAGGATTGTGGCGCTGAAACGCGTTTCCGGATCTTTGACAATGCTGAGGGGGAATATGCCCGATCCAGAGCGCTGGGATGAATAATTCCCGCACTATTATCCGGAATGTGATCGGGAGAATTGGTATTCGGACGTGATGCCAGAAATTATTGTTTCCAGGGGGAAAACAGTCGACCCCTGACGCGCCGGGTCAAGTTCGGGGATATTAGGGCATTTGTTAACCGAGCGCGCCATCAATCTGCCCCCTTTCGGCCAAATTTCCTTTTTTTGCGCATCGTCCGGGGGTAGTTTGATTTTGCCCAACTGGGGGGCGGTGTCTAATGGCCACGGGGGCGGCCGCACACGACCACGGATTTCCGTGGGGAAGAGGTGTGCGTCGACCGCGAAGTGGTTGGCGTAGTGTTACAGTCGGGGCGAGCTGGGGGGCTCGCTCCGACGCGTAGCCTCCGGTCCGCGCAGGGCCTCTTCTCCACGAAAATTCAACGGACATGTGCGGCCCCCCGTGGCCGGGCGTCGCTCTTGGTTCGAGGCGGTACGAACGCAAGGGGATAATCGCATGTTGCGCCAGGAATATATCGACCGGGTCTGCTCGCAAACACTGTCAGGCCGTTTCGGCGTCAGGATTGTATCTCCGACTTCGAAGACCGAATTCACCTGCCTGGCGGCCGAGGCCGCCCCGCAAACCGAAATTCGTTCCGGCGCCGTCCGGATCACCGCCGCCTGTGGCGCCGAGCAAGGAACGCTGTAAATGACCTATTATTCCACCTGGCAGCCCACCGGCGTCTACCAGCCCACCGGCGATTACCGCCTTGACTGGGATCTCACCGGCGCGGACGGCTCGACGACCCTGGCGTCGGCCAGCGGCGGCGATGCGGTTGGCGTGACGGTCTCGACGCCCACCAACGGGCAATGCGACAGTTTCTCGCTCAAGGACGGGCAGCTCTATTCGACCGAGGTGAGCCAACCGACGATTTCGGAGATCACCTTCGACCAGCCGGTGACGGATGTGAACTTCCAGCTCATCGACGTGGACCAGGGCTGCAACTGGGACGACGAGGTCACGGTGCTCGCCTATGATGCCGACGGCAACCTCGTCGACGTCGATTTCGATGCGCTGTCGTCGCAGATTGTCAGCGGGAACACGATCGAGGGCGAAGGCACGCTCTGCGATACCGGCGTCACCGTTTCGGTCGCCGGACCCATCGTCAAACTGGTGATCATTCACGACAACGGCGCCGATGCCGCCACCTCGGGGCATATCTCGGTGACCGATCTCGGGTTCAACTGCCTGCCCGTGCCCGAAGGCGACGGGATCGTCGAAGGGACGGCGGGCGATGACCTGATCGACTACGCCTATACCGGCGACCCGCATGGCGACCTGGTCGACGCGGGCGACGCGCTTCTGCTGGGCGAAGTCGGCGACGACGACATCATCCTCGCGAAAGACGGCAACGACGCGGTCTATGCCGGGGCCGGGGACGACGAGATCAACGCCGGCGCGGGCGACGACACCGTCGAGGGCGGGGCCGGCAACGATGTGATCTACGGCGACGAGGGCGGTGATGCGCCCGATACGGTCGTGCGCGAGAGCTTCAACTGGCAGGGCGTGACCGAGGTGCAGATCGACAGCGCCTTCACCCAGGACACCGGCCATGTGACGGTGAGCTACGCGCGCACCGAAGATACCGGGACGCATTTCTCCGAAGCCGGGACCGATCCGGTCAACGGCACCGGGATCGACACCGGCGGGGAGGCGCTCGACCCCGACAGCACGCTGCATTCCGAGACCGGCGGCAGCTGCGGGGCCGGAACGTTCGAATGGAGCTTCTCCGAGGCGGTGCAGAACCTCGAATTCAACGTCAACGATCTCGACGGCGACGGCGTGGTGACGATCCGAGCCTATGACGCGGACGGTAACGAGATCCCGGTCACGCTGGTGGCAGGCTCGGGCATCACCCTGCTCGAGGGCGGCGGCGCGGCCGGGGCGAATGTCGCCGACAGCAACGGCGGCTATGCGGCGTCGGATGCGAATGCCTACAATCTGCAGGTCTCCGTGGCCGGGCCGGTGGCGAAAATCGTGCTCGAGCACGAGCAGAACGGTCCGGGCAATTCCGGCATCAACGTTACCGACATGTTCTTTGACGTGACGGTGCCGGGTGAGCTCTCGGACGGCGGCAACGACGTGCTGTTCGGCGGCGACGGCGACGACGTGATCTGGGGCGAGGGCGGCGAGGATTACATCAACGGCGGCGCCGGCAACGATACGCTTTCGGGCGGCGACGACCGCGACTGGTTCGGCGGCGTCAACGCGGGCGACGTGGTCGACGGCAACGAGGGCGGCGACGATTGGGATACGCTCGATCTCTCCGGCTCGACCGTCGCCGGCGGTTCGCTCAACATCACCTACACCACCGACGATCACGAGAACGGCTATGTCTCGTACCGCGACGACGCGGGCAACGATCTCGGCACGCTCGAGTTCTACAATATCGAGAACGTCATTCCCTGTTTCACGCCGGGGACGCGGATCGCGACGGCGCGGGGCGAGGTGCCGGTGGAGCGTCTGAAGGCCGGCGACCGGGTCATCACCCGCGACAACGGCATCCAGGAGATCAAATGGGTCGGCGCGCGGCCGATCAGCTTCAAGGAGCTCGCCACGTCGCCGCATCTCGCGCCGATCCGGATCCGGGCGGGGGCGCTCGGCAACGGATTGCCGGAGCGCGACATGATGCTGTCGCAGAACCACCGGGTGCTGGTGGCCAATGACCGGACCTCGCTCTATTTCGACGAACGCGAAGTGCTGGCGGCCGCGAAGCATCTGGTCGACTCCAAGGGGGTGCAGATCGTCGAGCCGATGGGGGTCACCTACATCCACTTCATGTGCGAGCGCCACGAGGTGGTGCTGTCGGACGGGGCCTGGACCGAAAGCTTCCAGCCCGGTGACCACTCGCTCAAGGGGGTGGGCAACGCACAGCGCCAGGAGCTGTTCGAGCTGTTCCCGGAACTGGCGACGGAAGCGGGGCTCGAGGATTACACCGCGGCGCGGCGGATCCTGAAGAAACACGAAGCGCAGATGCTTCTGCGCGGCTAATGCAGCTGTCCGCCGGTCCGGGGACCGGCGGGCTGAAGACGCCCGAAAGCGGAGTGCAAGGGGTGCTCCGGGGTCGATTCGATCCTGCCGGTCCGTGCGGCGCTGCCCAGGTCGGCAATTTCGGGTATGGAGACAATCTCGCGTGGGGGCGCGAGATTGTCTCCTCTTCTTCACCAGTGGGTGCGATCTCTGAAATTATTTGTGTGTTTTCGGCTTGTTACGATGGATGTGCGCTTCGTGCTACCGCGCATTCGGGTATGATGCGCGGTAGCGAACGGGGTGTGCCCAGGGGGCGAGTATGTCGAGCATTGATGAGACCGGTGGGCGGTTTTCAGGCCCGCATAAAGAGGTGCAATCCGCGCCGGCGCCCAGGGTCAATTGCTTCACGCCCGGCACGTTGATCTCGACCCCCCGGGGCGAGGTGCCGATCGAACGGATCGGGGTCGGCGACACGATTGTCACCCGCGACAACGGGGTGCAGGAAGTGCGTTGGATCGGCCGCAAGACCCTGTCGGGCCCCGCGCTTCGCTTCGACACGAGGCTGCATCCGGTACGAATCCGCGCGGGCGCCCTCGGACCCGATCTGCCGGCCCGCGATCTCTGCGTCAGCCCGAACCACCGGCTGCTGCTGGTGGGCGAACACCCGGAGCTCGATGCGGGCGAAAGCGAGGTCTTTGTCTCGGCGAAGCACCTGCTGGGCACCCGCGGTGTCGAGCGGGTCGAGCCGGTCGAGGTCACCTATCTGCATCTGATGTTCGACCGCCACGAAGTGGTGCTGTCGGAGGGAGCCTGGACCGAGAGCTTCCACCCGACGGACGAGGCACTGGATGCCGCGGGCGAGGCGAGCCGGGACGAGCTGTTCGAGCTGTTCCCGGAGCTGCGCGACGCGGCCACGCGGCGGACCCGCCGGGCGGCGCGGCGCACGCTGGCGGCGGGCGAGGCCAAACGGCTCAGAGCCTGATCCCCCAGGACTGGTCGGCCCGACGCCATGCGGGGGCGGAGCGATTCGCCCCTCCCGGACCACTCCCGTACCGAGACGCGCCACCGTTTCGCCCCATTTCGGAATGGCACCGTGCCCGTTTCATTGTGCACAGGCCAGTGACAATGCCCTGAAAATGCTCGGTATTTTCTGGAAATCGCGGCGCAGTCCCGCACCTCCGTCGATGCCCTTGTCGTGGTGAAGACTGGGTGCCGGTTAGGCCGAAATGTGGCCAAATGCGGCGAGAATGCGGCGGAACAGGCGAAAACAACTGGATTCGCGCAGATTTCCGCCCCGCCGTTCGTTCGGATTCACCGGAATTCCTTCACAATTTGGGCAAGATTGACCGGTAGCTTCGATCCGTCATCCAGCGCCGCGCGCGCCCCCCCAAGACTTCGGACCCGTCACATGCTGCATTTCCGCTCGCCCGCCGTCGAAAACGACCTGCCTCCCGCGCTCGATCTGCGCACCGGCGATCTGGCTGGCCTTGGCCGCGCCGTCGCGCCCGAGTTCGCCACTTCGGGTCTGGCACAGTCGTCGGTGGTCGAGACCGCACGCGGACCGGTCCTGGCCCGCGATCTGCGCCTCGGCGACAAGGTGGTGACCCGCGACAAGGGGCTGCAATCGATCCGCTGGATCGGCGAGTCCACCGTGATGTACGGCGAGCCCGACGCCGCGCCGGACGACATGACCGGACCGCGCCCGATCCGCATCCGAGCCGGCGCGCATGGCACCAGCGCCGACGCCGGCAACCTGGTGGTGGCCCCCGGCCAGCGCCTTCTGGTCCGCAACCCGCTCAACGAGCTGCTGTTCGCCACCGATGAGGTGATGGCGGAGGCGGGCGATCTTACCCATCTCGCCGATATCGACGCGGTGCCGCGCGCGGTCGGCCGCTGGATGCACCTCTTGCTCGACAGCCACGAGCTGCTGCGGGTCAACGGCATCTGGATGGAGAGCTTTGCGCCCGACATGTGGGCGATCCGCGTCGCCTATCCCGAAGAATGGCACCAGATCACCGAGGCGATGCCGCGGCTGAAATACGAGAGCACCGCCGCTAATTACGTCGAGGCGCGGCTGTCGCTCGACGATCGCGAGGCGCGGCTGATCGATTCCATCTGAGATCCCTCGTCAGGGGACATCCTGGGTCGGGCCGTCGTGCCCGGCCCTTTTTTTTGTTTGGCGGCCGTCCCAGCTTAGCGGCGGCGCCAGCGGGCCCAGTCCTCGGGCGTGTCGAGATCGGTGAGCGCATGTTCCGCCGGCAGGGGCACCGGGCGCAGCCGGTCGCGCGCGCTCTCGAGAATTGCCCGCCCGCCGACATCGCCGGTGAGCGCGGCGAGGCGGGCGAAGTCGCGGGCCGGGAACAGCACCGGGTGACCCGGACGGCCGTCGGCGCTGGTCGCCCGCAGGATCGCCTCGCCGTCGAAGCGCGCGAGCATGTGGGCGATGTCTTCGGTGGTGACCTCCGGCATGTCGGCCGGCAACACCATGAGCCCGGGGCAGTCGGGCGCCAGCGCCGCGACCGCGGCAGCGAGACTCGCGGCCATGCCGGTGGCGCAGGCGGGGACGGGCAGGAGGCGCGCCGGGGCGCCGGAGAGCGCATGCCAGCGGGCAGGGGCGCTCGCTTCGGGCGGGAGGGCTACGATCACCTCGGCCCCGGTGGCGGCCGCGGTCTGCACCCGTTCGGCGATCAGCGGCAGGCCGGCAACGGTCTCCAGAAGCTTGTCGCGCCCGCGCATCCGGGTCGACCCGCCCGCGGCCGGGATCAGGATCGCGGGCCCGGGCGGGTGCCGTGTCACTTCTCCGGGATCAGCCCGCGCGGGCTGAAGCGCAGCACGAGCAACATGATGAGGCCCATCGTGAGCAGCCGCATATGCGCGACCGAGTCGAGCAGATGGGCCTTGAGCGGCGAGCCGTCGGCCATGCCGGCGGTGATGAAGTTCATCAGGAGCTGGCCCAGCGGCTCGACCTGGACCCAGAAGAACCAGATCACGAAGCCGCCGAGGATGGCGCCGAAATTGTTGCCCGAGCCGCCGACGATCACCATCACCCAGATCAGGAAGGTGTAGCGCAGCGGCTGGTAGGACGACGGCGTGAGCTGGCCGTCGAGCGTGGTCATCATCGCGCCGGCGAGGCCGACGACCGCCGAGCCGAGGATGAAGACCTGCAGGTGCCGGCGGGTTACGTCCTTGCCCATCGCCTCGGCCGCGACCTCGTTGTCGCGGATTGCGCGCATCATCCGGCCCCAGGGCGATTTGAGCGCGGCCTGGCTCATGATGAGCAGCAGCACCAGCACGGTGACGAACAGCCCGGTATAGGCCAGCTTCACGGTGACCGAGGAGGCGGTAACCGGGTCCATCCCCCAGGAGGCGGCGCGCTCGGAAAAGCCCGCGCTGGCCTGCAGGTCGATCTCGTAGGGCACCGGCCAGGGACGGTCGAGGCCGTTCACGTTCTTGACCCCGCGCGCGAGCCAGTCCTCGTTCTTCATCAC
>JAGRMO010000032.1 GCA_020441205.1 Maritimibacter sp.
GCTCGGCTGGGCGCTGTCGATGCTGAGCGAGGACGACCGGGTGACGGTGCGCAAGGGGCCCGTGGGGCTCCGGGCGCTCATCCATACCGAGGCGGGCGAAAGGGAGCTCGCATGATCCGGCTCGCAGGCGCCTGGGACGCGGGCGATATCGCGTCGATCTGGAACCCGGTGATCCGCGAGACGGCGATCACCTTCAACGCGGTCGAGAAAGACCCCGACGAGCTCGTGCGGTTCATGGCGGCGCGGGCGGATGCGGGCCAGGCCACCTTCGTCGCAGAGGAAGACGGCGCGGTGCTGGGCTTCGCCACCTATGGCCAGTTTCGCGGCGGCGTCGGCTATGCACGCACGATGGAGCATACGGTGATGCTGGCCGAGGCGGCGCGCGGGCGCGGGCTCGGGCGCGGGCTGATGGCGGCGGTCGAAGACCACGCGCGCGCGGGCGGCGCGCATTCGATGATCGCGGGCGTCAGTGGCGACAACCCCGATGGCGTCGCGTTTCACGCGGCGCTCGGCTATGTCGAGCTCGCGCGCCTGCCGGAAGTCGGGTGGAAAAACGGGCGCTGGCTCGATCTGGTGCTGATGCAGAAGAAGCTCTGATGTCGATCTGGACGCGGATCACCGACGCGCTGGCAGCGCTCCGGGCCGGCGACAGCCTCGCCGAAGTGTTCGCCACTTTGCGCACCCCGCCCGAGCGCTCGGCCGCCTTCGCCATCGCGGTGATCGCGCTCGGGGCGAAGATGGCCAAGGCCGACGGGCAGGTGACGCGCGACGAGGTCTCGGCCTTTCGCGAGGTGTTCACCATCCCGAAGGCCGAGGAGAAGAACGCCGCGCGGGTGTTCAACCTCGCGCGCACCGACGTGGCCGGCTTCGAGCAATATGCGCAGAAGATCGCGGGCCTGTTCGGCGCACGCGACCCGGCGCTGTGCGATCTGCTCGAAGGGCTGTTCTACATCGCGGTGGCGGACGGGCATTACCACGCGGCGGAGGACGATTTCCTGGCCCGGGTGGCGGCGATCTTCGGGGTCGACGAACGTTCGTTCCGGTCGCTCCGGGCGCGGTTCGTGCCCGACGCCACGCCCGACCCCTACGCGGTGCTGGGCGTCGCGCCCGACGTGCCGCTCGACGAGGTGCGGGCGGCCTGGCGGGCGCAGGTGCGCGAGTACCACCCCGACCGGCTGATCGCGCGCGGCGTGCCCGAGGAGGCGGTGAAGATCGCCGAGAAACACATGATCGCGGTCAACCAGGCCTGGGAGGAGATCCAGGCCGAGCGGGGGTAGGCGGTCGTATCGGCGATCGTTTCGCTTATTGAACCTGTGTGTTTCCGCTGAGTATCAATGACTTGCAGTCATCTCCCGGCCTTTTCTCCGGTTGTCGCGCCGTCGCTTGATCCCGCTTCGAGCGCCGCCTACCCTAAGACCGGAAAAAGAGACGGACCGCCATGCCCCGGATCGCCACCTACAATGTCGAGTGGTTCAACGCGCTGTTCGACGATGACGGTCTCCTGCTCGAAGACCACGCGTGGTCGGCGCGGCAGGATGTGAAGCGGGGCGACCAGCTCGCCGCCCTCGGCATCGTCTTCACCGCGCTCGACGCGGACGCAGTGATGGTAATCGAGGCGCCGGACGACAACCGGCGGCGCTCGACCGTGCGCGCGCTCGAAACCTTCGCCCATGCCTATGGGCTCCGCGCGCGCAAGGCGCTGCTCGGCTTTCGCAACGACACCCAGCAGGAGATCGCGCTCCTCTACAACCCCGACGTCTTCACCGCCCGGCACGATCCGAAGGGCGACGAGACCGGAAAGAAGGGCGCGCGCAACGCGCCCAGGTTCGACGGGGTGTTCCGTTTCGACGTCAATATCGACGCGAGCCCGGAGCTGATCTCGTTCTCGAAACCGCCGCTCGAAGCGCTGCTCACGCTCAACGAGACCGGGGCGCAGGTCCGGCTCATCGGCGTGCACATGAAGTCGAAGGCGCCGATCGGGGCGAAGACCGACGACGAGGTGATGCGGCTCGCGATCCAGAACCGGCAGAAGCAGCTCGCCCAATGCGTCTGGCTGCGCCAGCGGGTCGAACAGCATCTCGAAGCGGGCGAGCCGCTGATCGTGCTCGGCGATTTCAACGATGGTCCGGGGCTCGACGAATACGAAAAGCTGTTCGGCCGCTCGGGGCTCGAGATCGTGCTCGGCGAGGACGGCGGCAAGCGGCTCTTCGATCCCCATGCGCGGATGGCGCTGGGCCAGCGGGTGGGGGCGATGCCGGCGACGGCGCGGTTCTACATCCACACCGAGAAGCGCTATCTGCAGGCGCTGCTCGACTACGTGATGCTGTCCGACGAGCTGCGCCGCAAGGCTGAGCCACGCTGGCGGATCTGGCACCCGTTCGACGATCCTTCGTGCTACGGCCGGCCCGAACTGCGCGAGGCGTTGCTCACCGCCTCCGATCACTTCCCGGTCTCTGTCGATCTCGATCTGGCATTTCTGCAACCCGTGTGACCTGTCATTCCGTCACACTGCGCGCTTGGGTTGTTCCGCGCTCCCGATGGTCGTAGGATCGTGAACAATAACAATCCTTAGGGGTGGATTGTTGCGAGTCCGGAACAGGGGCACGCCATGGGTGTGGAAGTCATCACCAGCAACCTGACGAGCCAATACGGCATCGACGCGCAGGATTTCGTCGTGTTGACCGAAGGCGTGTCGCTCATCGTCACCGCCGATGCGACGCCCGGGTTCCTCGCCAACCACGACCAGAATTGCTCGCTCACCGTGCTTGGTACCGTCATCACCAACGGCAAATCGGTGGTGATGGGGCAGAACGGCAGTTCCGGGGTCTTCGCCTCGCTCGAGCTCGGCGATACCGGGCGGCTGCAGGCGCTGACCGATGTCGCGGTCGAGGTCCGGCGCAGCGGCAGCATCCTCAACAACGCGGGCGACATATCGGGCGGCGGCGGCGGGATCTCCTATGTCTACCCGGTCACCGGCGGCTACGTCACCAATACCGGAACGATCTGGTCGTCGCAGGGGGCGGGGATCACCGCGGCGGGCGAATCCGGCGTCAATGTCGGCACGTTCACCATCGTGAACGCGGGCCGGATCGAGGGCTATACAAACGGGATCTCGATCAGTTTCGAAAACCTGACGTTGACGAATTCGGGCCAGATCGTCGGGCGCACCTACGGCGTGCGGGTGGTGAGCGATCCGGCGCTCGCCAACAACCTCAAGCTCACCAACGACGGGCTGATCCAGGGTGCGACGGCGGCGATCCTGGGCACGGGTTCGGCCGACAGCGTGACCAACCGGGGCGAGATCCTGGGCGATGTGCAGCTCGGCGCGGGCGACAACAGTTTCGACAACGGCGGCACCACCGACGGCGCCGTCAGCGGTGGGGCCGGGGCCGATGTGCTGCGCAACGCGGGCCGCATCACCAAGGCGGCGTCGCTCGGCGACGGAGCCAATGTCGTCACCAACGACGGCCAGCTCGCGAGCCTCGCCACTGGCACCGGGGCCGACCGCTTCACCAACGGGCTCACCGGCGTGGTGACCGGCAGCGTCGCCCTCGGCGACGGCGCCAATATCGTCACCAATCTCGGCGTTCTGGCGGCCGGGCTCAGCCTCGGCACCGGCGACGACACGCTGGTCTCGACCGGCTCGATCCTGGGTGCGGTGCTGCTCGGTGATGGGGCCAATGGGGTGACCAACGAGGGCAGGCTTGCGAGCCTCGCGGCTGGAAGCGGGGCCGACGAGCTTACCAACCGGCTCACCGGGGTCGTAACCGGCAGTGTCGATCTCGGCGACGGTGCGAACACGGTGACCAATCTCGGCACGCTGATGGCGGGGGTCAGCCTCGGCGCCGGCGACGATACGCTGGTCTCGACCGGGGCGCTCTATGGCGATGTCGCGCTTGGCGACGGGGCCAATTCGGCCGAGATCGACGGGCTCCTGCAGGGCGATCTCAGCGGTGGCGGCGCGGTCGATACCGTCCTCCTGCTTGGGGCGGTGCGCGGCGATATCGCGCTCGGTGGCGGGGACGACGCGCTGCGGATCAAGTCCGCGTTCATCGGCGCGGTCGACATGGGGGCGGGCGAGGATTACGTCTATCTCGGCACCGGGGCGGGCGAGTTGGACGGCACGCTCGACGGCGGGGCGGATGCCGACCGCATCGTCGCCCGAACGGATATCGACAGCGCGGTCAATTTCGAGACGCTCGAGCTCCGGGGCAACGGCGACCACGCCATCACCGGCGACGGGATCGCGAACCTGATCCGGGGCAACCGCGGCAACAACACGCTCGACGGCGGCGGTGGCGCCGACGAGATCTCCGGCAAGGGCGGTGACGACGTGCTCGTTGGCGGCGACGGCGACGATACGATCTATGGCGGCTACGGGGCCGATGCGATCCATGGCGGGGCGGGGCTCGACGATCTCTACGGCGGCACCGGCGCGGATGTGTTCCTGTTCGAACAGGTGAGCGACAGCCCCGACGCCGCGCGCGACCGGATCCTCGATTTCGACCGCGGGCGGGATCACGTCGATCTGACCGCGCTGGTCGATGGGCCGATCGTCTGGCTCGGCAAGGCGAAGTTCACCGCCGGGGGCCAGGCCGAGGCGCGCTACCTGGTCAAGAGCGGCACGGTCAAACTGCTGGTCGATGTCGACGGCGACGGGGTGACGGATCTCGGCGTGATGATCCCCGACATCGGCGGGTTCGGCTCGGGCGATCTCTATCTCTGACCCTTCCCGGGCCGGGCTCGGCTGCCCATATGGGGGGGATGACACAGCGTCCTCCCTTCCGCCTCGCCGCCGGCGCCGCTGCGCTGGCCCTGTTTCTCTCGGTGCCGCCCGTCGTCGCGCAGGACGGTGGGACGGAGGCCAATCCCGACCTCGCCGAAGGGGCCGAGATGGTGGCCGAAGGGTTCAAGAAGCTGTTTCAGGGGCTGATGGGCGAGCTCGGGCCGGCGGGCGAGGCGGCCGAAGAGGGCTGGAGCGATTTTGTCGGCTGGCTCGGCGATCTCTCGGCCTACGAGGCGCCGGAGCGGCTGCCGAACGGCGATATCCTGATCCGCCGCAAGGAGCCGATGGCGCCGGGCACGGATCTCTGATCCGGTAAAATCCATTTAGATCAAGACGCTGAACGCAACTTACAGGCGCGGGGTGCGGAATTTTCTCGGTTCAGTGAGTGGCTGGAAAAACTGGTTCAACGATTGAACCAAATTCCCGCCGCGCCTGATGCGTCCAAGGAGCGCGCCCCGGCACGCGCGAACCCGCGCGGTGTCAGCGCCGGCGGGTCACCACGGTGTCGGCGTTCAGCGCCTGGGCGAGGCTCTGGAAGCGGGCGCGGGCGACCTCGCCGAAAAGATCGTTGGCGTCGGGCATCACGGTGAGATGCAGTTCGCGCTTCTTCGGCCGCCAGAGGATCTTCGCGCGGTCCGAAGGGCGGTCCATCGTCAGCATCGCGCCGAAGCGCATCGCCTTGCCGAGCACCTCGGCGCGGGTCTGCTCGGCTTCCGGCAGGATGGTGAAGATATCGCGGAAGTGGCAATCGTTGCGGTTGTTCTTGTAGCGGTGCAGGAGCGCCATGCCGAGGAAGACGCGCTCCTGGTGGGTGAGGCCGCCGAGGTTGGCGCGGGTCGCGGTCTGGAAGGCCTCCTCGTGCCGGTAGTCGGGGTGGGCACGCCAGGCGACGTCGTGCAACAGGCAGGCGGCCTTGACGATCCGCAGCCGCGCGGGGCCGAGCCCGTTGAACAGCGGGCGGAGGAACTCGAACAGCTCGCCGCCGAAGCCGGGCATCCTCGCGTCCTTCTGTTCGATGAAGCGGCAGGCCTCGATCAGCGGGTCGCGGCGGCGCAGCCGGTCCGACATCTGTTCGTAGAGCAGCCCCTCGCGGATGCCGTAGGCCGAGATGGCGATCTCCTTCGGGTGGAAGGTCTGCACCAGGCGCTTGAGCACCTGGGCGGCGATCGGCACCAGCTGCATCCGCTCGGCCGAGGTCGAAGTCTCGGCCCTCAGCGCCTCGAGATCGGATCGGGCGATCCAGTCGAGCGTCTTTTTCAGGTCCTTCGGAGTCATCCGGTACTCGTGCAGCACCCAGAGCGGGTAGCCCCGGCGCAGCATGTCGAGCTTGGCGATGGCGCGCCAGGAGCCGCCGACGAGGTAGAGCCGCTTGTGCTGGGTGCCGACCTCGGCCGCGAGCCCTTCCATCACCGCGCGGATGTGGGCTTTCAGTTCTTTCTTGCCGCCGGTGAAGCCCGCGAGCTTGAGCGGACCGAGGCCCGAGGTCACCCGCCGCCCGACCTTGCCGCCGGCGATCTCGGCCAGTTCCATCGACGAGCCGCCGATGTCGCACATCAGCCCCTCGGCGTCGGGCCAGCCGAGCAGCACGCCCTGGGCCGAGTAGCGCGCCTCCTCCTCGCCGTCGATGACGAAGAGGCGGATGCCGGTCTCGGCCTCGATCTGGTCGCGGAAGGCGGGGCCGTCCTCGGCGTCGCGCACCGCGGCGGTGGCCACGGCCGAGAGCGGCGGCAGGTTCATCGCCTGGGCCAGCTGTTTGAACCGGCGGATCGCCGAGAGCGCCCGGGTCTTGCCCTCGGGGTTGAGCCGGCCGGTCTCGCCGAGCCCGGCGCCGAGGCCGCAGAGGATCTTCTCGTTGAAGAAATAGGCCGGCGAGCGGGCGGCGCCGTCGAACACCACGAGGCGCACCGAGTTGGAGCCGACATCGAGCACGCCCACGCGCGACAGCGCCCGCGCGCCCGGGTCTTCGAACAGCGGGCGGCCGAAGGGGCCCCAGTCGTGATCGTCGTGGCCGTCCATGATTCTCCCGGGTCCGGTCCGGTCCGTTATCGCAAACGCGCAGGCGCGGGGTCAATCGCCAGGTCGGCTTTGAAAACAGGGGATTTCCGGCGAATCATCGGGCGAATCCCGGTGCCGGGGCGGTGGATCGCCGCATCGGAGGGGGCGGGCCGGCCCAAGGGAATGTGGCACAAAAAAGGCGGGGAGAATGGCCATTCAACATTTCGTGGAGAATTTTCGAGACTGTCTCGGGGTCGGAGAAAGCCGCCGAAAGAGGCCGTGCAAAAACCCATCAAATTTGAAAAACCGACATGTGTTCGCCCCAATTCATGCCTAGAACTGAGGCTGTCAAAACTCACAGCTCGGGGGAGCGAAAAATGTTCGATAGGTTCAAGACCTTTCTTCTCGACGACAGCGGCGCTGTCACTGTCGATAGCGTGATCGTCATGGGCGGCGTTGTCTGGATGGGCGCGGCCGTCGTCGGCGACATCGGCGTCGCCACGATGGGCGTCACCGACCGGATCAACGAACGGCTCGAGTATTCGAGCGTGATTGCGGAAATTCTGGGCGATTACGGCCCGGGCTCGGAACTGGATGGCGGCAGCATGGAATGCAACGCGGCCAACCCGGGCAACGACAAGTGCGTCGGCAACGCCGGCGAAAACCCGAACGGTGACGACGACTGGGGTTCCGGTTCGAACGGGCGGTCCGACAGCGACAGCAATCCCGGCCGCGGTCACGATCGCGACGACGACTGAACCAAAACTACCATCGCTTCCCCAAACGCCCGCCGTCATGGCGGGCGTTCGCTTTTCCATTGGATCAACCTAAGCGCGAGCTAACTGCCCCGACATCAGTCGTGGCTGTGGGCCAGTTCCGGCACGTCCGCCGCGCCGGCCGAACCGCGGCCCGAAAGGGAGGGGAATTCCATGAAGAAGCGGTGGCAGTTGAACGGCTGGTCCAGCGCCGCCACGTCCGGGCGCAGGAAGGTGCCGTCGGGCTGCATCACCCAGCTCTGGGCCACGTCATGCAGGTTCGCGGCCATGATCTGGCTGACGATCTGCGCCTTCACCGTCTTGTTCTTCACTTCGACCAGGGTCTCGACCCGGCGGTTGAGGTTGCGGCCCATCCAGTCGGCGGACGACATGTAGACGCGCGCCTTGTTCGACGGCAGGCCGTGGCCGTTGCCGAAGCAGACGATGCGCGAGTGTTCGAGAAAGCGGCCGACGATGGATTTGACCCGGATGTTCTCGCTCAGCCCCTTGATGCCGGGCCGCACGCCGCAGATGCCGCGCACCACGAGGGTGATCTGCACGCCGCGGCGGCTCGCGTCGTAGAGCGCCTCGATCACGTCTTCCTCGATCAGCGAGTTGAGTTTGACCCAGATTTCGGCGGGTCTGCCGGCCTCGGCGTGGCGGGCCTCTTCGTCGATCCGTTCGAGCAGGGTCGATTTGAGGTTGAGCGGCGAGATCGCGAGGCTTTCGAGCTTGTCGGGCATGGCGTAGCCCGAGAGGTAGTTGAACACCCGCGTGGCGTCGCGGCCGAGGGCGGCGTCGCAGGTGAACAGGCTGAGGTCGGTGTAGATCTTGGCCGTGATCGGGTGGTAGTTGCCGGTGCCGAAATGGGTGTAGGTGACAAGGTCGTCGCCCTCGCGGCGCACCACGGTCGAGATCTTGGCGTGGGTCTTGTAGTTCATGAAGCCATAGACGACATGGGCGCCGGCGCGCTCGAGCCTGCGCGACTGGCGGATGTTGGCGGCTTCGTCGAAGCGGGCCTTGAGCTCGACGAGCGCGGTCACCGATTTGCCGGCCTCGGCCGCCTCGCAGAGCGCCGAGACGATCGGCGAGTTGCGCGAGGTGCGGTAGAGCGTCTGCTTGATCGCCACCACGTTGGGGTCGAGCGCCGCCTGTTCGAGGAAGCGCACCACGAGGTCGAAGGTCTCGTAGGGATGGTGCAGAAGCAGGTCCTTCTGGCGGATCGCGGCGAAGATGTCGCCGCCATGGTCCTCGACCCGTTCGGGGACGCGCGGGGTGTAGTTCGGCCAAAGCAGATCGGGGCGCTCGTCGAGCACCAGTTCGCTGAGGTCAGCCTTGCCGATCAGGCCCGCGACCTCGACCACCTCGTCCTCGCCCACGTGCAGCTCGCGGCGGATCATCTTCGCGAGGTTCTCCGGCGCGCCGGCCGAGATCTGCAGGCGCACCACCTCGCCGCGGCGGCGGCGTTTGAGCGCGGTCTCGAATTCGCGCACCAGGTCTTCGGCCTCGTCCTCGACCTCCATGTCGCTGTCGCGCAGCACCCGGAAGGCGCAATGGCCGGCAAGGTCGTAGCCCGGGAACAGCTTGCCGATTTCGAGGAGCAGCACCTCTTCGAGCGGCAGGAAGCGGGCCTGACCCGCCTCGGCCGGCAGGCGCACGAAGCGGTCGATCTGGTTGGGGATCGGCAGCAGCGCCTGCAACCGTCGACCGTCGGCCTTGCGGGTAAGCTCGAGGGCGAGGGCGAAGCCGGTGTTGGGGATGAAGGGGAAGGGGTGCGCCGGGTCGACGGCGAGCGGCGACAGCACGGGGAAGACCCGGCGCAGGAAGACGTCTTCGAGATGGTCGAGATCGGACGCGACCAGCATGTCGCGGTTGCACAGCACGATGCCCGCGCCACGCATCTCGACGGCGAGGTCGTGGAACACGTCCTGCTGATGGGCCATGAGCTGGCGGGCATTGGCGTGGATCGAGACGAGCTGTTCGGACGGCGTCAGACCGTCGATCGAATGGGTGGTGCTGCCCTCGCGGGCAAGCTCGCGCAGGCCGGCGACGCGGACGGTGTAGAATTCGTCGAGGTTGGTGGCCGAGATCGAGACGAAGCGCAGCCGTTCGAGCAGCGGCACGCGCGGGTTCTCGGCCTCTTCCAGCACCCGCCAGTTGAAGCCGAGCCAGCTCAGTTCGCGGTTGAAAAAGCGCCGCGCGCCCTCGGTCTCCTCCGGCGGCAGCGCGACGGCAGGCGGGAAACCGGCCTTGAGGAAATCGGCTTCGATGGCGGGGCGGGCGGCGTCGTCTTTCATCAGGCTCTAATTGCTCGGTTTTGTGACGGTACGATAACGTTAGGCCCGCGCCTGGGGGAAGTCCAGCGATGGGCTTGGGCCGGTCCGGGCGGGGCAGCAGCAGCTCGGTTCGCGCCAATTCGTAATCGTGCGCCCGGCGCCGGCGCCTAAGCGCGCAGCACGTCGCGGGCGAGGTCGACGCTCACCTTGCGCCCGCGCTCCAGCCCGGCCGCGTCGAGGCGGGCGACGGTCTCGCCGGCGGCGGTGAAGGAGCGGTCGATGCGGGCCACCAGATAGGCGATGAGGTGGGGCGTGACCTCGATCTGGCGGTCGGCAAAGAGCTTGACCAGCATCGCCGCCAGCAACGCTTCGTCGGGCGGGTCGATGGCGACCATCGTAGTGCCTTCCATCCGGCTCTGCAGATCGGGCAGGGCGAGGCCCCAGCGCGACGGCGGCAGCGTGGCGGTGACGAGCAGGTGGCCGCCCTCGGCGAGCACGAGGTTGTGGAGGTGGAAGGCGGTCTCTTCGGCGCCGGGGTCGCCGGCGATGCGGTGGGCGTCCTCCAGCGCGACGCTGCGTCCGGCCTGGGCGGGCGGGTCGGTGGCGGCGAGGCTGGCTGCGTCGAGGATCGCGGCGTCGGCGAGATCGGCCCAGACCTGGGCGAGATGGCTCTTGCCCGCGCCGGGCGGGCCGACCAGCACCAGCTTCGCCCCCGGCCAGTCGCGCCAGCCCTCGATCGCGGCGAGGGCGGCGGCGTTGCTGTCGGAAACGAAGAAGTCGCCGCGGCCCCGGGCCTCGCGGTGGGGCAGGTCGAAGGCGAGTTGCCGGGCTGTCACGGGGTCTGTCCCTCGGTGCCGGTGTCATCCGTCTCCGGGGCCTGCGCGCCTGCGCTGAAGCCCTGGTAGAGCAGCCCCTCGCGGTAGCGGTCGGCGAAGAAGCGCACGACCACGCCGATCACGGCGGCGACCGGGACGGCGACGAGCATGCCGACGAAGCCGAACAGCGAGCCGAAGGCCGAGAGGGCGAAGATCAGCCAGACCGGATGCAGACCCACCGACTGGCCGACGAGGTTGGGCGAGAGGATGTTGCCCTCGAGAAACTGGCCGGCGAAGAACACCGCGGCGACCGCGCCGATCCACCACCAGTCGCCCCAGAACTGGAACAGCGCGAGCCCGATCGACAGCGCGCCGCCGACGAGCGCGCCGACATAGGGGATGAAGCTGATGAGCCCCGCGGTCACGCCGACGACGAGGCCGAATTGCAGGCCGATCAGCATCAGCGCGATGCCGTAGTATGCGCCGAGGATCAGGCAGACGGTGCCCTGGCCGCGCACGAAGCTCGCCAGCGTACGGTCGATGTCGCGGGCGATCTGGCGGATCGTGTCGACATGGTCGCGCGGCAGGAGGTTGTCGACGGCGGCGACGGCGCGGTCCCAGTCATAGAGCATGTAGACGGCGACAACGGGCACGATGAACAGCAGAAGCACGATGTTGAACACGCCCATCGCCGACGAGATCAGCGCGTTGATGAACTCGCCGCCGCGGTCCTGCACGGTCTGGCCGAGGCTGTCGAGCGAATGGCGCAGGATCGAATCCTGATCCATCAGCGCCGGGAAGCGCTCGGTCAGGAAGTTCTGGAAATTCACCGCGAGGGTGGGCGCGGAGTTCACCAGCTGGACCGCCTGGGCGATCAGCGTCGGCACCACGAGGAGGGCGAGCAGAACGAAGATGAGGAGCGCCAGCACCGCGATGACGGCGGTGGCGAGCAGGCGCGAGAGGCCGAGGTTTTCGAGCCGGTCGGCGAGCGGGTCGAGGAAATAGGCGACCGCGCCGCCGAGCACGAAGGGCAGGATCACGTCGCCGAGGAACCACAGCGCGACGAGGAAGACCACCGCGGCGATGGTCCAGTAGCGAAGCTGAATGCCGACCGGCAGGGCCATGCGCGTCTCCGGGATGATCTGTGCTACAGATTGCCGCTTGCGGCGGGGGATTCAAGCGGGCTCAGTCGATTTCGGTCAGGGTGAGGGCGCGGGCGGCGTCCCAGAAATGCGAGAATTCGGGGATCCGCTCGGTCATCCAGGGGCCGAGGTCGGTGTCGGAGGGCAGCCGCCAGTGCTGGTAGACGCGGGCGAAATCGTCGCCGGACCGGCGCAGCGCGAACTGCGCGAGCTCGCCGGTGGACGGATCGTCGCGATAGGCGCGGCAGTAGATCGTGAGATCGAGCGCGGTATCGCCGGAACTGCCGAGCACCTGGATGTCGGGCTCGTCCACGCAGCTCAGGTAATAGACCCGCACGACCTGGCCGACGTAGGCCTGGAAATCGAGCGCGAGATCGTCCTCGATGAAGACGGCGAACAGCGTCTTCCAATCCTCGAAGGTCTCGTCGGCGGGGATCACCTCGTGGATCACGTAAGGCGCGCCGTCCGGCCCGGTCCCGGTGTCGGCGAAGTCGAGCTTGCCGCGGGTGGCGGTGAAAGCCGGTTCGTCCACCGCCAACGCGAGCTGCGGCGAGGCGACGTCGAGCGTCTCTGCCCGGAGCGGGGCGGCGAGGCTCAGGGCGGCGGCGAGGAGCGCGATCTTCATGACAAATCCTTTCGTCGCAACAGCTTATCCTCGATGCGCGCGGCGCTCAACCGGGGATGAGGCCAAGGCCTTCGCCAAGAGTCGAAATCATGTCGTCCAGGTAGGTCCGCGCGGTCTCGGCCTTGGGGGCCATCGTCGCAAAGCCGTGGAACCCGCCCGGCGCGGAGCGGAAGCGCGTCGCCACGCCGGCGGCGGCCAGCCGGGTTGCGTAGGTCTCGGCTTCGGCGTGGAACAGATCGGCGGTGCCGCAGCCGATCCAGGCGGGCGCGAGCCCGGCGGGGTCGGCCAGCCTTGCGGCGCTGGCGGTGGGCGGAACCGGTCCGGCGATGCCGGCAAGGTAGGCGCCCCAGCCGAAGCGGTTGGTCGCGCCGTTCCACATCCGCGTCGTGTCGGGGGCCGGGTCGGGGCGGTCGCGGGTGGCTTCGTCGAGCATCGGCTGGTGCAGGAGCTGGACGCAGGGTTTCGGCCCGTCGCCGTCGCGTCGGCGGATCGCGAGGCAGGCGGCCAGCCCGCCGCCGGCGCTGTCGCCGCCGATGGCGAGGCGGGCTTGGTCGATGCCGGGAAGGGTGGCGAGCCAGTCGAAGGCGGCGTCGAGGTCATCGAGCGCGGCCGGGTAGGGATGGCGCGGGGCAAGCCGGTAGGCGGGCGCGGCGACGACGATGCCGAGCCGGTCGGCGATGGTGCGGGCAAGTTCCGCTTCGAGCTCGGGCGCGCCGATCACCAGACCGCCGCCATGGATCCACAGGAGCGCGGGCACCGGATCGGCGCAGGGCGTGGCGGGGCGGTGCAGGTAGAGGCGCTGGCCGGTGGCGAGGAGGTGGCGCTCGGCGCCGCCGCGCGGGGCGAGCCGGGCGGTCACGGCGACCATGGCGCGCACCAGCGGAAAGGTCAGCGGCGTGAACACGGCGCGCGGCAGGCGTCGTGCGGCGCGGCGAAGGTCAGGGGCGAAGGCGGTCAGGTCGGCCATCGGCGCGCCTCATCAGGGTCGCGCGCAGTCTCGACGCGGGCGCGGGGGCCGTCAACCGGAAGCTGGAGGCACGGGGTCCGATGTGCGAACCCCGTGCCTGAGGCGGCGCGCCGCTCCCCGGACCCCGCGCCGCCCAGCCGGTTACATGCAGGCCGGCGCGTTGCCCGGCAGGATCACCTTGTCGATCACGTGAATGACGCCGTTCGAGGCTTCGATATCGGCGGTCACCACGTTGGCCATGGCGCCGGAGCCGTCGTCGAGCATCACGCCGCCGTCGAGGGTGACGCAGAGCTTCTCGCCCTCGGCGGCGGTGTCGGCGGCCATGGTGCCGATGGGGATGTCGCCCGACATCACTTTGCCCGGCACCACGTGGTAGAGCAGCACCTGGGTCAGCTTGTCCTTGTTCTCGGGCTTCAGCAGGTCGTCGACGGTGCCCTCGGGCAGCGCGGCGAAGGCGTCGTCGGTCGGGGCGAAGACGGTGAAGGGGCCTTCGGAGGCGAGCGTCTCGGCGAGGCCCGCGGCGGTGACGGCGGCGACCAGGGTTTCGAAATCGGCATTGCCGACAGCGATGTCGACGATGGTCTGGTCCTGCGCCGAGGCGGCGGTGCCGGCAAGGGCGAGGGTGGCGGCGGCAAGGGTGGTCTTGAGAGCGAAGCGCATGGTGTGTCCTCCTCGGGTGTTGCGTTTCATGCCCCTCGCTACGGCGGGCGTGGCCGGGAGGATCAGGGGCTTCACGCGAGCGTTACGCGGCGTGAGAGCGGGGCGCGGGCTTTGGGCGGGGTGCGGGCCGGGCGCGGACTGGCACCCTTCGCCGGGGATGGGCCTCGCAGGGTCGGGGCCGCGCCTCCTGGCCGCCCCAGGAAGGCCGGGCTGAAGCCCGGCACCCCGCGCGCGCACTTCGCCCACGTCGCGGGCGCGAAGTCAGGTTAGCGCTAACGTATGCAATATCAGGGCTTTGCCTCCCCGTCCGAGTTCGCCCACCCTTCGCCCAGCCTTTTGCAGCGCCCGGATTTCCCAGCCAATCGCGGGGCCGGTCTTGCCGGGGGCGGGCGGCTCGGATAGGGAGATTTCGATCCGAACCCCAAGCTTTGCGAGGCTTCCATGCGCCTGTCCCGCTACTTCCTGCCGGTCCTGAAAGAGACGCCTTCCGAGGCGCAGATCGCCTCGCATCGGCTGATGCTCAGGGCGGGGATGATCAAGCAGCAACAGGCGGGGATCTATTCCTGGCTGCCGATGGGCTTCAAGGTGCTGCGCCGGCTCGAGACCATCGTCCACGAGGAGCAGGTGCGGGCGGGGCATATCCCGATGCTGATGCCGACGCT
>JAGRMO010000185.1 GCA_020441205.1 Maritimibacter sp.
GGCAACTTCGAGGATTACGAGGAAGACAAGAAACGGCGTCTGGGGCCGGATGCGCTGGAGCCGAAACGGCTGAAGTATAAGAAGTTTACGCGGTAACTATGAGCCAGCTTTTTCTAGATGCGAATATTCTTCTGGATTTCTACCGGTATGGCGACGACGATATTTCCGAAATCGGAAAGTTGGAAACGTTGGTGAAAGATGGAGATATTATCCTTCACACCAATAGCCATTTGATTGACGAAGTGGGCAGAAACCGAGAGAATGTCCTCGCATCCTCCCTTGCTGAACTCCGTTCCGCAAAATATACGCTGAGGACACCGAACTACTGCGCCAATATTCCAGAACTCGCCGCTGTGAACGAAAGCCTAAAAGCTGCCAACAAGGCGCATGCAGCGCTCATCGCCGCCGTAGAGAAGACGGTGGCCGCCCGAGAACTTCCGGCAGACAAACTTCTTGCGTCTCTGTTTGGGGTCTCAACGAAGAAAGACGTCACGGAAGAAATACTAGAAGCCGCGCAACGTCGTGTGGCGTTGGGAAATCCTCCCGGAAAACGAGGATCGATCGGCGACGCCATCCATTGGGAATGCCTTCTGCAAATATTTCATGGATACGATCTAAGTATCGTATCAAGAGATGATGATTTCGCCTCCGAACTATATGGGAACAAGATCAAGTCATTTCTGGGAGATGAGTGGAAACAAGCACACTCCTCATTACAAAGTGATATTCGCCTATTTCGGTCTCTCGGCGACTTTTTCCGCGATAAATACCCTAAGATTCAACTCTCCGACGAGGTCAAGAAGAACGACCTGATCGCACAACTTTCAATCTCTCCGAATTTCGTTACAACGCATTCTGTTATTTCCGATCTTTCTCAGTTTGATTACTATACGAACGGGCAGGTTGCACGCCTATTTGAAGCCTTGGTGGAGAACTCCCAAGTCTATTGGATTGCCAAAGACGATGATATCAATGCCTTCTTCCGATCTCTAAAAGACAGAGCCTATTCGGTGCCGACGGAACTTCACGAAGCATCAGTTGCCATCCTCGGCGTCGATCCCAATTTCTTTGATCCATTTTGATTGCCCCGCGCCACGAGCAAGCCGTAGGGTGCGCATTCATGCGCATCGCTCGTCCCATTCATACGCGGCGTTTGCCAACCTCCAACCCACCGCCCGAAAAATCACGTTGGGCCCACGACGGCGGACATGCGCCAAATCGGTGCGCATGAATGCGCACCCTACGCGACCTCCCACCGCCCGGCCCGGATCTCCCGGTGAACCGACAAAAACGGCCAATCGACCGCCCGCTCCACGAGCCCGTGTTTCACCGGGTTGAAATGGCAATACCGCACACACGCGGCGAAATCGGCCTCGTCCCGCACCGTGTGCTCCCAGAACCGCCGCTGCCATATCCCGACCTCGCCCTTCGCCCGTTTCGAAGCCGAAACCCGTAGGGTGGGTGCCAACCCACCAATTGACCCGCGACGCAACACGCCCTTCGAAAACCGCGTCTTGATCTTCTTCCACCGCGTCGAGAAATCCGCGTCTCCCTCCGGCAAGCTCCAGACCGCGTGGAGATGGTCGGGCATCACCACGATGGCCTCCGTGCGCCACGGATGCTGCGCTGCGACTGCGGCATAGGCGCCCCGTAAGACGTCAATCCGGTCGACAAGCAGGGTCGCCCCACGATCCGCGAGCGTCACGGTGAAGAAAAACGTGCCCCCGGGGCGATACATGCGGATGTAATTCGACATTCCGTCATCGTGCCGGGTCTTTGTCTATGTTGGGTTAACACCCACCCTCGCCCGGCCCTTCGCCCGCCTTTGCACTGTTGGCGCTACCGGCAGAAAAATCAATACCTTGACTGCGCGTCCGAGTTCGCCAACCCCTCGGGACACCGCCCTTGCCGTCCGAACCCGTTGCCAAAATTCGGGCACCCCAGCTAAGCTGGCCCATGACGAGTCCCTCCCCAAGGAGCCGCCCATGCCCACCAGATGGATGCAGATCAAGGGCGACCCGTCCATCCGGGCCCAGCTCTTCGACCAGACCCGCGCCGAGAGCGTGTTCGATGCGGCCATTGCTCAGATCCACGACACCGTCCTCGCGCTCCTGACCCGCAAGGGCGTGTTCCACACCAAGATCCATTATTCCTCGAGCCAGCTCACCCTCTGGTTCGCCAGCGACCCGTTCACCTACGAGAAATTCGTCCGCGAAGAAGTGCTGGAGCCCGGCTTCCTCGACCGTTTCCCCGATGCCGACTACGCGGGCCGCGAGGCGCTGATCGACGAAGGCCAGACCGGCCGCGTCCTCGCCGAGTTCCGCCGGCTGCGCCTCACCGACGAGACGCTTTATCTCAGGAACGGCGCGATCAACCGGATCAACGGCATGATCAACATGTCGTTCTCCTGCGACGGCACCCAATACATCGACCACCGCTCCTTCTTTGCCCAGCTCGACAAGTTCGGCTGAACCCGCGCGGGACCGGTCCCGACCGGGCGACCGCACCCTCGCCCGCCCGCGCGCAGTTAGCGCTACCAGTAACAAAATCAATACCTTGCCACACCGTCCGAGTTCGCCCACCCCGTGCGCGGACCCGAAACTCGCTCACGCCGCCGCGGCCCGCGCGAACCGCCGCGCCGCCGCCACCACCGGCCCGATCGCGGCGCGATCCATGAAGTCGAACCCGGCGATCTCACCCCGGGCCGCCACGCCGTCCGGATCCGCCCCGCCGCCAATCTGCAGCTTGAGCCGGTCGTAGAGCCCGAGCTTTCGCGGCTCCAGCCGGCCCCGCAGCGCGAAATGCCGGGCGTGGTCGAGGAAGGCCGCGGGCAGGCTGTCCCGGACCCAGCCGTCGAGCCGCGCTCCCACCCCGGTGCCCGAGACGGTGAACAGGATCACCGGCCGCGCGAGCAGCCCTGCGAGATGCAGCGCGACCCAGGCCCGCACCAGCACCCTTTGGGAAATCACCGGGCTCCCGAGCACGACGAAATCGTACCGCTCCGGGTCGGCCTCGGGCGCGGCCAGGGAAAACACCGGCAGCCCACTCGCCTCGCCGATCCACCGGGCATATTGCTCGGTCGCGCCGTACTTGGTGTCGTAGAGGATTGCGCCGTTCATCATACCCCTCCTTTCTCCCGGAACGAGGCCCGGGCCAGGGTTCGTTGACGAACGGCGCCAGTCTAGGGCTCGATGGCCGGCCTGTCGTTGACCCGCCTCAAGCCGGGACGAAGCCCTATTCGACGACCGTGCCGACGAAATCGAGGGTCATCGTCTGCACCCCCGCCGCGATCGACAGACCGGTCTGCATCTGCACGCTCACCGGCTGCAGCGAGAACACGCTCTCGCCCTCGCCGAACAGCACGTTTGCGCCCACGCCGGTGCCGGCGGTCACCTCGGCGCCGACGCCGCGGTAGGTGCCGGCGAGCCCGCCGGGGGTGTACTGGTCGCTCGCGTAGGTCTCGGGGCCGACGACGATCCAGGCCAGCGCCGATTTGTCGGTCACGCCCAGATCGAGGCCGAACTTGCGGATCGTGCCCTTGTAGGCTTCTTTCGCCCCGCCGAGGCCGGTGTAGACGCAGTCGAAGGTCTTTTCCGACGTAATGATCGCGCCCCAGCCGCCCTCGCCTTCGCAGGTGAGCGTGCCGGCCTTGCCGCCGTCCTGGCCGAGCGCGGCACCGCCCGTGAGGCCCGCCGCGAGGAGCGCGGCCAGCGCCCCCAGGCTCGCCTTGCGGCGCTTGGTCTTGGTTTGGGTCACCACGATCATCTCAGACATATCCTGCTCCATTCGCTGTTGTGTCGTTGTTTAACGTTCGGGGCAGACCTGGGTTCCGTCCGATGCGAAGTCAATCCCGACCTCGCGGCACGGCAGTCCGCTCCGCGGTTTCCCGCCGCAAACCGCCCTTCCATGCGCCGGACGCATGGCGGGCTCCCGCGATTGGGGGATGCGGGGCCGGGGAAAGCCGCATAGATACCCGGCACTTCAGTAACGAACGAGCAGGACCATGGCACAGCAAATCAAGGACGCCCGGAGCTACGAGCGGCGCGAGCAGATCATCCGCGAAGCGCAGGCCCTTCGGGCCCAGGCGATCCGAGCAGGGGTCCGCGCTCTGGCGGCCCGGATCGCCCACCCGTTGACGCGGCATCAGCACGCCTGACCGGGATCAGGCCGCGATTCCATGGGCAGGGCGGGCCGAAACCCCGCCCTTTTTCATCGCCGGGCGAAGGGTGGGCGAACTCGGACACATGGTCAAGCCATTGTTTTCATTTACGTTAGCGCAACCAAAAACCTTCGCCCGCCTTCGCCCGCTCAGCGGTCGTTGAGCCCTTTGCCAGCGAAGATCTTCGCCGACGCCTTCTCGATCCGCGCAGCGCGCGTCGCCGATTGCTTCGCCCCCGACACATGAATGACCCAGCTCCGCTGCCGCCCCGGCGTCAGCGCGGCCCAGGCCGAGGCCAAAGCCGGATCGGCGTCGAGCGCGTCGACCAGCTCTTCGGGCAACGCCACCTCGCGCGTGCCCGCGAAATCCACCTTCGCCCCGTCGGCCTCCAACGCCAGCGCTTCGGCAATGTAGGCCCGCAGCGTCGCCGCCCGCGCCTCGACCTCGGCAACCGAGCGAAACACCATCCGCTTGGCCGAACGGGTATTCTCGCCCTGCTCCTCCAGCAGCCCGGCCGCATCGCGCATCAGCGCCCCTTTCACGAACAAAAGCGCGAGAAACTCCTTGAACGGCTGTATGATCGCGATATTGCCGCCGCCCGGCGCGGCGTAGCAGGGCTTGCCCCATTTCACCGCCTCCTCGACCCCGGCAGACAGCACGATGGCCCTGAGCGCCGCCATCTCGTCCTTCCACGCCCCACGCGCGGCAAGATAGGCATCGACATCGGGATAGGATTTCATCGCGCGCTCCGGATCGGCTATGCGACAGAGGCTATCAGGGATAGCATGGCCGTCAAATCAGGACCGCGCGACATGAAAAAATCGGGCAAGACCAATGCCGAGCTGATCGCCCAAGGCAAACTGCCGCCGCACTATGCCGTGGGCAAATCCGACGGCGACGCACCGGTGCAACGCTGGATCGACCTCCTGCCCGGCTGGCAGGCCGACCGCGCCCGCGAGATCGACCGGATCGTCACCGAAACCCTGCCCGGCGTCGCCAAGGCGATCCGCTACAACGGGGCCTGGTACGGCACCAAGGGCGGCAGCTTCTTCCTCGCGCTGAACCCGTTCAAGCGGCACCTCAAACTGACCTTCTTCGACGGCCAGACGCTCACCCCGCCCCTGCCCGTCGCCCTGAAGATCACGCCCAACGGCGCGCTCGACCTGGGTGAAACGGATACGCTCGACCCGGGCCAGCTTGCCGCCTGGGTGAGCGAGGCCAAGTGCCTGCCCGGCTTCGGCAAGGCCCCCGGCTGACGCCTCGACAGAGCCGCTCTCAGCCGCGCTTCTCGCGTCCCATCGTGTAGAACTCGTCGTTCGGCCGGGTGCTCATCACATTCGCCATCCGGTTCGACAACCCGAAGAAGGCGGAGATGCCCGCGATGTCCCAGATGTCGTCGAGGCTGAACCCGTGCTCCTTCAGCGCGGCGAAATCGGCATCCGACACCTCGTAGGCGGCCCCCGAAACCTTCATCGCGAAATCGAGCATCGCCCGCTGGCGGGGGGTGATGTCGGCCTTGCGGTAGTTCACCGCCACCTGATCGGCGATCAGCGGGTTCTTGGCCCGGATCCGCAGGATCGCGCCATGCGCGATGACGCAATACTGGCACTGGTTGGCGGCCGAGGTGGTGACGACGATCATTTCGCGTTCGGCAATCGTGAGCCCGCTGTCCCGTTCCATCAGCGCGTCGTGATAGGCGAAGAAGGCGCGAAACTCGTCCGGCCGCCAGGCCTGCGCGAGAAACACGTTGGGAATGAACCCGGCCTTCTCTTGCACCGCTTCGAGCCGGGCGCGGATATCGTCCGGCATCTCGTCGAGCGAGGGGACGGGAAAACGGCTGATCATTTGCTCGGCCATGGCAACTCCTGCGCAATATTCACCACACGCCGCAGACGACGCGCGTCTGCGGCACCGCTTGTGCGTTGGACGGGATCTTACTGGAAGGCTTCGCCCGGCTTGAAGCCGAGCTTGCGGAACACCCAGGCGGCGGGGCAAAGGCCGGTGAAAGACGATTGCAGCAGGTTCAGCCCGATGAAGACGGTGAACCACATCCAGGCCGGGTGCACCCAGACGGTGAGCGCCACGCTCAGAAGGGTCATCACGCCGGCGAAAGCCAGCACCGCACGGTCAAGGGTCATGTCGTTTCCTCCCAGTTTTTCGGGGCCCGGTCGGCGCCCGTCCGCGCCAGCCTGAGGCCCGGGGCGTGGTAAATCAAGCCCCTCGACGGGCGGCGGGGCGGGCCGCGAAGGTTTACAGCCGCGTCTGGCGGGCCTTAGGCTTACGCAGCGACAAGACAGGAGGGACAGCCCATGCAACGCCGCAACTTTCTGGCTGGCCTCGCCGCCACCGCCACCCTCGCCGGATGCGACACCGTGCCGTCCGGGACATCGGGCGCCCCCGCAAGACGGCTGATCGTTCTGCGCCACACCGAGCGCACCGGGGAAGACCTGAACGCGGCCGGCCTTGCACGCGCAGCCGCCCTGCCCGCAGCGCTTGCCGGCGAGCCGATCAACGCGATCTTCGTGCCCGCAAAACAGCGCAACAAGGACAGTGCCGCCCCGCTTGCCCAGGCGCGCGGGATCGAGCTTCAGGAGGTGCAGGCCACGGACCTTGCCGGCGCCCTGTTCCGTCGCCAACCCACCGGCACCTCGGTCTGGGTCGGCAACAGCGACAACATCGCGGCCCTCTGGGAGCAGATCGGCGCATCCGGCGACGCCCCGCTGGACTACGGCGACATCGCCATCGTCACGATGCAGGGCGACCGGGCAGGCGCGATCCGCCGGCTGCGCTTCGGCGACTGACCGGCGCGGGGTGCGTCCGGCCTAGAACGACATCTGCAGCCCGAGGCCCACGCCCTTCGAGCTGGCGATCGGTGTGACCATGGCGGAAACCCCGCGGCGGTCTTCGTAATTCGACAGGATCACGTTGCCGATCCCGGTGCCGATCAGCGCACCCGCGACCATGTCGGACACCCAGTGATTGTGCCCCTCGGCCGATTGCAGCGCCAGCGCCGCGGCGATGCCATAGGGGATGACGTAATTGTCGTAGACGCCCGAATAGACCCGGGCGGTGGAGAAATACATCGTGAAATGGAAGGACGGCATGCCCGTCGCATAGGGATGCGTGTCGAAATGGACCCCGGTCGAGCGGAAGAACTCGAACGGACTGGTGGTGTAATCGCCGGTGGGGCCGGTGTGGCCGTCGAGATCCTGCACCGGGCGCACCCGGCCGAAGGCGGTCTTCAGGATCAGGTGCGAGGTGAGATAGGAATAGGCCACCGCCTTGGTCGCGAGCAGCGCCGCGACCTGGGCGCGTTCGTCGTTGGCGGCAAGCCCGTAGGCATAGGTGCCGGCGACCCCGAGGGCGAGGTATTGCGCGTCGATCGTCAGCCCGCGCACCTGCACGAGACGGGGCAGGTTGAACTTCTCGCCCACCGGCAGGAACGTCTTCTGGTAGAGCACCGTCGTCGGCTTGTCGACGAGCGTCAGCGCCCCGACACCGAGGGCGAAGGCGCCGAAGGTGGCGGGATCGGAGAGCGGGAAGGTGGCGATCTGGCCGAGCTCGGCGCCGATCCCGCCCCAGGACTGCGCGAGCGCGCGGCCCGCCTTCTGGAACCGCGCCTCGCCGGTATCGACGAACAAAGCGTCCGGCAGGGTGCGGGCGAAGGGATGGTCGGGCCAGGTGAAGCTCGCGAGGCTGTCCTGCGCGCGGGCCACCGATGGCAGGAGGCCCACCGTCAGCGCCGCCGCCGCCGCGAGATGCCGGATCGTCGTGAGAATGCCCCTGGCCATGTCAGCCCCCCTGTCCCCGATGCGGCGAAGATACCGGGGGCAGCCGGCCGGGGCGAGGGATTGCCGCCCGCCCGGACGGCGGGACGCCGCGGACGTGTCGCCCATGCCACATGCCCCGGTGGACAGCGCCGCCCCGCCGGCCTAGCCTGCCCCGCGACGGGACCGGCGACTGGAGGTGACATGGACCGCAGAACTTTTCTCGCCCTCGCCGCCGGGGCCGGCGCCCTGCTCGCCGGCTGCACCGACACGCCCGACGACCTGCACGGAAGGCTGATCGTGATGCGCCATGCCGACCGCACTTTCGCGATGCTGAACCAGACCGGCGTCGCCCGCGCCGCGACCCTGCCGGACGCGCTGGCGGACATCGAGATCGACGCTATCTACACCACGCCGCGCCCGCGCAACATCGCCACCGCGACGCCCCTGGCCGAGGCCCGCGGGCTCGCGGTGCACAACCTCGAGGCGATGGGCGTGGGCCGCAAGCTGCTCACCGCCTATCCCGGACAGACGGTGCTCTGGGTCGGCAACCAGGAGAATCTCGGCCTGCTCTACGCCGAGCTCGGCCTCGCGATCAAACCGCCGGTGCAGTTCGGCGAGATCCACATCGTCACCCTGCCGGGCGGCGGCGCGCGGCCGCGGGTCGAGGTGCGGCACTACGGGCCGTAGAGCGCAGGGGCAAAGGAAAAGGGCGGCCTTCACGACCGCCCTTTCCGGATTCCCCTTAGTTGCCTTCGACGTGCCGGCGGATCTCGCCGCCGGCGGAGGAATACGGGTGCGACGTAAACCCCTCTCGCCTTTCGACCCTATAACTCTGCGCCTGTTTGACCAAACTGTCAAAGGAAAAGCCGAGCTGCGGCCCTGCGTCGCTGGGTCAACCCCGCGTTTATCCGGGCCGCACCTCGTCGCGGATCGGATTCGTGAGCGTCCCGATCCCTTCGGCGCGTATTTCCACCACGTCTCCGGGCTTCAGCCACACCGGCGGATCGCGCCGCGCCCCCGCCCCGGTGGGCGTCCCGCAGAGAATCACGTCGCCCGGAACCAGCGTGGTGAAGGTCGAGATGTATTCGACGATCTTCGGAAACGGGAAGATCATCCGCGACGTGCGGTCGGACTGACGAAGCTCGCCGTTCACCCTTGTCTCGAGTGCGATGTCCTCGAGCTGCGCCGGGCGCTCGAACGGCACCAGCCAGGGGCCGATCGACCCGGAGGCATCGAAATTCTTGCCCTGGGTCACGTTGAACTTGGCGTGACGCACCCAATCGCGCAGCGTGCCCTCGTTGGCGAGCGTGATCGCGGCAATATGGTCCCAGGCCCGCGCCTGCGGTATCCGCCGGCCCTCCCGCCCGATCACGATCACCACCTCGCCCTCGTAATCGAGCTGGTCGCTCTCGGGCGGACGCACCAGCGCCTCGCCTTCGCCCACGAAGCTGCGGGCGAAACGGACGAACAGCGAGGGGTTCGGCGGCGCGTCCTGCCCGTCTTTGTACTCGGCGTTGCGATCCGGGTAGTTCACGCCCACGCAAAGGATCTTCTCGGGGCGCGGGATCGGGATCTCCCAGCGAAACGTGCCGTCGGGATGCGTCACCGCGCGACCCTCGGCGGCCGCGACAACCTCGCCGAGCGCGCCCGCCTCGATCACCTCGCGCAGGCTGGGCCAGCCCGGAAACTCCGGCGACAGCGCGATCATCCCGCCGTCGCCCACCGCGCCCCAATAACCGACGCCCGCGACCGAATAGCTCGCGAGCCTCATGCCATGCCCTCGACCGGCAGCACGAGATTGGCCTGGCCGGTGCCCGACGACGGGAAATACTCGCCCAGAAGCTCGGCCTTGCCGACATACTTGTCCCAGCCCAGCGCGCCGAACAGCATCACCGTGTCGTGCATGTCGCCCTCGCCAGAACAATACTCGGCGTAATCCGGCAGGCATTCGAGGAAGGTCGCCCAGTCGCCCCGCTTCCACATCTCGATCATCATCAGATCGACCTGGCGGTTGAACTCGCGGCTGATGTTGAACGTGCCGTTCTTGGCGGCATATTCCTCGGTCGGAAACAGCCGGTGGCTGAACGAACCCGACGCGAGCAGTGCCACCTTCTCGTCGGACGCCTCGATCGCCGCGCGGATCGCCTCGCCCACTTTGCGCGAGCTCGAATGCCGGTGCGCCTCGCACCAGCCGGCAATGCTCACCACCTTGAAATCGCCGTCCGGGTCCATGAAATGCATCGGCACCAGCGTGCCGTATTCGAGTTCCAGCGCCTCGACCTGATGCGAGAGCATGTAGACCCCCTTCTCCTCGGTCGCGATCTTCGCAATCGCATTGCCGAGCTCCGGGTTGCCGGGATGGTCGTAGTCCAGCCGGTCGATGAACTGGGGAAACTCGTTCGACGCATAGGTGCCCGAGAAATGCGCCTTGGCGTTGATGTGGTAGCCCGAGTTGACCAGCCAGTGGGTGTCGACCACCACCACCGTGGTCACCCCGAGCGCCCGCATCCGCCGGCCGATCTCGATATGGCCGTCGATGGCGTTCTTTCGGGTGCCCTTGAGCGGGCCGTCCTTCAGCGAGATCAGCATCGTCGGCACATGCGTGACCTTCGCGGCGAAGACCAGTTCTCCCATCTGTCTCTCCCTGTCGGGCGGAGGACCAAGCGGTTTCGAAACCGCTTGGCAAGGCGTTTCGAAACGCCTTACCCGCCCAGTTTCGGAATGCGGTGTTCGGTCGTCGCGAACGCCACGTTCTTGGTTTCCATGTAGAAATCGAACGAATAATCGCCGCCGTCGCGGCCGATGCCGGAGGCCTTGGCGCCACCGAACGGGGTCGGCAGATGGCGCAGGTTCTCGGAATTCACCCAGATCATCCCCGCTTCCAGCCGGTCGGTGATCCTGAGCGCGCGGGTCACGTCGGAGGTCCAGAGATAGGCCGCGAGCCCGTAGTCGGTATCGTTGGCCACGGCCACCGCCTCGTCCTCGCTCTCGAACGGGATCGCCGTCAGCACCGGCCCGAAGATCTCTTCGCGCGCGATGGCCATCGCATTCGTCGCCCCGGTGAACAGCGTGGGCCGCACGTAATGCCCGGCTTCGCCGGCCTTCTCGCCGCCGACCGCGATCGTCGCCCCCTCGGCCCGGGCCTTGTCCATGTAGGACAGAACCTTGGCCTCGTGTTCGGCACCGATCAGCGGCCCGATCACCGTCTCGGGATCGAGCGGGTGGCCCACCTTGATCCGCGCGGCCTTCTCGGCCACCAGCCGGGTGACCTCGTCGTAGACCGACGCCTCGACCAGCAGCCGCGACGACGAGGTGCAGCGCTCGCCGTTCAGCGAGTAGATCATGAATACCGCCGCGTCGGCGGCGCGTTCGAGATCAGCATCGGCGAAGACGATCACCGGGTTCTTGCCGCCGAGCTCGAGATGCACGCGCTTGAGCGTCCCCGCCCCCTGGGCGACGATCAGCTTGCCGGTGGCGCTTTCGCCGATGAAGGCGATGGCCTTGATGTCGGGATGTTCGCAGAGCGCGCGCCCCGCCTCTTCGCCGAACCCGTTGACCAGGTTCCACACCCCGGCGGGCAGCCCCGCCTCTTCGGCGATCTCGACGAGCAGCTTGGCCGTCATCGGCGAGAGCTCGGCCGGCTTGTGCACAACGGTGCAGCCGGCGGCGAGCGCGGGGGCGATCTTCCAGGTCGACAGCATGAACGGCGTGTTCCAGGGCGTGATGACGCCGACCGGGCCGATGGGCACCCGCGACGAGACGTTCATCTGCCCGGGCCCGAACATCGACTTGCCGTCGCGCGCCTCGGGCGCCTTGTCGGCGTAGAAGCGGAAGTTCTGCGCACCGCGCAGCGCCGCCTTCGACATGAATTTCAGCGCCTGGCCAGTGTCCATGCATTCGGTGAAGGCGATCTCTTCGGCCCGCGCCTCGATCCCGTCGGCGACCCGGTGCAGGATCTTGCGCCGCTCCGCCCCCGAGAGCCCGGCCCAGGCCGGGAACGCCGCCTTCGCGGCTTTCGCCGCCGCATTGACATCCGCCGCCCCGCCGCGTGCGACCGGCCCGAGCGCCGCGCCGTCGACCGGCGAGCGATTGTCGAAGCTCGCCCCGGAGGCGGCGGGCACCGACGCGCCGGCAATATGGTTCATTACCCCGCCGTCGCGCCAGTGGGCCAGATAGCCCTGCGCCTTGGCGAGGTTGTCGTCGAGCTGTGTCATGGAGGTCTCCGCCGATTTACTTAACGTGTTAAGTTTATCCGGCGCCGCTGTCAACCTCTCCGTTGAGCCGGTCGGCGGTTTCGCGCAGATCGGTAAGCAGATCGAGCAATTGCTCCATCCGCGCGGTGCCGAAGGCGGCTTCGAGCCGGGCGTAGATCGCCGCCGACTTGCCCGCCATCTCGTGGTATTTCTCGTGCCCCGCGGGGGTCAGCCGGACCCGCACCCGGCGCGCGTCTTCGTCCTCGACCCGCGCGATCAGCCCGTGCGCCGTCAGCGTCTTGAGGATCCGGCTGAGCGAGGGCGGCATCAGCACGCAGAGCGCGCTGAGTTCGCCCGCGGTGCGCGCCTCGCCCTCGGCCAGCACCCGGATCACCCGCCATTGCTGCACCGTGAGCCCGATCGCGTCGAGCTCGCGCCGGAACGGCGCCAGCGTCGCCTCGCGCGCCCTGAGCAATGCGATGGGAAGCGCCCGGTCGTAGCTCTTCATGCGCCGTGGTCCTTCGGTGCCTTGGTCTTTAACGCCGCGTGGATCGTCGACCAGGACTTGCGCGAGAATTCCGAGGCGATTTCCTGCACCTCGAGGCTGAGAATGAAGGGCGTGTCGCCGAGCCCGGGCCGGAGCGCCGCCTCGGCGGCGGCATAGAGCGTATCGGCGATGCGGCCCCGGGTGGCGTCGTCGCGCCCCTCCCCGAGCCGCAGCACCATATCGCAGAAATGGTAATTGCCGCTGTCGGCGATGGCCTGCACATCGGCCTCGAAGCCCCGCACCCTGATGCCGCCGAGCGGGCAGGCGCCGGTGGCCACCAGCGCGTCGCGGCAGACCGCCGCGAAGGCGTCGAGATCGCAGATCTGCCCAAGCCCGCGCGAATACTCGAAACTCAGATGCGGCATCGTCCCTCCCCCGTTTTCGTTGGGTTTACACCGCGCCGCCCGGTTTGTCATCGCGCCGGAGGCGCGTGCGTACTTTGCGCCGGAGGCGCGTGGATACGGCACGCTAGGCGGCCACGCGCAATCCAGATGGACAGCGCCCGCGCATATCCTTACGTTTGATCAAATTCTGCCCTCACTTCGGAGCATATCATGGACGGTTTCAACGAGAACGACATCCGCCACGTGGTCGAGGCCGACAAGGCCCATGTCTGGCACCACCTGATCCAGCACAAGGCCTTCGAGACCGCCGATCCGCGGATCATCGTCGAGGGCAAGGGGATGCGGGTCTGGGATACCAACGGCCGCGAATATCTCGACGCGGTCTCGGGCGCGGTCTGGACGGTGAACGTCGGCTACGGCCGCGAGACCATCGTGCAGGCGATCGCCGAGCAGCTCATCAAGCTCAACTATTTCGCCGCCGTCGGCGGCTCGATCCCCGGCGCGGTCTATGCCGAGAAGCTCGTGGCCAAGATGCCGGGGCTCGCGCGGGTCTACTATGCCAACTCGGGCTCGGAGGCGAACGAGAAGGTCTACAAGATGGTCCGCCAGATCGCGCACAAGCGCTACGGCGGCAAGAAGTACAAGATCCTCTACCGCGAGCGCGACTACCACGGCGGCACCATCGGCACGATGTCGGCCGGCGGCCAGGACCAGCGCAACGCGCAATACGGCCCCTTCCCCGACGGCTTCGTCCGCGTGCCCCATTGCCTCGAATACCGCGCCCAGTGGGATCTGAGCGGCGAGGAGTACGGCGCCCGCGCCGCCGAGGCGATCGAGGAGGTGATCCTGCGCGAAGGCCCCGACACCGTGGGCGCGATCACCCTCGAGCCGATCACGGCGGGCGGCGGCGTCATCCTGCCGCCCGAGGGCTACTGGCCGCGCGTGCAGGAGATCTGCCAGCGCTACGACATCCTCCTGCATATCGACGAAGTGGTCTGCGGCATGGGTCGGACCGGCACCTGGTTCGGCTACGAGCATTACGGGATCAGGCCCGATTTCGTCACCCTGGCGAAGGGCGTGGCCTCGGGCTATGCCGCCATCGGCATCACCGTGACCACCGAAGAGGTCTTCGCGATGTTCAAGGACGACGCCGCCGACCCGCTCAACCATTTCCGCGACATCTCGACCTTCGGCGGTTGCACCGCGGGGCCGGCGGCGGCGATCGAGAACATGCG
>JAGRMO010000186.1 GCA_020441205.1 Maritimibacter sp.
CGACACAGAGAACGAAGACCGCGCCATCCAAACAGCCGAAAAGGCGATCGCCAACCCGCTGCTGAACGAGATCAGCCTCAAGGGCGCCAAGGGCGTGCTCATCAACATCACCGGCGGCTACGACCTCACCCTGTTCGAGCTCGACGAGGCCGCCAACCGGATCCGCGAGATGGTCGACCCCGAGGCCAACATCATCGTCGGCTCCACCCTCGACCCCAATCTCGACGGCTTCATCCGCGTCTCCGTCGTCGCCACCGGCATCGACGCCGCGACCGCGACCCAGGAAATGCCGGTGCCGCGCCGGCGCATGTCCGAGCCGCTGCACTCGCCGCAGGATGTCGAGCAGAAGCTCGAGGCCGAGGCGCCGCGCGCCATCGCCGCCGCCGCCGCGATCGAAACCGGCCACCCGATGGACGATATTGCCGAAGAGCCCAACTTCTGGGACGGCGACATCGAGGAAGAGATCGCGGGGACACGCGACAATTTTTTCCACGGGGGCGATGACGACCTGCCGGCGCCAGCGTACCAGCCCCGTGCCTCGGCCCCGCGCCATACCGCGCCGACCTCCGCGCCGGGCGGCGGCGGCGACCGCGCCCAGGTGGCGCAGTTCGTGGCCCCCAAGGCGCCGCAGCCGGGCACGCCCTCGGCCGAAGCGCTGCAGCGCCTGAAAGCGGCCGCGGCCCGGTCCAACCCGGTGCGCGCCGAACAGCCCCTGGCCCAGCCGCAGACCGCCGGCGACAATCGGCCGCGGTTCGGGATCAACTCGCTCATCAACCGGATGACCGGCACCCAGGAGGTTCATTCCGCGCCCGCCGCGCCGCGCCAGCAGCCGCCGATGCACGGCGCCCGTGGCCGCGACGACCCCGAACCCGACCCGGAGCATGAGCGGGTGGAGATTCCCGCCTTCCTGCGCCGCCAGGCCAACTGATCGGGCGACTTTCGCCAGCAAAGGGCCGGTTCCGACCGGCCCCTTTTCCTTTTCCGACAAGCGCTTGGCAAAAGCCCGCCCGTGCCCGGGGCGCGCCGATCAGACGCCGGATTTTCCGCGCCCGAAACCATTTTGCCCCGCGATCATATGTGCTAGGGATGGGCAGGCTGGACCCGACGCCGCAAGGCATCGGGTGAATCATTTTGCAGGGGTAGGCGCGAAACATGCACGACATGCGGCGCGACAGGGGCACCAGAATCATCCGCCGGACCGTCGGCGCCGTCGCGATGCTTGGCCTCGTGGCCGGGCTCAGCGCCTGTTCGCAGGGCACGGGCGGCGGGGGCGGCGGCTGGTTCTCCAGCCTGTTCGCCAACCGCAGCGTCGAGGAAAAGCCGATCGAGAGCTATTCGGCCGAAGAGATCTTCCGCCGTGGCGAATATGATCTCGAAAATGGCAACTACGACGACGCCGCCAAGTGGTTCGGCGAGGTCGAGCGGCTCTATCCCTATTCCAAGATCGCCAAGCGTGCGCTGATCATGCAGGCCTTCACCTACCACAAGGACCGCAAGTTCGACGAAGCCCGCGCCGCTGCCTCGCGCTTCCTCGATTTCTATCCAGGCGACGAGGATGCGGCCTATGCCCAGTACCTTCTGGCGCTGAGTTACTACGACCAGATCGACGCCATCGGCCGCGACCAGGGGCTCACCTTCCAGGCGCTGCAGGCGCTGCGCGAGGTGATCGAGAAATACCCCGATACCGAATACGCCCGTTCGGCGATCCTGAAATTCGATCTCGCCTTCGATCACCTCGCGGGCAAGGAGATGGAGATCGGCCGCTACTACCTCAAGCGCAAGCACTACTCGGCCGCGGTCAACCGCTTCCGCGTCGTGGTCGAGCAATACCAGACCACGTCGCACACGCCCGAGGCGCTGCACCGGCTGGTCGAGGGCTATCTCCTGCTCGGCCTCACCGACGAGGCCCAGACCGCGGGCGCCATCCTCGGCCACAACTTCCAGTCCACCGTCTGGTACGAAGACAGCTACGCGCTGCTCACCAAGAACGGGCTGAAGCCGGAGGCCAAGGGCAACAACTGGCTCGCCGCGCTCTACCGTCAGCTCATCAAGGGCGAGTGGCTCTAGGCGCCGCGAGTCAAAGGTGAATTCGGGGGTGATGACCCGCCATGCTGCGTAGCCTCGACATCCGGGACATGATCATCATCGACCGGCTGGACCTCGAGTTCCGCCCCGGGCTCAACGTGCTCACCGGCGAGACCGGCGCGGGCAAGTCGATCCTGCTCGACGCGCTCGGCTTCGTTCTCGGCTGGCGCGGCCGGGCCGAACTGGTGCGCGCCGGCGCCGAACAGGGCGAGGTGGTCGCGGTCTTCGACATCGACGCCGCGCACCCGGCCCAGGCCGTGCTGGCCGAGGCGGGCCTCCCCGGCGGGCCCGAGCTCATCCTGCGCCGCGTCAACCAGCAGGACGGCCGAAAGACCGCTTGGGTCAACGACCGGCGCGCCTCCGGCGACGTGCTGCGCGCGCTCTCCGACACGCTGGTCGAACTGCATGGCCAGCAGGACGACCGCGGCCTCCTGAACCCGCGGGTCCACCGCGCGCTGCTCGACGAATTCGGCGCGCTCGCGGGTCCGGTCGAAACCGTGCGCGCGGCCTGGAACAAGCTGCGCACCGCCGAGACGGCGCTGGTCGAGGCCGAGGACCGGCTCGCCTCGGCCCGGGCCGAGGAGGATTTCCTGCGCCACGCCGGCAAAGAGCTCGCCAAGCTCGCACCGGAACCCGGCGAGGATGCCGAGCTCGACGCCCGCCGCCGGCTGATGCAGGCCGGCCAGCGGATCGGCGAGGATGTCGAAAAGGCCGCCCAGGCGCTCGGCAGCGGCGAGGGCGCCGAGGGCCGGATGGGCGACGCGCTGCGCTGGCTCGAAGGCGTGGCCGACAAGGCCGACGGCGCGCTGGAAGCGCCGATCTCGGCGCTCGGCCGCGCGCTCGCCGAACTGGGCGAAGCCGTCGACGGCGTAGAGGCGGCGCTCGAGGCGCTGGCCTTCGACCCGTCCGAGCTCGAACGCGTCGAGGAACGGCTGTTCGCGATCCGCGCGGCCGCGCGCAAGCACGGCGTCGCCCCGGACGATCTCGGCGCATTCGCCGCCGGCATCGCTGCCCGGCTCGCCGCGCTCGACAAGGGCGCCGACGACATCGCCGCGCTTGCCAAGGCGCGTGATGCGGCGTCCGTGGCCTATGACGTGGCGGCGACCGCGCTGACCGCCGCGCGCGCAGATGCGGCCAGGGGGCTCGACGCGGCCATGGCCGGCGAGCTCGAACCGCTGAAGATGGAGCGCGCCGTCTTCACCACCGAGATCGCCGAGACCACCCCCGGCCCCGAAGGGCGCGACGCGGTGACTTTCACCGTCGCCACCAACCCCGGCGCGCCGGGCGGACCGCTCAACAAGATCGCCTCGGGCGGCGAGCTCTCGCGTTTCCTGCTCGCGCTCAAGGTCTGCCTCACCCGCGACGCCGCCGGGCTCACGATGATCTTCGACGAGATCGACCGCGGCGTCGGCGGCGCCACGGCGGATGCGGTCGGGCGCCGGCTGAAGACCCTCGCCGACGAGGGCGGCCAGGTGCTGGTGGTCACCCATTCGCCCCAGGTCGCAGCCCTCGGCGCGCATCACTGGCTGGTGGCCAAGGCGGTGACGAATGGCGAGACCCTGACCCGGGTGACGCCCCTCGGCGAGGCCGCGCGGATCGACGAGGTGGCCCGGATGCTCTCGGGCGAAAACGTCACCGACGAGGCCCGCGCCGCCGCCCGCGCGCTGCTCGCAGGCTAGGGCGATGCGGCAAGGCGTTTTGCAGCGCCTTGGCCTGCGCTTCCGGAAGTGTGACGGCTGCGATATCGGAATTCCGCAAATCCATGCCGCCACCCTCTACGATTTGGCATCATGTTGGCTGCATAAAGACAAGTTCCGATTATTCCCGCCTCCGCCCGGTCAACCGCCGCCACAGCGGTACCACGTCGAGCCCGGCGATCACCGCGCCGAGCGGGATCATCCAGAACCCGAGCACCGGCAGGAAACCGAAGACCCCGCCCAGGATCAACCCGAGGCCGAGCACAAAGCGCAGCCCCGGCGGCACATGCGCCCTTGTCCAGGCTTTCCAGCCGTCGAGCCAGTCGCGCGGGGCCCGGCCCATCGCCTCAGTTCCCGCGCACGACCTTGCCGGGGTTGAGGATGCCGGCCGGATCGAGCGCGCGCTTGATCTCGCCCATCACCTCCCAGGCCGCCCCGTGTTCGGCCTCCATGTAGCCGAGCTTGCCCATGCCGATGCCGTGCTCGCCGGTGATCGTGCCGCCGAGCCTGAGCGCGCGTTCGGCCATCCGCCCGGCCAGCCGTTTGGCTTCGCCGAGATCGTCCGGCGCCTTCGGGTCGACGAGCAGGATCGCGTGGAAATTGCCGTCCCCGACATGGCCGAGGATCGGGCCGGGGATCCAGCTCGCCGCGATATCCGCGCGGGTCTCCTCGACCGCCTCGGCCAGTTTCGAGATCGGCACGCAAACGTCGGTGACCACTGCCGTCGCCCCGGGCCTGAGCCCGAGGCAGGCCCAATAGGCGTGGTGGCGCGCAGTCCAGAGCGCGCTGCGCTCCTCTGTCTTCGTCGCCACCCGCACGTCGGAAGCGCCGAAATCGGCCACCACCTCGGCGAAGCGCTGCGCGTCCTCCGCGGCGCTTGCCACGCTGCCGTGGAACTCGACGAACAGATGCGGCCGCTCGGGCAGATCGGTGCCGGAATAGCCGTTCACCGCCCGCACCGCCTCGGTGTCGACGAACTCGATCCGCGCCACCGGCACGCCCATCTGGATCACCGCGACCACCGCCTCCACCGCCTGGCCGATCGCGTCGAAGCCGCAGACCCCGGCCGAGATCGCCTCGGGCTGGCCGCGCAGCTTGACGGTCAGCTCGGTTATGATCCCGAGCGTGCCTTCGGAGCCGAGGAACAGCCCGGTCAGATCGTAACCGGACGACGATTTCTTCGCCCGCGAGCCGGTGCGGATCACCCGCCCGTCCGCCAGCACCACTTCGAGCGCGAGGATGTTCTCACGGATCGTGCCGTAACGCACCGCCGTGGTGCCCGAGGCCCGCGTCGCCGCCATGCCCCCGAGCGAGGCATTGGCGCCGGGATCGACCGAGAAGAACAACCCGGTGTTGCGCAGCTCGCGGTTCAGCTCTTCGCGGGTAAGCCCGGGCTGCACCACCGCCTCCAGATCCCCCGGATGCACGCTCAACACTTTGTTCATGCGCGAGAAATTCAGGCTCACCCCGCCCCGGATCGCGCTCGTGTGGCCTTCGAGCGCGGTACCCGCGCCGAAGGCGACGACCGGGCAACCGTGGGCGTGGCAGATCGCCATGATCCGGCTCACGTCGTCGGTGGTTTCGGGATAGGCGACGGCGTCGGGCGGGGCAGGGGCGAAATGGGTTTCGCTCATCCCATGCGCGTCGAGATCGGACTTGGACCGGCTCAGCCGATCGCCTAGAACGTCTGAAAGAGCGACAATCGCAGTCTCTATGGTCATTTTGGTCCTCCGTCCCCGAGACGCGAGGTACCCCAGGTCAGCGCGGCTGTCGATGCAAAGCACGACGCCGGGATGCGATGCGCAAGTTTTGGACCACTCTCCTGCCGGACCTGCTGGCGCGCCAGCGCGCGGCCCTGGCCGAGGCCTGGCGGGTGCTGGTCGAGCGCGGTCCCGGCAAGATCCAGTTCTGGTTCATCGCCCTGGTGATCGGCGTGGCCGCGGGCTTCGCCGCACTCCTGTTCCGTCTCGGGATCGAGAAGCTGCAGGCGCTGCTCTACCGCACCGACGATATCGCGAGGCTGCACACCCACGCCAGTTCGCTGCCCTGGTTCTGGGTGCTGACGATGCCGGTGATCGGCGGGCTCGTGGTGGGGATCATCCTCAACTGGTTCACCCCCGACGGCCGCGTCCGCTCGGTCGCCGACGTGATCGAGGGCGCGGCGCTGCGCGACGGCCGCGTCGAGCGGCGCGCCGGCCTCGGCTCCGCGCTCGCCTCGTTCATCACGCTCTCGACCGGCGGCTCCTCGGGCCGTGAGGGCCCGGTGGTCCACCTCGCCGCCGTCATCTCCGCCTGGGTCTCGCGCCGGATCAACGCCGACGGCATCACCGGGCGCGACCTTCTGGGCTGCGCCGTCGCCGCCGCCGTCTCGGCGAGCTTCAACGCCCCCATCGCCGGCGCGCTCTTCGCGCTCGAAGTGGTGCTGCGCCACTTCGCCGTCCACGCCTTCGCCCCCATCGCCATCGCTTCGGTCGCCGGCACGGTCATCAACCGGATCGAGTTCGGCGGCGTCACCGAGTTCGCGCTGCCGGGGCAGGGCGACGTCGCCTTCTACGTCGAGCTCCCCGCCTTCCTGATCCTCGGCCTTGTCTCCGGCGCGGTGGCGGTGGCGCTGATGAAGGCGATCTTCGTCGCCGACGAGATCGGCACGAAGGTGCAGGCCGCCACCCATCTGCCCCGGGTGTTGCGCCCGGCGCTCGCGGGCCTGCTGCTCGGCCTGATGGCGATCTGGTTTCCCCATATCATCGGCGTCGGCTACGAGACCACCTCGGCCGCGCTCACCGGCAGCCTGCTGCTGCACGAGGCCATCGTTTTCGCCGCCCTCAAGGTGGTCGCGGTCGCGATCACCATGGCAGGACGCATGGGCGGCGGCGTGTTCTCGCCCTCGCTGATGCTGGGCGCGCTCACCGGCCTCGCCTTCGGCTACATCGCCACCGCAATCCTCCCCGACGTCTCCGGCACGGCGACGCTCTACGCCATGGCCGGCATGGGTGCGGTCGCCGCCGCCGTGCTCGGCGCGCCGATCTCGACCACGCTCATCGTGTTCGAACTGACCGGCGACTGGCAGACGGGGCTCGCGGTGATGGCCTCGGTCTCGCTCTCCTCCGCGCTCGCCTCGCGGATGGTCGAACGCAGCTTTTTCCTCACCCAGCTCGAAAACCGCGGCATCCACATCGCCGCCGGGCCCCAGGCCTACCTGATGTCCACCGTCCGGGTCGCGGCGGTAATGCGCCGGCTGGGCGAGGCCGGCACCGCCCCCGAAGACAGGCTCTGGGCGCTGATCGAAGAGGGTCTCTACATCGACGGCAACGCGACGCTCGAGGCGGCGATGGCGATGTTCGAGCAGGCCCGCGCGAGCTTCATCCCGGTGGTGACCATCGCCGGCGAAGGCGAGCCGCCCGAGCTCTGGGGCGCGCTCCACCAGGTCGACGCGCTGAAGGCGTTCAACCGGGCGCTGGCGGCGACGGCGGCGGAAGAGCACAGCTGACAGGCGGCCGCCCCGGGCCGCGCCCGCTCAGACGTCGAGCACGTTCACCGAAGGATGCGCGAAGGCAATGTAGCCGGCGATGGCGGCGGCCCCGTCGATCGGCGCCTCGTAGCTCCAGGCCGCGTCCTTCAGCACGGTCGACTTGGTCTGGATCGAGTAGTAGCTGGCCTCGCCCTTCTTCGGGCAGCTGGTGCGTTTGGCCGAGGCGTCGAGCATCACCATGGCAAGGTCGTCGCGGGGGAAATACACCACCGGATCGAAGCCGTCCTCGATCAGCTCCAGCGCCCGGTCGGTCTCGCCCAGCACCGCGCCGCCGGCAACCACAACCACATGGCCGGGTTTCGGGCGGATCTCGATGGCGTCGCTCATGGCAGCGTCCTTTCTGAAGGTCGCCCGATATCTAGCAGGTTTCACGCGCCGATTGCGTGTCAAATCGGCGCGCAGGCCTCCGTCAACCAGCGAACTGCCGGTTTCGACAGCAGCGGCGCGACTTTTTCGAGCACTTCCGCGTGGTAGCGGTCGAGCCAGTCGCGTTCGCCGGCATTCAGCATCCCGGCGACGATGAGTCGGCGGTCGATCGGCACGAAGGTGAGCGTCTCGAACGCGTACATCTCGCGGTCGTCGCCGCCCTCGGGCCGCTCGGCCTCGGTGACGACGATCAGGTTCTCGATCCGGATGCCGAAGGCGCCGTCGCGATAGTAGCCGGGCTCGTTCGACAGGATCATCCCGGGCTCCAGCGCCACTTCGCCCGTCCGGCTCAGCCGCTGCGGTCCTTCGTGGACGCTGAGATAGCTGCCGACGCCATGGCCGGTGCCGTGGTTGAAATCCTGATGCGCGAGCCAGAGCGGGTAGCGCGCGAGCGGGTCGAGGTCGCGCCCCGCGAGCCCCTTCGGAAACCGCACCCGGCTGATCGCGATCATCCCCTGCAGCACCCGGGTAAAGGCCTCGCGCTCGGCCGCGCCCACCTCGCCCACCGGCAGGGTGCGGGTGATGTCGGTGGTGCCGTCGTCGTATTGCCCGCCGCTGTCGAGCACCACGAGCTCGCCCGGTGCAAGCGCGCGGTCGCTGTCGCGGGTCACTCGGTAATGCATGATCGCGCCGTTCGGGCCCGAGCCGGAAATGGTCTCGAAACTGATGTCGCGCAGCATGTTGGTCGCCCGGCGCTGGCTTTCGAGCTCGACCACGAGGTCGATCTCGGTGAGCCCGCCGGCCGGCACCGTGGCATCGTACCAGGTGAGAAACTCGACCATCGCGGCGGCGTCGCGCAGATGCGCCGCCCGCGCGCCCTGGATCTCGACCGGGTTCTTTTTCGCCTTCGGCAACAGGCAGGGATCCTCGCCCCAGGCGAACGCGATCCCCGCCGCCTCGAGGATGCGCGAGACTGCGAGCGGCGCGGTCGCCTTGTCGACCCGCACCGGACCGTCGAGCTCGACCAGCCCGGTCTCGAAATTTTCCTCCGGATAGAGGCTTACTTCCGGGCCGAAATGGTCGCCGATCCCCGCCGGCCGCGCCGGATGGGTAAACAGATCGACCCGCCCGTCGTCATGCAGGATGGCGAAGCCCTGGACGATGGGCACATGCGGAATGTCGTCGCCGCGGATGTTAAGGAGCCAGGCGATGCTGTCCGACAGCGTGAGCACCGCGGCGCGCTGGCCTGCCTCGCGCAACACCGCCGCCAGCTCTTCGCGCTTCTCCCCGTGGCTCCGGCCGGCGAATTCGATCGGCTGCGGGCGGATGTGGCCGCCCGGCGGGTCCGGCCGGTCGGCCCAGAGCCGGTCGACGAGATTGTCGGCCGCCGTCAGCACGATGCCGCTGCCCTCGAGCGCCGCCTCGATCTTCTCGATCTCGCCCGCGGTATGCAGCCAGGCGTCGAACCCGATCCGCCCGCCGCCCGGCAGCTTGTCCTTCAACCAGGCGCCCGGCTGCACCTCCGGCCAGTTCACCGGGGTGAAGGCGCCAAGGTCGACCTGGCTGCGCACCTGCACGCGGTAGCGCCCGTCGACGAAGACGCCCGCATCTTCCGCGAGCGCGAGACAGAAGCCCGCCGACCCGGTGAAGCCGGTGAGCCAGGCAAGCCGCTTGTCGGCATCGGCCACGTACTCGCCCTGATGGGCGTCGGCGCGCGGCACGAAGAACCCGTCGAGCCCCTCGCGCGCCATCTCGTCGCGCAGCGCATCGAGCCGGGCAGGGCCATGGCTCGGATCGGCCGTCGTCTCGAAATCCTGAAACATCTCGCTTCCCCCTTTTCCCCGGTCCGGCTTCTTTGGTCCGGAAATATCCCGGGGGGTCACAGGGGGGCAGCGCCCCCCTCTCAACTAAACTGTGCGGCCCCGACCGCGCCGCGTGTTTATCCCGCCTTCTTCATCCCGAACACCCGCGCCCGCGCCCTCGGGTCGGGATCGAACAGCACCGCGAGCTGTTCGGTCACGGCGCCGGCGAGCTGCTCGGCATCGGTGATCGTCACCGCGCGCTCGTAATAGCGGGTCACGTCATGGCCGATGCCGATCGCCAGAAGCTCGACCATCCGCCGCCGCCCCACCATCGCGATCACGTCGCGCAGGTGTTTTTCGAGGAAATTCGCGGGGTTGACGCTCAAGGTTGAATCGTCGACCGGCGCGCCGTCCGAGATCACCACGAGAATCTTGCGCTGCTCCGGCCGCGCACAGAGCCGCCGGTGCGCCCATTCCAGCGCCTCGCCGTCGATGTTTTCCTTCAAGAGCCCCTCTTTCATCATCAGCCCGAGGTTGGCCCGGGTCCGCCGCATCGGCGCATCGGCCGATTTGTAGATGATGTGGCGCAGATCGTTGAGCCGCCCCGGCGTCTGCGGCCGGCCCTCGGCCAGCCATTTCTCCCGCGCGAGCCCGCCCTTCCAGGCGCGCGTGGTGAAGCCCAGGATCTCGACCTTGACCGCGACCCGTTCGAGCGTCCGCGCGAGCACATCGGCGGTGATCGCGGCGATCGAGATCGGCCGCCCCCGCATCGAGCCGGAATTGTCGATNNGGCGGCGAGCTCGGTGAGCCCGGTTGCGTCGCCGAAGCCGGTGGGATCGACCCCGTATTCGCTGGGCAGCACGAAGAGGATGACCGCGGCGAGCGCGGCGGCGGCGGTGACGGCGGTCGTGAGGGCCAGTTTCGTGCCGTCGAGATGGGGCGCGGGGGCGCCGTCGGGCATCTGGGTCATGTCGGGTCTCCTGCAAAGATGAGGCCTGCGAATTGATCAAAGATGAGGCCTGCGAATTGATAGAAGGCGAGGGCGAAACCGAGCGCCATCAGGACGACGTTGGCGCCCACCGCCTGGGCGGCAAAGCCCGGCAGCCTGCGCCAGAAGGTGATGAGAAGCAGGATGATCGCGAGCGCCAGGATCTGGCCGAGCTCGACGCCGATGTTGAAGGCGACGATGTTGCCGACGATCCCGTCGGGCGAGAGGTCGAAATCCTGCAGCTTGGTGGCGAGGCCGAAGCCGTGGACGAGGCCGAAGGCAAAGACGGCGTGGCGGGGATTGTAATAGGGCAGGGTGCGGAAGGCGCCGAGATTGTCGAGCGCTTTCCAGACCACCGACAGCCCGATCACCCCGTCGACCAGATGGGCGCTCATGTGCAACTGGCCGAGTACGCCGACGAGCAGGGTGAGCGAATGGCCGAGCGAGAACAGGGTGACGTAGATCATCACGTCGCGCAGCCGGTAGAGATAGAAGACCACGCCCGCGAGAAACAGCAGATGGTCGTAACCGGTGACCATGTGCTTGGCGCCGAGGTAGAGCCAGGGGCCGGGCTTGAGCCCGCTGGTGGTCTCGATGAACAGTGCGTCGCCCCCCGCCACGCCATGCGCCCGGGCGGCACCGGTGAGCAGGACGAGCGCGGCGATGGCATAGAGGCCGAGGGACATCTCGCAGGCGCCGCTTTGCAGCCGGCGCATCGCCGCAGGCACCGCGACGCGCGCCGTGTTGCGCTGTGGCCGCCCGGCCGATGTTGGTGACTGGATCCTGGCAGACACCTCGCCCTCCCCATGTTCCGATTTGACCGGACCGGGAAGGGGACGGGCCCGTCCTCCCCCCGATCCGGTCAGGCTGGGCCGCGCGCCTTTGGCTGCCCGGGGTTGGTTGGGCAGGGGAGCGGCGCGAAACACAACCCGCGCCGATCTTGCGTGCGCGCCTCGATGAGGCGCCTGCACAAAACCGGGGTCTTGGGAAGAAATCGCCGCCCTAGCGGCTGACCAGCGCGGTGTCGATCAGGGAGATGACGGTGGTGGCCAGGTCCTCGACATTGTCGATCCGGACCGAGTTGCGGTAATACTCGGCGACTTCGTGCTTGAGCCCGATGGCGGCGAGGTCGATCGGGGTCTCGCGGGTGATCCAGCCGATGGCGCCGCGCAGGTGCCGGTCGAGCAGCGCCTTGTCGTCGTTGGCATCGATGGTCGCCTTGTCGACCGGCGCACCGTCCGAGATCACGATCAGAAACTTGCGCGCCTCGGGCCGGCGCAGCATCCGGTCGGCCGCCCAGATGAGCGCCTCGCCGTCGACGTTTTCCTTGAGCAGGGCGGGCGACAGCATGGCGCTCAGCATGTCGCGGGCGCGCCTGAGCGGCGTGTCGGGGGATTTGTAGACGATGTGCAGGAGATCGTTGAGCCGGCCCGGGGCCTCGGGCCTGCCCGCGGCCTTCCACTCCTTCGCGGACGCGCCGCCGTTCCACGCGGCGGTGGTGAAGCCGAGGATCTCGGTCGAGATCGAGCAGCGCTCCAAGGCGGCGGCGACGATGTCGGCGGTGATGCAGGCGGTCTCGATCGGCTTGCCGCGCATCGAGCCGGAATTGTCGATGAGCAGCGTCACCACCGTGTCGCGAAACTCGGTGTCCTTCTCGACCTTGAAGCTCAAGGGCGTCGTCGGGTTCGCCACCACCCGCGCGAGCCGGCCAGCGTCGAGGATGCCCTCCTCGAGGTCGAACTCCCACGAGCGGTTCTGTTGCGCCTGCAGCCGGCGTTGCAGCTTGTTGGCGAGCCGCGAGACCGCGCCTTTGAGCGGTTCGAGCTGCTGGTCGAGGTAATTGCGCAGCCGTTCGAGCTCGGCCGCCTCGGCGAGGTCTTCGGCCTTGATCTCCTCGTCATGCGCATCGTCGTAGACGGTGTAATTCGGGTCCGCCTCCGAGGCCGGCGGCAGCGGCGGAAGCTCCGGCGGCATGTCGGCCTCGGGCAGCTCGGATTCCTCGCCCGATTCCAGCTCCGACAGGTCGTCCACCGTGACCTGCGCCTCGCTCTGGTCGTCCTGCGGCTCCTGCGACTGGTCGGGCTGGGCCTCGCTGTCGTCCTCCTCGCCCTCCTGGTCCTGCGCCTCGTCCTCGTTGGCGCTGTCCTCTTCGCTCTCGGCGTCCTGTTCCTCGTTCTCGTCCTGCGCGTCCGGATCGTCGCCGAGCTGGTCGCCGTAGCCCAGGTCGTCGATCACCTGGCGGGCGAACCGGGCGAAGGCGGCCTGGTTGTCGAGCACCGCGTCGAGCCCCTGGAACGTGTCGCCCGCCTCGCCCTCGATGAAGCCGCGCCACAGATCGAGCACGTTCGACGCCCCCGGCGGCAACGGCCGCCCGGTGGCGGTCTGGCGCAGGAAATACCCCGCCGCCTCGGCCAGCGGCGCGTCGTTGGTCGAGGTCATCGTGTGATAGCCGCGCCGCGCCGCCTCGTCGGCGAGCTTGTGGTCGATGTTCGAGGCGGTGCCCGGCATCACCCGCGCCCCCATCGCCTCGCAACGCGCCGTCTCCATCGCCTCGTAAAGCGCCCGCGCCATCTCGCCCGGCGGCGCGAAGCGCGCATGGGTGGCGGCATCGTGGAACCTGTGCCGGAGCGCCAGCGCATCGGCCACGCCGCGCGCCAGCAGCACCTCTTCCTTCGCCATCCGCCGCGTCACCTGCGGCAGCCGCATCGTCTCGCCCGACACCCCGGAGGGATCGACCGTATAGGTCACGTTCAATTCGCGGTCGTTCGCCATCACCTTGGTGGCTTCGGCGAGCGCTTTCTTGAACGGATCGGCGGGGTTGTCGGCAGGCTTGGTCATGGCGGTGAAGATGGGCGAAAGGGGGGGCGGGCGCAAGCGGTCTCGGTGGGCCGGGTGGGGCGCGAACGCCCGCCCTTCGGCGCGGCCGCCCTCAGTCCAGCAGGAGCGCGGTGCAGGCGGCGATGTCGTCCCGCGCCCGGGCCTCGGCCCAATCGCCTGCCGGTGCCTCGGCGCGCGCGATGAGGCGCTCGAAGGCGAGTTTGGCCTCGGTCTCGCGGGCGAGCACGGCGCCCGCCTCGTCCGGCGCGGCCACGCTGGCGGCAAGCTCGCGCATCGTGGCGAGTTGGGCTTCGGTAACGGCCGAGGCCGGATCGTCGCCCAGCCATTGCTGCTCCATCAACCCGGCCAGCCGGCCCGAACAGGCAGCGAACCGGTCGGTCAGCGGCGCGAGCCCGAGCGACTGCGCGCAGGCCGGTCCGGCGCATGCCGCGAGAAGCGCGCCGAGCCACAGTGCGGCCCGCCGCACCTCGCCTCGCGCGCTCACTCGGCGGTGACGCCGAGCAGCCCGGCGCAGAGCGACCTGTCGTTCTCGTAGAGCGGATGGTCGGGCAGATCGCTCTGGACCGCGGGGCCGAAGGCGTCGGCATAGAGCCGGTCAAGCTCGCCCTCCAGCTCCATCGCCGCGCGCACCGCCGGCGTCGGACGTTGCAGCGCGAGATAGGCATCCCGCGCCCATTCCAGCGCGCTCTGCGCCGGGCCGTCGTCCTGCGCGAAGGGCCGCGCCTCCAGCACCCGGTAACGGTCGAACAGCGAGGTGAAGAACCACCGGCACCGCGCCTCGGCCGCCACCGGATCGGCGGCCACCATCTCGGCGGTCATCGGCAGGAGCGAGGGTTCCGGCGGCTCGGGCGCAGCCGGCGCATAGGCCGCCGCCGGCGCGGCCGCCAGCCAGATCGCGGCAAGACAAGCGTTGCGTCCTGTCATCATCGTCCCCCCGCCCGGCGCTTCAGACGCGCGCGCCCCGGGCTTGGACCGAGTTTGGGCGAAAGTCGGGGGTCTTGGCAAGCGCGGGGACGGTCAGGCGCGCGATTGGCTGTGGATGGAGCGGCTCATCCGCCGGGGCCGCGCCGTCAACCGAGCCTTGCGCACCAGTTGATCCGCCGCCCGCCCGAATAGCCCACGGCCAGCCCTTCGGAAACCAGGGTCTGCGCGACATCCTCGCCATCGAACGCGAGTCGCACGAGACGCCGATTGTAGCGGTCAAACTCGCCCATCTGCGCGTCCACCCGGTCGGCCTCGCGAACGATCTGCGTGAGCCGCTGCCGGGCGAGCCTGCCGAGCGCGAGCTCCTGCGCGCAACCGGGCGAGGTTATCTCGGGCGTATCGTAGCCGACCAGCCTGGCGCGGAACGTGCCGATGTCGGCGCAAGCCATGTCGACCGTGTCGCCGTCGATCACCCGGGCAACCTGGCAACTGCCGCCAGTGGCCGCGTGCCGAGGCGTCTCGGGCGCGCCGCAGCCCGTCAGGATCAGGAGAGCCAGACCAGCGGTCGCGGCCCGCCGCATCACCCCAGCGCCGCGCTCGCTGCGCTCTCGGGGAGTTCCTCGTCGAAGCAGCGCTGGTAGAACTCGGCCACCGTCTGGCGCTCGAGCTCGTCGCATTTGTTGAGGAAGGTGAGCCGGAAGGCATAGCCGATGTTGCGGAAGATCTCGGTGTTCCAGGCCCAGTTGATGACCGTCCGGGGGCTCATCACCGTCGACAGATCGCCCGCCATGAAGGCGGTCCGGGTCAGATCCGCGACCGTCACCATCTGGCTGATCTGCTTGCGGCCCTTCTCGGTGTTGAAATGCGGCGCCTTGCCGAGCACGATCGACACTTCCGCGTCGTGGCTGAGGTAGTTCAGCGTCGCCACCAGCGACCAGCGGTCCATCTGCGCCTGGTTGATCTGCTGGACGCCGTGGTAGAGCCCGGTGGTGTCGCCGAGGCCCACGGTGTTCGACGTCGCGAACAGGCGGAAATACTTGTGCGGCGTGATGATCTCGTTCTGATCGAGCAGCGTGAGCTTGCCGTCA
>JAGRMO010000187.1 GCA_020441205.1 Maritimibacter sp.
CGGCACCGGGTTCATGAAATGGAACCCCATGAACTTCTCCGGCCGGTCGGTGCGGCTCGCGAGCCTCGTGATCGAGATCGACGAGGTGTTGGAGGTGAGGATCGTGTCGGGCCCCAGATGCGGCAGCAGCGCGTCGAAGATCTTCTGCTTGATGCCCTCGTTCTCGGTCGCCGCCTCGATCACCAGATCGGTCCTGCCGAGATCGGGCAGGTTGAGCGTCGTCCTGATCCGCGCGAGCGCCGCGTCGCGGTCTTCGGCGCTGACCTTCCCGCGCGAGACCTGGCGGTCCATGTTGCGGCGGATCGTGTCGATCGCGCCCCCGAGCGCCGTCTCGTTGACGTCGTTGAGCAGCACGTCGTAGCCCGCCAGCGACAACACATGCGCGATGCCGTTGCCCATCTGGCCCGCGCCCACGACCCCCACCGTCTGAACTGCCATCGCCTCGCTCCTTTGGAATTTGAGCGACAATAGTGGCCCCGCGCCCGTGGGCGCAAGCCCTGCCGCGCCCATTAACCCTGACAGCCGATTGAGGAAAACCGTCGCATTCGCGCCTTAGCCATTTGGCAAGTTTTTGCTGCGATTCTGGATTACGGCTCAAACCAAGGAGTGGGTGGATGGCATACGACAATCCGGGCGACGGCGCCCTCGACTACTTCCCGTGCCGCTACGGGAAATCGAAACTGATGTTCCGCGGCCCCCGCCGCCGGCTGGAGGCGCCCTATGTCGCGGTGCTGGGCGGTACCGAGACCTACGGCAAATATACGCCCCGGCCCTATGCCGAGCTCGCGGAGGAATATTCCGGCGCCAAGGTGGTCAACCTCGGCGCCGTCAATGCCGGCACCGACGTCTATGTGAGCGACCAGACGGTGATGGAAGCCTGCGCCGGCGCCAGCGCCACCGTGCTTCAGCTGGGCGGCGCCCAGAACATGTCGAACCGGTTCTACGCGGTCCATCCGCGCCGCAACGACAGGTTCCTGCGCGCCTCGAACCTCCTGAAGACGATCTACCGCGAGGTGGATTTCACCGAGTTCAACTTCACCCGACACCTGCTCAGCCGGCTGAAGGAAACCAGCGCCGACAAATTCGCCATGGTCGAGCAGGAGCTCAAGGAAGCCTGGGTCGCGCGGATGAAGACGCTGGTCTCGAAGATCGAGAGCCCGGTGGTGCTGCTGTGGATGTCGGACCACGCGCCCGACACGCCGTCGAGCTGCACCGACTACGGCTCCGACCCGCTGTTCGTCGACCGTGACATGATCGACGAGGTCATGCCCTACGCGGCCGCCCTGGTCGAGGTCGAGGTGACGCAGGAAGAGGTGGCCGAAGGCTTCCGCGCGCTGGTCTACCCCGAGCTCGAAACCCAGGCGGCGCGCGGCATGCTCGGCACGGTGGCGCATGAAAGGGCCGCCCGCGCCCTGGCCCCGGTGCTGGCGCGGTTCGGCTGACCGGCCCGGCGCGCGACCGGCCGGGACACGGGCCTGGCCCCACGCGCGGCCGGTCGTGAAGATCGGCGCCGGACCGGGCCCTCGTGCAGGCCCGGCGCGGTTGCGCGGAGAAGAGGCGCGGCGCGTCTGTGTGCGGGGACGCGCGGCGCAGACAATTGACGCCGGCCTGCCTCGCACGGCGCCCGGCCGCGCCGCCTTCTGCCCGGCCGCCTGGGCCTCTGGCGTCGGGACTCGCTGAGGCCCCGGCCCGAATGCATCGGCCGCCGCAGAGAAAGCGGCAGACAAGCTGGCCACGCCGGTTGCGTCCGATGTGACGTCCCGCGGTCGGATACCAGAAGCCCCACTGCCGGTCGTGACCGGGCCGGGCGAAAAGCGAAAGGCCCGCCGGCGAGGGCGGGCCTTGGCATCGGTTGCGCACCGAACGCGGCGCCGGGCGTGTCGGGCAGGGGCCACGCGCCCCCTCGACTCGCCTTCTCGACCCGCCCGGGCGGCCCGCCAGCGCGACGGGCCAGACGCGGGTCTCAGAGCTTCGACGTCAGTTCCGGCAGGGCCTGGAACAG
>JAGRMO010000188.1 GCA_020441205.1 Maritimibacter sp.
TGTCCTCGGTGATGGCCTTCTTCACCATGTTCGTCGTGTCGCTCGGGATTCTGTCGGTCGCGCTGGGAATGACCGGGCTCGATACGGTGACGGCGGTCTCGGGGGCGGCGACGGCGCTCGCAAATGTCGGCCCCGGGCTCGGCGACACGATCGGTCCCGCGGGCAATTTCGCGACGGTCAACGATACCGCCAAGTGGCTGCTCGCGGCGGCGATGCTGGTGGGCCGGCTCGAGGTCCTGTCGGTCTATGTGTTGTTCACCCTGCGCTTCTGGCGCGACTGAGGCGGGAGGAGACATGACCGAAGACCCCGACGCCGCCCGCCTCTTGCACCTGCGCGGGGCAGTGCTCGCCAAGGGCGATCCGCTGGCGCCGCCGCTCACGCTCGCCTCGATGTTTCACCTGCCAGGCGATCCCGAGCCGGGCGTGCCGGGCTACGGGCGCGGCGACAACCCGACATGGGAGGCGCTGGAGGCCGCGCTCGCGGCGCTCGACGGCGCTCCCGCGCTCGCATTCCCTTCGGGCATGGCGGCGATCTCGGCCGCGCTGTTCGCCACGCTGCGGGCCGGCGACCGGCTGCTTCTGCCGTCTGACGGCTACTATACCCCTCGGGTTCTGGCCGCGCGCTTTCTCAAGGCGCTCGGGGTGCGGGTCGAAACCCGGCCGACCGCGCGGTTCGCCGTGGGCGGCTTCGACGGGTTTCGCTGCGTGCTGATCGAGACCCCGTCGAACCCGGGGCTCGATCTGGTCGACATCGCCACGGTCACGGGGGCCGTGCGGGCCGCGGGCGGGATTAGCGTGGTCGACAACACGGCCATGACCGCCTTCGGCCAGCGCCCGCTGGACCTCGGGGCCGATATTCTCGTCGCGTCCGACACGAAGGCCGCGTCCGGCCATTCCGATCTGCTGCTTGGCCATGTGGCGACGCGGGACGATGCGCTGCTCGCCGCGATGCGCGAGTGGCGCACGCTGTCGGGCAGCATCCCCGGTCCGTTCGAGGCCTGGCTTCTGCACCGGTCGCTGATGACGCTCGAATTGCGCTTTGCCCGGATGTGCGACAGCGCCGAAGCGCTGGCGGCCCGGCTGGTCGGCCATCCGAAGCTGGAGGCGCTGAGTTACCCCGGGCTTGCGTCGCATCCGCACCACTCGCTCGCCCGCCGCCAGATGGCGCGTCCCGGGTTTCTTATGGGTCTCACACTCGCAAGCGCGCAGGCGGCAGAGGAATTCATCGCGGCTTGCCCGTTGATCGCGCCGGCCACGTCGTTCGGCGGTGTCCATAGCACGGCCGAGCGCCGGGCCCGCTGGGGCGACGCCGTCCCGCCCGGTTTCGTCCGGCTCTCGGTCGGGACCGAACCCACCGGGGCGCTGATCGCGGCGGTGCTGGCGGCGCTCGAAGGGTAGGGCGCGCCGCGCTGCGCCCCGGGCGAGGTGCGGACATGCCTATGCGCGAAGTCCGGTTTGCCAGGGGGCCGGGGGGCCGGATCGTGGGTAACCGGCAGCATGCGGAGACTGCAGGTGGATTTCGGCCTCCGCGCGGGTTCCGCCGGTGTGGCCGTGACGAAAAACGCCCGCCGAATCCGGCGGGCGTTTCTGCCTTCGGTGAACCGGTTGCCTAGTTCCAGCAGCTCACCAGCACGGTCAGGTCGGCGGCGTGGTTCGAAAGCTCGAAGGGCGTCATCGCGCCGCTCGCCGCGGTGCCGCCGGCTTCGATGCCGTTGAGCCCGAGGAAATCCACCAGCGGGCCGGTCTTGGCGTAGAAACCGACATCAGTGGGCAGCACCTGGCCGTTGTCGGAGGGCGTTGCCAACAGCATGCCGGCGACGGCGCCGCCCTGGTCGATCACCGGGCCGCCGGTGTCGCCATCCTGGGCGCGGATCGCGAGGCGTGCGATGTTGGGCTCGCCGTTCAGCCCCTGGACGTCGGCCAGCGTGCCGTAGGTCAGGGTCGGAGAGGACAGCTTTCCGCCGTAGGAATAGCCGGCGACGGCGAGTTCCGATTGCAGACGGGGCTCGTAGGCGAGGAACTGGGCCACCTCGATCGGGGCGAGCGGCGCGGTCGGCTGCAAGAGCACAAGGCCGAGCGCGTCGTCGCGGGCCGCGACTGTGGCGTCGTAGGACTCGTCAAGCGTGATCCGCCCGCAGCCGTCAACGGCTTCGGTGGTGGTCAGCACCGCGCCGGCGCCCGAGACGTAGAAGCCGGAGCGGGATTTTTCCGGCCGGCGGATCTCGAGGCCGGAGATCAGGTCGATCGACTGGGTCGCGGCGTCGAGCCCCTCGTTGTCGGCCAGCACCGCGCCGTCGAGCGAGGTGAAGCTCTGACGCATCGCGTCGAGCACCAGCGGCAGGCGACGGTCCTGCTCGCGGCGGGTCTCGCCGGTATCGGCGTCGATCACCTCGGGGCCCTGCGGCCAGACCAGCATCCAGCCCTTGACCGCGCCGTCGACCAGCGTGGCGTAGGTGTAGGAGATGATCTCATCGTTCGCGCCCTCGATGGTGAAGTCGCTGTCTCCCCGGTTGCGCGGCCCGTCGGGCGGCACCACGGAGAGGGTCTGAAGGATGTCGTAGAGCCCCCAGAGCGTGGCCTTGTCGCCGCGCTGGCTGATGAGTACGACCCGCACGCCCTGGTCGCCTTCGTAATGGGCGAAGGGGGCTTCGTAACGGGTGAACTCGACCATCGCCGCGGGGATGGTGATCTCGATGCCGGCGCGGGCGTCGTCGACCATCGCGAGGCTCATCGAGGCGAGCATGTCGTTGTAGCCGCGGGTCAACTCGTCGCGCTGGCGGGTGGTGAGGATGCCGGTCTCTTCGTAGCCCTGAGCGGCTTGCCAGGCGGCCATGGCGCCGCGGGTGCCGGGGCCGAAATCGCCGTCGATTGTCGAATTGTAGAAGCCGGCCCATTGCAGGGCGACCTGCAGCGCCTTGCGGGCGTCGCCGTCGAGGGCGCGTTCGCCGGCCAGGGCCTCGTCGCGGGTCTCTTCGATCACCACCGGAGCCGGGGCTTCGACCACGGGTTCCGCCGCAGGTTCGGCCACCGGTTCGACAGCCGCAGGTTCGGCGACCGGTTCGACAGCTGCGGGCTCGGCCGCGACGGGCTCGGCGGCGACAGGTTCCGCGGGGGCGGGGGCTGCGGCCGCGGGGTCGGCGACGACCGTCTCGGCCGGCGCTTCCACCTCGGTTCCGGGCGCCGGGAGCAGTTCGGTCTCGATTGCCGGGGCTTCCTCGGTGGTGGCCTCGGCGGCAGGGGCGGCGGCGGCATCGACGCCCACGGGCCAGAACCGCTGTCCGTAGGGGGCGCTGTCGGAGATGTAGCTGTCGGTCGGCACCGCGCCCAGGGCGCGCAGTTCGATGAGTTTCTGGGTCGCGACCTCGGCCGAGTAGGGGCCGAGCACCACCGCGTACCAGCCCGAGGCGCCGAGGCGGAAACCGTTCACGTCCGGTAGCATGGCGGCGAAACCGCGCGCGGCCTCTTCGGAGGCGGCGAGCGTCGGCGTGGCCTTCAGCTGGACCCAGTAGTCCTGGGCCATCGCGAGGCCGGCGGACAACATCGTGGCCAGAAATACGATTGCGGAAAGGGCGCGTTTCATCAGTCTTCTGCTCCGCTTCGGGATTGTGCTCGATTTCGGGCCAATAACACGGAAAACAGAGCGATCGTCAAGGATCGCGGAACGGTTTGTCAGTGAGTGTTCGGTCCCCGAAACCGGCCCGTGATTGACCCTCGCCATCCTCGGCCCTATGGAGAGCCTCGCGAAGTCAGACGAGGCGGGCCATGGCCGAGAACGAGACGACACAGCCCAGGAGCTTCCAGGATATCATCCTCAGGCTGCAGGCCTATTGGGCCCGGCAGGGCTGCGCGGTGTTGCAGCCCTACGACATGGAAGTGGGCGCGGGCACGTTCCACCCGGCGACGACGCTGCGTTCGCTCGGCTCGCAGCCCTGGGCGGCGGCCTATGTGCAGCCGTCGCGGCGGCCGACCGAC
>JAGRMO010000189.1:0-6406 GCA_020441205.1 Maritimibacter sp.
AGATGCAGGAAGGGCTCGCCCGCCTCGCCGCGGCGGATGTTCTCGGCGATCACCTGCGCCGCCGTCTCTACCCGCGTCTCCGAGGCGATATGCGGCGTCACCGTCACGCGTGGATGGGTCCAGAACGGATGCGCTACCGGCAGCGGCTCGACCCGGAACGTGTCGAGCGTCGCATGGCCGAGCCGGCCCGCGTCGAGCGCCGCGAGCAGCGCCGCTTCGTCGATAAGCGCCCCGCGCCCCGGGTTCAGCACCACCGCGCCGGACGGCAGCAGCGCGAGCCTCTCCGCGTCGAGGATATTCTCGGTCGCTGGCGTATGCGGCAACAACAGCACCAGGATCTCCGACCGCTCCAGCACCGTCCGCAGCCCGTCGGCTCCGCGGTAGCACAGAACCCCGTCCACCGCCTTCGCCCCCCGCGCCCAGCCCGCCACGTCGAAGCCGAGCCCCGCGAGCGCGCTGGCCGAGGCCGCCCCCAGCGCGCCGAGGCCCAGCACCCCCACCCGCCGGGCCGAGGCCAGCGGCGGTACGTGGCGCGCCCAGACCGCCTCCTGGCGGCGGATGTCGGCATCCATCCCGAGGTGGTGACGCAGCACATGGCCGGCGACATATTCCACCATGCCCCGGGTGAGCCCCGCATCCACCATCCGCGCATAGGGCATCGTCAGCGTCTTGTTGCGGACGATCGTCTCGACCCCGGCCCAGAGCCCCAGCGCCGCCTTCGCCCTCGCATAGCCCGAAAGATCGACGTCGCCCGCCACCGGCGCGTAGACGATGTAATCCACCGCCCCCGGCGGGTAATCCGCCGCGAGCTCGGCGCCGATCCCCAGCCGTTCCAGCGCCGCGCCGAGCGGTCCGCGACAGGCGGCGTACACCTCTGGCTTGGTGATGAATTGTACTTTTACGATCATTTTGACCGCGCGCGATGGATGTGAGCCGATTGGACCAGTCCGAATCCAACCATCAGGATCAGCATCGCCGATCCGCCATAGCTCACCAGCGGCAGCGGCACGCCGACCACTGGCGCGAGCCCCATGACCATCGACATGTTGAGCGCGAAGAAGAAGAAGAACGTCGCCGCGACCCCCCAGGTGACCAGCGCGCCGAACCGGTCCTGGTTGCGGGTGGCCGAGGCCACCGCGACGACGATGATCGCGACATAGAGCGCGAGCAGCGAGGCGGCGCCGACGAAGCCGAACTCCTCGGCGAGCGAGGTGAAGATGAAGTCGGTATGCTTCTCCGGCAGGAAGTTGAGCCGCGATTGCGTACCTTCGAGAAAGCCCCGGCCCGTCCAGCCGCCCGACCCCAGCGCGATCTTCGACTGGGTGATGTGGTAGCCCGCGCCGAGCGGATCGCTCTCGGGATTGAGGAAGGTGTCGATCCTTCGGTACTGGTAATCCTTCAACAGCTGCCAGTCCTGCCCGCGCGAGACGAACACCGCGGTGACCGTGCCGACGCCGCCGGCGCCGACCACGAGGTAGTAGAGCCAGTGCACGCCGGCGAGGAACATGGTCACCGCGCCGCCCGCCATCAGCAGGAGCGCGGTGCCGAGGTCGGGCTGGATCAGCGTGAGCCCCGCCGGCACGAGGATCAGCGCCACCGGCACCAGCACCCAGAACGGACGTGAGACTTTCGAGATGTCGAGCCAGTCGTAATAGGCCGCGAGTGCCATGATCAGGGTGATCTTGGTCAGCTCCGAGGGCTGCAGCCGCATGAAGCCAAGGTCGATCCAGCGCTGCGCGCCCATCCCGACCTCGCCGAAGAACTCGACGCCGAGCAGAAGCCCGACCGAGATCACGTAGAACAGCCCCGCCATGTTGCGCCAGAACCAGATCGGCACGAAGCCGATCGCGAACATCACCGCGAGGCCGAAGACGAAGCGCTTCATCTGCGGCTCGGCCCAGCGCCCGACGTCGCCGCCGGCGACCGAGTAGAGCATGAGGAAGCCGACGCCCGCGACCGAGATCAGCAACAGCACCAGCGCCCAGTTGACGTAGAGCACTTTGCGCAACCCCGTGGGCGTCCACTTGATCGTGTACTCGAGATAGCTCACGCCCGGCTCCTGCCTTCCGACGGCGCCAGCGGCGCGCGCAGGTTCAGCGCGTCGAACCGCGCCCGGATCGTGCCCCGCTGCGACGGCGGATAGGCCTCGAGCGGCGGCACGTCGTCGTAAAGCGCGGCCAGCAGCACGTCGCGGGCGATCGGCGCCGCCACCGCCGCGCCGCCGCCGCCATGTTCGACCACCACCGCCACGGCGACCTCGGGCGTGTCATGCGGCGCGTAGCCGACGAACAGCGCATGGTCGCGCCGCTCCCAGGGCAGGTCCTCGTTGGCGGTCACCCCCTCCTCGCGCTCGGCCACGGTGATGTTGCGCACCTGGCTGGTGCCGGTCTTGCCGGCCATGCGGATGCCGTCGGCGACCACGCGGGCCGACAGCGCGGTGCCGCGTTCGGCATTGACCACGTCGAACAGCCCCTGGCGAACGAGCGCGAGGTTGTCGGGGTGCAGCCCGAGCGTCTCGCCGCCCACCGGCACCTGCTCGATGCCGTCGACCGCGCGCAACAGCCGCGGCATCACCCGGGCGCCGGTGGCAAGCCGCGCGGTCATCACCGCAAGCTGCAACGGCGAGGCGAGCACGAAGCCCTGGCCGATGGTCGCGTTGAGCGTATCGCCGATCAGCCAGTCGGCGTCGCGGGTCTCGCGTTTCCATTCGCGGGTCGGCACCCGCCCGTCGGCGACCGACACCAGCGGCAGATCGTAGGTCTGGCCGAGCCCCAGCCTGCGCGCCATCGCCGCGATCCGCTCGATCCCCACCGCCTGGCTGAGCTCGTAGTAATAGACGTCGCAGCTTTCGCTGAGCGAGCGCACGAGATCGACCCGCCCGTGCCCGCCCCGGCTCCAGCAATGGAACCGCCGGCCCGAGACCTCGACATATCCGCCGCAGGAGAACGTATCCTCGGCGCCGATGATCCCGTCTTCCAGCGCCGCGAGCGCGGTCACCATCTTGAAGGTCGAGCCCGGCGGATAGACGCCCTGCGAGGCCTTGTCCGGCAGCGGCCGGTAGGGATCGTCGAGCAGGGATTGGTAATCCTTCGACGAAATGCCCCGCACGAACTTGTTCGGGTCGAAGCTCGGCGCCGAGGCCATGGCGAGGATATCGCCGTTCTGCGGGTTGAGGATGACGACGGCGGCGCTCTCGCCCGCAAGCCGTGCCTCGCAGAAATTCTGCAGCGCGTGGTTCACGGTAAGCTGGATATCGGCCCCCGGCGTGCCCTCGTCGCGTTCGAGCTCGCGCATCACCCGCCCGACGGCGTTCACCTCGACCCGGCTGGTGCCCGCCTTGCCGCGCAACAGGTCTTCGAGCTTCGCTTCGACGCCGAACTTGCCGATCTCGAAGCGCGGGATCTGGAACAGGGGATCGGGATCTTCGATCTTCGACAGATCGTAATCCGAGACCGGTCCGACATAGCCCACGATATGCGCGAAGTCGCCGCCCAGCGGATAGGTCCGGCTGAGCCCCATCTCCGGGTAGACCCCGGGCAGCGCCGGCGCGTTCACGGCCACCTCGGCCACATCCTTCCAGCTTACCCGGTCGGCCACTGTGACCGGCACGAACGGGCTGAGTTTCGTCATCTGCTCGAGCGCGCCCGCCTGGTCCTCGGGAGCGAGCCAGATGATCTTCGCGAGCCGCTCCAGAACCGCCTCGGGATCGCCCGCATCCTCGCGCACCATGACGATCCGGTAATTCTGCGCGTTTCCGGCGATGAGCACGCCCTTGCGGTCGAAGATCTGCCCCCGCGCCGGCGGCACCAGGTGAATGTTGATCCGGTTCTGGTCGGCCAGCATCCGGAACTCGTCGGCCTGGTCGACCTGCAGATACCGCATCCGCCCGAGCAGGAGCCCGGCCACGCCGAGCTGCGCGGTGCCGAGCAACAGCCCGCGCCGCGTGACCACGCGCGCCGCCTTCTCGGTATCCGCGGGCGAACGTCTCATACCAGCCGCGCCTCCGCCGCGTGTTCGCCGGGGGCGAGCCGCCGTACCCCCAGCCCCCAGTAGGATACCGCCACCACCGCCGGATAGGCCAGAATGTTGACGATGAGCCCGATCGCCACCAGCCCGAACCCCGGCTGGGCGACGAAGAACACCGCGAGCAGCGCCCGTTCGGCCGCCAGCATCAAGGTCAGGATGAAGGCCACCGTGAGCCATTCGGCGAGGAAGCCGCGCTCGCGAAACAGCGCCGCGCGCGCCCGCATCGCTTCGAGCCCGATCACCGCGAGCCCGCTCGAGATCCCCGGCGGCCGCAGGAACAGAAGATCCGCCATCAGCATCAGCGCCGCGAACATCGCCACCGGCACGTAATCGGGCCGCTGCGCCACCCAGGCGAACCCGGCGAGCACGATGAGCTCGGGCGGCGGCATGTCGCCGAACGTCCCCTCGATCGGCAAAACCCGTGCGAAGATATGCAGCGCCGCGAGGGCCGCGAACAGGAGCGCGTAGAGCCCGCGCTGCAAGGTGGCCGGCGAGATCATCCGCCCGTCCCCGCGTCCGACCCCGGCTCATCCTCCGGTGCCGTCGGCTCCTCCGGTCGCGCCGGCGCGCCGTCTTCGCCCGGCACCTCTGCCCCCGCCCCGGCCACGCCCGCCGTATCCGCGCCGAGCGCATCCACCCCGGCGCCCGCGTCCCCACCGCCCGCGGCGTCGAGCTCGCCCACCGGCGCGCCTTCGGCCACCGGCGCCAGCACCGGGTTCAGCACGATGAGCGCCCCCGCCTCGGTTACCGCCTCGCCCGGATGCGAGCGCAGAACGCGCAGGAACTCGAGCCGCGCGTAATCCGCGGCCAGCTGCACCCGGAGCCGCCCGTCCGCGCCCGCCACCACCGCGCCCACCAGGAGGCCCGCCGGAAACACGCTGCCGTCGCCCGACGAGATCACCCGGTCGCCCGGCCGGATCGCCTCCTTGTCTTCGAGAAAGTCGAGCGGCGGACGGGCCGTGTTGTCGCCCCGCAACAGCGCCTTCTGCCCCGAGGGCTGGATCGTCACCGGCACCCGGCTCGACGAATCCGACAAGAGGATCACCCGCGCCGTCTGGTCGCCCACCCCCGAGATCCGCCCGACCAGCCCGAGCCCGTCCATCGCCGCCCAGCCGTCGACCAGCCCGTCGCGCGCGCCCACGTTGAGCAGCACCGACTGGCGGAACGGCGAGCCCGAATCCGTCAGCACCCGCCCGGTGATATACGAGAGCTTCGCGTCGAGCCGCACGTTGTTGAGATCGAGCAGCCGCGCGTTCTCCTGTTCGAGCTGCAGCGCCGCTTCCTTCCACGACTTCATCCGCTGAAGCTCGCGCCTGAGCTCCGCATTCTGCTCGGCGAGCCGCGAGTAGCTCTGAAAATCGTCGACGATTTCGGCGACTTTCGTCACCGGCACCATCGCCCATTCCATGTTCGGCACCACCGCGTCGACCACCTGGGCGCGAAACCGCTCGACCCGCGGGCTGTCGATCCGCCAGAGCAGGAACAGCGCGAACATGACGAACAGCAGAATGCCGATCAGGATACGCCTGACCGGCCTCACGTAATCGTCAGAGTTGCGTCGGTTTCTCGCCAATCAGGTCTCCCGGGCGCCCGGGCAGCCGCCGCTCGCGACCCCGGGGCTCAGCTTTCGTAGTCGATAACGTGGCGCAGTTGCTTCTCGTATTCCAGCGCCCGGCCGGTGCCCAGCGCGACACAATTGAGGGCTTCGTCCGCCACCGAGATCGAAAGCCCGGTCTGTTCGCGCAGCGCGAGATCGAGCTCGCCCAGGAGCGCGCCGCCGCCGGTGAGCATCACGCCCCGGTCGACGATGTCGGCGGCGAGGTCGGGTGGCGTGGTCTCGAGCGCCACCATCACCGCCTCGCAGATCTGCTGCACCGGCTCGGCCAGCGCTTCGGCGATCTGCGCCTGGTTCACCTCGAGCTCCTTCGGCACCCCGTTCAGGAGGTCGCGGCCCCGGATCGTCATTGCCACGCCGCGCCCGTCGTCGGGCATCCGCGCGGTGCCGATGGCGGTCTTCACCCGCTCGGCCGTGGTCTCGCCGACCAGGAGGTTATGCTGCCGGCGCAGGTAGTTGACGATGGCCTCGTCCATCCGGTCGCCGCCGACCCGCACCGAGCGGGCATAGACGATGTCGCCGAGGCTCAGCACCGCCACCTCGGTGGTGCCGCCGCCCACGTCGACCACCATCGACCCGGTCGGATCGGTGATCGGCATCCCCGCCCCGATGGCCGCCGCGATCGGCTCGGCGATGAGGCCCGCCTTGCGCGCGCCGGCCGACAGCACCGACTGGCGGATCGCGCGTTTCTCCACCGGGGTCGCGCCATGCGGCACGCAGACGATGATCTTCGGCTTCGAGAAGGTCGTGCGCTTGTGCACCTTG
>JAGRMO010000189.1:6412-7630 GCA_020441205.1 Maritimibacter sp.
GATGAAATGCTTGATCATTTCCTCCGCGGTGTCGAAGTCGGCGATGACGCCCTCGCGCATCGGCCGGATCGCCTCGATGCTGCCGGGCGTGCGGCCCAGCATGAGCTTGGCATCCTCGCCCACCGCCAGAACCTTCTTCACCCCGTCCTTGATGTGATAGGCCACCACCGAGGGTTCGTTGAGGATGATCCCCCGTCCCTTGACGTAGACCAGCGTGTTCGCGGTGCCGAGGTCGATCGCCATGTCGGACGAGAAAATCCCGGAGAAGAAGGATGCCATGTATGCCTGATCTTTCGGTCGAAGTGGGGGCCAGGGGCGCGGCTGGGCGCCCTCCCGAGTCCGGGGCTATATAAAGAGAGCGCCGGGGCGAGGAAAGTCCCCCGCCCGGGCCACGGGCTTTTTTTCGCCCAGCCGCAGCCCGGCCCCCCACCCAGCCGCAGCCCGGCCCGCCACCCAACCGCAGCCCGGCCCGTACCCGCCCGTCTTTGGTCCGCAAATATCCTCGGGGGGGTCCGGGGGGGCAGACAGCCCCCCCGGCTTTGCCTGCGGGTCCGAAGCGCGATCCGCCTCCCGGACCCGACGGCCCGCGCTCAGATCGCCTCGGGCTTGGTCTTCTCGCGCCGCACCACGAGGTTGTTGAGCGCGTTCACATAGGCCTTGGCCGAGGCCACCACGGTGTCGGTATCCGACGACGAGCCGGTGACGATCTTGCCGTTCTCCTCCATCCGCACCGTCACCGTGGCCTGGGCGTCGGTGCCGCCGGTCACCGCATGGACCTGGTAGAGGTTGAGCTTCGCGGTATGCGGAAACAGCGCCTTGACCGCGTTGAACGTGGCGTCGACCGGGCCGTCACCGGTCGCGGTCACCTGGTGGTCGCGGTCGTCGATGGTGAGCGTGAGATCGGCCGATTGCGGCGCCTCGGTGCCGCAGATGACGCGCAGGAATTTCACCTTGAGCTTGTCATGCGCTTCGGCGCCCGAGCCCATGAGCGCGATCAGGTCTTCGTCGAACACTTCCTTCTTGCGGTCGGCGAGCTCCTTGAACCGCACGAAGATGTCGGCGAGCTGGTTGTCGGCGAGCTCGTAGCCCAGATCCTTCATCTTCGCCTTGAGCGCCGCCCGGCCCGAATGCTTGCCCAGCGGCAGCGACGAAGCCGCGAGCCCGACGTCCTCGGGCCGCATGATCTCGAAATTCTCCGGGTTCTTCAGCATCCCGTCC
>JAGRMO010000189.1:7654-8050 GCA_020441205.1 Maritimibacter sp.
GCCGACGATCGCCTTGTTGAACTGCACTGGAAAGCCCGAGACCTGGGCCACGCGCCGGCTGATCCCCATGATCTTGGTGGTGTCCACGCCGGTGCGGTAGGGCATGATGTCATGGCGCACCTTGAGCGCCATCACCACCTCTTCGAGCGCGGTGTTGCCGGCCCGCTCGCCGAGCCCATTGATCGTCGACTCGATCTGCCGCGCGCCCGCCTCGACCGCCGCCAGCGCGTTCGCCGTCGCCATGCCCAGATCGTTGTGGCAATGGGTGGCGAACACCACCCCGTCGGCCCCCGGCACCCGTTCGATCAGCATCCGGATGAGCTCCGCGCTCTCGCGCGGCGCGGTGTAGCCCACGGTATCGGGAATGTTGATCGTCGTCGCGCCCGCCTTGATCGC
>JAGRMO010000189.1:8073-21725 GCA_020441205.1 Maritimibacter sp.
GTTGTCGCAGAGGTTGCGCGCATGCGTCACCGTCTCGTGGATCAGATCGGCCATCTGGTCCATCGTCAGGTTGGGAATCTGCCGGTGCAGCGGCGAAGTGCCGATGAAGGTGTGGATCCGCGGCCGCTTGGCGTGTTTCACCGCCTCCCAGTTGCGGTCGATATCCTTGAAGTTTGCGCGCGAGAGGCCGCAGATCACCGCGTCCTTCGATCGCTTGGCGATCTCGCTCACCGCGCGGAAGTCGCCTTCCGAGGCGATCGGAAAGCCCGCTTCGATGATGTCGACGCCCATGTCGTCGAGCATCTCGGCGATCTCGAGCTTTTCCTCATGGGTCATCGTCGCGCCGGGGCTCTGCTCGCCGTCGCGCAAGGTCGTGTCGAAAATCAGGACGCGGTCCTGGTCGTTGGGCATGGTCATATCGGTGTCTTTCCTGGAAATCTCAGCCGTTTTGCATGGTCGGGCGCGGTCGATGCATCCTCTGAGCGCTCGCGCCGGACGGCACGCTCAGAGGCGGCTAAGAAGCAGCAGCGCAGCCGGCGCCCGGCGCTGGGAAGCGCCGGCGATCGAAACGATATGGGCCGCGTTGGTCATGGCGCGCACTATAGCCGCGGGCTGCGCGATGAAAACCCCCTATTGGGTCCAAAGGGTTGACCCAGATCGCCCGCCGCCGACGCGCCACCGGCCCGCGGCATCCCCGCCGCCCGCCCCGCGCGCATTGGCCGCAGTTGACCGGTCTATCCCGCTTTGCTCGCGGAAATTTTCAGAGACTTGCAAGAGTGATTCGGTTATTACTGGACCCGTGTAAAATTTTGGCCCAAAACGCCCGAAGCCCCGTCGTCCAAAGCGGTTCGAACCGCGCGACAGTTGGCAGAACCGAACCAAGGAAGAAAGGCCACCCCATGGCTGAACCGCGAAAACGCAAGAGCGCCGCCGACCGCAGGGCCGAGATCGTCGAGACCGCCATCCGCCTTTCGGCCCGCATGGGGCCCGACCGGGTCACCACCCAGCACCTCGCCGACGAGGTCGGCGTCACCCAGCCCGCGATCTTCCGCCACTTCGCCACCAAGGGCGACATCTGGCTCGCGGTCGGCGACCATATAGTCGACCAGATGGAAGACCTGCACCGCGACGGCGCGGGCGACCACGGCGGCGATCCGCACGGCACCCTGCAGCGCGTGGTCGGCCACCACTTCGTTCATATCTCCGATCGCCCCGCGATTCCCGCGATCCTCTATTCGCACGAGCTTCAGGCCGAGAATGCCGCGCTCCGCGAGAAGTTCACCACCGTCCTCGACCGCCGCCGCAAATCCTTCGCGGGCCTGATCCGCGCCGCCCAGGCGATGGGCGTGCACCGGGCCGATCTGGTCGCCGAAGACGCCGCCCGGCTGGTCTCCGAAGCGATGCACGGCCTGTCGATGCGCTGGCTGCTCGACGGCTGCGAAGACAACCTCGCCGACACCGGCCCGCGTGTCCTCGGCCCCCTGATCGACGGCTTCCGCGCCTGACCCCGCGGCCCTGACGCCACCCCCGACGCGCGGCCCCGCGCCCGTCGCCGCAGCCCCCGGCTGCGGCATTCCGTCGCTTGAATGTTTCCTTTGTTTTTTGCAGCCGAACTGCGATAGAGTTTCGTATCTGTCGCGCGAACGGCAACAATGTTCCGCAAACGCCGAAGTTGCGGGTAATTTTTTTCTAGGTGGGCCCCTGCCCCCCTACGTCTAACAAGGGAGAAACCATGGCACATGTTGTCATTCTGGGCGCCGGTCTCGGCGGGACGATCCAGGCCTACGAACTCAAGGAAACCCTGACCAACAGCGACAAGATCACGGTCATTTCCAACAAGCCCTATTTCCAGTTCACCCCGTCGAATCCCTGGGCCGGTGTCGGCTGGCGCAACAAGAACGACCTGACCATCGACCTCGAGCCGGTGATGCGCCGGCGCGGCATCGAATTCATCTGCGATGGCGCCAAGAAACTGCATCCGGAAGAGAACAAGGTCGTGCTCGAGTCGGGCCGTGAGGTCACCTACGACCAGCTCGTCATCGCCACCGGTCCCGACCTCGCCTTCGACGAGATCGAAGGCTTCGGCCCCGACAAGTTCACCAACTCGGTCTGCCACGTCGAACACGCCTGCGAGTCGGGCGGCCCCGGCGGCGCCTGGGAGAAATTCTGCGCCGATCCCGGCCCGATCGTCGTCGGCGCGGTGCAGGGCGCGTCCTGCTTCGGCCCGGCCTACGAATACCTGATGACCCTCGACACCGACCTGCGGCGGCGCAAGATCAAGCACAAGGTGCAGATGACCTTCGTCACCTCCGAGCCCTATATCGGCCATCTCGGCCTCGGCGGCGTCGGCGATACCAAGGGCATGCTCGAAAGCGCGATGCGCGACCGCGACATCAAGTGGATCACCAACGCCAAGACGACGAAGTTCACCGAGGACGCGGTGTTCTGCACCGAATACGACGAGGACGGCAACGAGAAGAAGCAGCACGAGGTCAAGGCCAAGTACAAGATGATGCTGCCCGCCTTCCGCGGCATCCCGGCGGTCATGGGCATCGAGGGCCTGGTGAACCCGCGCGGCTTCATCATCGTCGACCAGCACCAGCGCAACCCGAAGTACCGCAACATCTGGTCGATCGGCGTCGCCATCGCCATCGCCCCCCCGGTCGCCACCCCGGTGCCGACCGGCGTGCCGAAGACCGGCTTCATGATCGAATCGATGGTGACGGCCACGGCGCACAACATGCCCCGCGTCCTGCGCGGCGAAGAGCCCAACGAGCTGCCGAGCTGGAACGCGCTCTGCCTCGCCGATTTCGGCGACCGGGGTGCGGCCTTCCTCGCGATGCCGCAGAACCCGCCGCGCAACGTCAACTGGGCCGGCGAAGGCAAGTGGGTCCACTGGGCCAAGCTCGCCTTCGAATGGTACTTCATGCGCAAGATCCGCAAGGGCGTGTCCGAGCCGGTCTACGAAAAGATGATCATGAAAATGATGAAGATCAACAAGCTCAACAGCTGAGCCTGTCGGTCGGAATGATCGAAGGGCCGTCTCCCCGGGGGCGGCCCTTTTTCATCACCGGGATCCGGAAATGCGCGCGCCCCTCGCGCCCGGGTCAGCCGCGCCGCAGAAACAGGCAGCCTTTGGGCGACGCCACCTTCTCCCAGGCCAGCCGGTGCGCTTCGGCCACCTTCGCAAATCGGCGCAAATTCGCGCCCTCGTCCGCGATCAGGCAATGGCCGCCCGGGGCGACATGATCCAGCAGACGGCTGAGCACATCCAGCCGGTCCGGCTCGCTCAGCATGTGCAGGGTCCGGTCGATCAGGACGATGTCGAACAGGCCGTCCGGCTCATGGCTGCGGATGTCGGCGACGAGTGCGGTGATCGCAAGCCCTTCGTCGTGGGCCGCGGCGGTCAGGTCGCGAATGCCGTTGGGCGACAGATCGACGCCGACCACCTCGTGACCGAGCCGGCCGATGAAAAGCGCATCCCGCCCCTGCCCGCAGCCGATATCGAGCACCCTCCGGCGCTGCGCGTCCAGGCCGGCGAAGAAATCCACGAAAACCTGGCTCGGGTCACCGAGCGCGGCGGGAGTCGTCCCGTAGAGCGCATCGTAATCATAGGTCATGCGACAGGCATATTGGTTTCGGCCCGCCGAGGCCAAGTGATTCCGGCTCGGGCCCCCGGCGCGCCGCGCCGCAGGGCCGTCATCTCCGCCCGGGCGCTACTCGGCCGTGGCGTTGCCCGTCATCGACGGATGATAGCTGCAGACGAAATCGTGGCTGCCGGCCGGGATCGTCACCTCGACACTCTGCCCGGGCGCGATCTTTCCGGTGTCGAACGCCCCATCTTTCGCCGTCGCGGTATGCGACGAGCCGTCGGCGTTGATGAAGATCACCGTATCGCCCGCCGCCACCTTGAACGCGGCCGGGTTGAAGGCGAAGCCCTGGATGGTGACCTGATAGGTCGCGGCCCGTGCCCCGCTCGCGGCGAGCACCGGAACGGCGAGCGACGTCGCGAGCACCTGGCGGCGCGTGAGTTTGACCATGAAAACCTCCCGTTGATCGGCGCCCCCATGCGCGACGAAAGGCGCCCTCCCCCCGGAAACGACACCGCTCGGTGCCATCCGGACGTCGGCCATCCTACCAGAAATCAGCGGCTTACGCGTTAAATTTGCGGCAGAGCCCGAAGGTTGGCGGCACCTCCGGCGCGAAACCGCCGAGCCCCTGTTCCATACCGGGCCGCGGCGTCGCGCCGATCCTCGCGGACGGCCGCCGCCATATTGAGCGCCGGCAATGTCCATGTAAGGTTTCAACCACCCGACAAGCTGGCGCAAATGGACACCGTACTCACCTTCACCTCCAACCGGTTCACGCCCACCCCCGGCGAACTGGACGAGGACCACGGCGAATACATCAATCCGGGCATCTACGCCAAGGCGCTTGCCGATTTCCTTGAAACCGGGCTTTCCTCAAAGGGTTACACGGTGAGCTTCCGCTGCCCCGAGGATTGGGGACACTGGATCGAGATCGCGCATCCCGGGCCCTTCAAACTGGCGCTTGGCTGCGCCAACACCGGCGACGCGCCCGGCGGCGTCGCCGAACACCGGATCTTCGTGGTGCCGGACAAACCGGTCATCCACCGGTTCTTCCGGAAGATCCCGGTTCAGGCGGAGGTGGAGAAACTGGTGACGACCCTGCGCCGCATCCTCGAAGAGTCCGACCACATCGGCAACATCCGCACCGAAACCGCCTGACCTGACGCCGCCAGCCGCCGCCAATGTCCGGTCCGCAGGCCCCGGCGTCTCCCGCGCCGGGGTCGCCGCGTCTGCGCCTCGCCTGCGAACCCACGGCTGCCCTGCCGTTTCCCGTCGCCGCTTCGGACGGGCACGGTTTCGTCGCCGCCTCGCAGCCTTCCCGCCAAGTTTGCGGGCCGCGCGTCAGTCCGGTGTCACTGCGCCGGTGCGGCCTCGGTCGTGGCCGCACCGTCCGTGGCCGGCGCCGCATCCGTCGCCGCGCCTTCCGCCGGTGCCGCCGCGCCGTCGCCCAGCATCGAGCTCAAAACGCCCGCGTCCCACTGGCCGGTTTCGGTATTGCCATTGGCATAGGTCACCGTGCCTTCGCCCTGGCGCAGCCCGTCGACGAAGTTGCCTTCGTAGCTCGACCCGTCCGCATAGGTCTCGCGGCCCTTGCCGTTGGGTTCGTCATCGGCCCAGGTGCCGGTGTAACTGGTGCCGTCGGCCCGGGTGAGCTGCCCCTCGCCCTGGCGCAGCCCCGCCTTCCAGCCACCGGTGTAGGACGACCCGTCCGGCCGCTTCAGCGTGCCGCCGCCATCGAACTGGCCGGCGACGAAGCCGCCTTCGTAGATCGACCCGTCGGCATAGGTCGCCGTACCCTGACCCTCGAACACCCCGTCGCGGAACCCGCCCTCGTAGGTCGAGCCGTCGCTCTCGACGAGTTGCCCTTCGCCATCCGCGAGCCCGGCGCGGAACAGCCCGGTATAGACCGATCCGTCGGCATAGGTCTCGACACCGTCGCCGTCCATCTGGTCGTCGACCCAGGCGCCGGTGTAATTGTAGCCGTCGAGCCCGGTGAACGTGCCCTGCCCCGCCCGCCGGTTGGCGACGAAATCGCCGGTGTAGACGTCGCCGTTGGCATACGTCACCTTGCCGGTCCCGGTGCGCAGCCCATCCTCGAACGGCCCGTCGTAGATAGCCCCGTCGGCGAAGGTGAGCCGGCCCGCGCCATGCATCCGCCCCTGCCGCCAGCCGCCCTCGTAGGACGTCCCGTCCGCCGCCTCCAGCGTGCCCAGCCCGTCCGGCTGGCCGTCCTTGAACTTGCCGGTATAGACCGAGCCGTCGGCCTCGGTGAGCTTGCCCGAGCCCTCCTTGACCCCCATCACCCAGTCGCCCTCGTAGACCGTGCCGGCCGGGCTCTCGAGCCGGCCCTTGCCGTGATGCTCGCCGTCGCGGAACGCGCCCTCGTAGACGAAGCCGGTGGCATAGGTCGCAAGCCCCGAGCCGTTGATCTTTCCGTCCACCCAGTCGCCTTCGTACGACGTGCCATCCGGGTAGGTCACCTTGCCCACGCCGTGCGGCCTGCCCTTGGCGAAGCCGCCCTCGTAGACCGACCCGTTGGGGAACCGCGCGGTGCCCTCGCCGCGGATCTCGCCGTCGACGAAGGTGCCGGTGTATTCGTAGCCGTTGGGCGTGCGCAGCGTGCCGCGCCCGTCGCGCACCCCGTCCTTGAGCTCGCCCTCGTAGAACGATCCGTCCTCGTATTGTACCGTTTCGAGCCCGCTGGTCTGGGCCGCCGCGACCCCGGGAGCGACGAGGCTCGCCACCAGCGCCAGATACGCCACCCCGGCCCGCCACTGTCCCGAAAGCGTCATCTTGTCCCTCTCATGCCCCATGGATTTTCCTCTCCGGTGCCCCGCGGCTCCGGCTCATGCCCGGCGCCGCCCGGTTTCGCAAAACCTATGTGATGCCCCATCCCGGGGCAATTGTTTTCGCCCCCTTCCCGGGCGTCGCGGCTTTTCCTCGCGGACAAACCTGCTAAACCTTCCGGGTGCTTACCCCCGATCCCGAGGCAGGCTCGATGAGCGAGACGTTCCGGCTGACCCTGGCCCAGATCGCCCCCACCGTGGGCGACATTCCCGGCAACATCGCCCGGGCCCGCACCGCTTGGGCGGCGGCGAAGGACGCCGGCGCCGATCTCCTCGTCCTGCCCGAGATGTTCGCCCTCGGCTACCAGCCGCAGGATCTGGTGATGCGGCCCGCCGTCTGGCGCGAGGCGATGGACGCGGTCGCCGCCCTCGCCGCCGACACCGCCCAGGGCCCCGCGCTCGCCATCGGCGCCCCCTTCCACGACGGCCAGGCGCTCTACAACGCGCTCCACATCTGCGAGGGCGGCAAGGTCCGCCTCCGGGTGCTGAAACAGGTGCTGCCCAACACCGACGTCTTCGACGAAAAGCGCCTCTTCGCCCGTGGCCCCGACCAGGGACCGTTCCGTCTCGGCCCGCTCCTGATCGGCACCCCGATCTGCGAGGACGCCTGGTGGGAAGACCATGTCTGCTCGACCATGGCCGAGGCCGGCGCCGACATTCTCGTCGTCCCCAACGGCTCGCCCTACCACCGCGGCAAGGTCGCCCTGCGCCAGACCCACATGCGCGCCCGCGTCGAAGAGACCGGCCTGCCGCTCCTCTATCTCAACATGCTGGGCGGGCAGGACGACCAGGTGTTCGACGGCGCCAGCTTCGGCATCAATCCGGGCGGCGACATCGCCTTCCAGCTCCCCCAGTTCGACGAGACGCTCGCCCATATCGACATCGACAAGACCGCCAGGGGCTGGCGCATCCGCCCCGCGAGCGTCACCCCCGAGCCCGACGCCTGGGAAGCCGATTACCGCGCCATGGTGATCTCGCTCGCCGATTACTTCGCCAAGACCGGGTTCAGGAAGACCCTGCTCGGCCTCTCGGGCGGGATCGACTCGGCCCTCGTCGCCACCATCGCCGCCGATGCGCTGGGGCCCGAGAACGTCCGCTGCGTCATGCTGCCGTCCGAATACACCTCGCAAACCTCGCTCGACGACGCCGAAGCGGTGGCGAGAAACCTTGGCACCAGGCTCGATACGATCCCGATCTCCGGCCCCCGCGCCGCGGTGACCGAGGCCCTCGCGCCCCTGTTCGACGGCACCCAGCCCGACATCACCGAGGAAAACATCCAGTCGCGCCTGCGCGGCCTGCTCCTGATGGCGCTGTCCAACAAGTTCGGCGAGATGCTGCTGACCACCGGAAACAAATCCGAGGTGGCCGTCGGCTACGCCACCATCTACGGCGACATGGCCGGCGGCTATAACCCTTTGAAAGACCTCTACAAGACCCGGGTGTTCGAAACCTGCCGCTGGCGCAATACCCACCACCGCCCCTGGATGAAGGGGCCCGCCGGCGAGGTCATCCCGCCCCGGGTGATCGACAAGCCGCCCTCGGCCGAATTGCGCGACAACCAGAAGGACGAGGACAGCCTNNTGCCGCCCTACGAGGTGCTCGACGCGATCCTCGACGGGCTCATCGACCGCGAGGCCAGCGTGGCCGAACTGGTCGCCGAAGGCTTCGACCGCGCCACCGTCAAGCGCGTCGAACACCTCGTGTTCATCAGCGAATACAAGCGCTTCCAGTCTGCGCCCGGCACTCGCCTCACCCGCCGCGCCTTCTGGCTCGACCGCCGCTACCCGATCGCCAACCGCTGGCGCGACAAGACCTGAGCGTCCCCGCGCCGGCGCCGGGGAATCACCTCGCATCCGCCCGGCACCGGCTTGGCCCGCCACGACCGGCCCACCTGTGGCCCGCCTTCCCCGCGCGCTCCGACGCGCGCAACCGAGGCCAATCCGCCCGAAATCGCGCGCAGGTTTCCCCTCCCGAAACACTGCCACGAACCGCGCCGTCGCGCCCACGACAAGCCCCGGCCGCGCCCCACTTCAGACAAACGCACCCGCTACATTCGGTCGCAGATCAGACTGGAAACCCCGGGTAACGCCCATGGACACGTTCGAATTCTACCCCAGCCGCAACCGGCTCGTTCTCTCGATCGCCCTCGGGTCCGCCATGCTCCTCGCCGGGCAATGGCTGTGGCGGATGTTCGCCACCCAATCGGGCGGCCCCTCGCTGGCCTGGCTCCTGCCGGGCGCGGTCCTCGTGGTCGGCGCGCTGCTCGTCTTGCGTGCCGTCCTGTCGCTGGTCAATCCCAGGCCCTGTTTCTCGGGCAACGCCAAGGGCTTCTCGGTCATGGGCAAGCCGCTGCGGCCCTGGTCCGAGTTCGGCACCGTCTCGGTGCGCACCCTGTCGGTCAATTTCGTTCCCTCGGCCCGCTGGGTCACCATCCAGCTCAAGCCCGCGAAGGGGGCCCGTGGTCCCGGCAAGCGGCTCGACATTCCCTGGACGCATCTGCCCTCCTCGGCCTACGAGACCGTTCATGCGATCGAGCAGCTCGTGCAGCTCGCCCGCAGCCAGCGCGCCACCCCGCCGCCGACCTACGATCCCTACGATCCCTCGGCTCTGCACCTCGCCCGCGCCCGCACCGTCTGAGGGCGCGCCACCGGGCCGCAGCCGAATCCGTCGCAATCCGGCGTCCGCGTCGTAATCTCACAAGACAAGGCCGCGCGCCGGCCCCATAGGCACGCCGTCCAACCGCCGGCGCGCCGATGTCCCTCCACCTGATTCCCGATGCTTTCTCTGCGGCCGAATGCACCCGCATCACCACGGCCACCGATGCCGCCGAAGCCTCCGACGCCCGCCTCGTCGGCGGCGACCGGGTGCATAACATCCGCCGCGCCGATCTGGTCTGGATCGACGATCTGCCCGAGCTCGCCTGGGTCGCGGACCGGCTGATCGACGTGGTGCGCGACGCCAACCGCCACTTCCACTTCGATCTCGACGCGTTGCGCGAAAGCCCGCAGGTGGCGCGCTACACCGCGCGCCGCGAAGGCCATTTCGACTGGCATTCCGATATCGGCGACGGCCCGATTGCCGCCCGGCGCAAGCTTACCCTCGTGGTCCAGCTCTCGCCCGCCTCGGCCTATGACGGCGGCACGCTAGAACTGCGCCCCTCGCTCGAACCCCTCGTCGCCCCTCTCGTCCAGGGCACCGCCGTCGTGTTTCCCGCCTTCGTTCTGCACCGTGTCGCTCCGGTCACCCGCGGCACCCGTCATTCGCTCACGATCTGGGCGCACGGCCCGGCCTTCCGCTGACAAACCGGCCTTTTCGGGCTATCCTTACGTCACGGAGGAGCCCATGCCCGAAGCCCGCAACAAGACCCAGGCGACCGACGCCGGCGTCGCAGCCTTCCTCGACGCCGTCGAGCACCCCACCCGGCGGGCCGACGCGGCCCGGCTCGATCAGATCTTCCGCGAGGTCACCGGCTGGCAGCCGAAGATGTGGGGGCCGACCATCGTCGGCTACGGCAGCTATCACTACCGTTACGAGACCGGCCGCGAGGGCGACATGTGCGCCACAGGCTTCAGCCCCCGCAAGGCCAGTCTCGTCATCTACATCATGCCGGGCTACGCCGATTTCGGCGCGCTGCTGTCGGGTCTCGGCAAGCACAAGCTCGGCAAGTCCTGCCTCTACATCACCAAGCTCGCCGATATCGACGAAGACGTGCTGCGGCAGCTGATCCGCGCCGGTCTCGACGATCTGGCGACGCATTGGGCGGTTGCCCCGAGCTGAGCCGCAGGGCCGCGCCCGGACTTCGCCCAGGCTTCGCGCGCGAAGTCTGAGTTAGCGCTACCATCAGCAAAATCAGACACTTGATCCAGTGTCCGAGTTCGCCCACCCTTCGCCCGGCCTATTCCCACCACCGGTCGACGGCGGCGATATCGTCGTCGGACCAGCCGAAATGATGCGCGAATTCATGGACCAGAACATGGGTCACCAGCTCCGCGAGCCCCACATCCCCCCGCTCCGCCCATTCGTCGAGAATGGCCCGGCGGAACAGCCAGATCGTGTCCGGCTGATGCGGGCTGTCCATCACCGATTTCTCGGTCAGCGGAATGCCGTCGTAGAGGCCCGAGAGCTCGAACGGGCTCTCGATGTCGAGCTCGTCGAGCAGCCCGTCCTCGGCAAAATCCTCGACCCGGATCGCCACCGCCTTCGCCGCCGGCCGGAACGGCCCCGGCAGCGCGTCGCGCGCGGCCTCCGCCAGCGCCTGGATCTCGCCGAGCGTCGGCGCTTCGCGGTCGTCGTCGATCCAGCCCATGTCTCACCTCTCCCCGCCACATAGCCCGCCCGGCCCCGCCCCGGAAGCCCCGGCGATGGACAAATCCCGCGGTTTCGCGCAAAAGGCGCTCGATCCAGGAGTTTCCCATGACCGTCACCCGTTTCGCCCCCTCGCCGACCGGCTACATCCACATCGGCAACCTGCGCGCCGCGCTGTTCAACTGGCTGATCGCGCGCAAGGCCGGCGGTACCTTCATCCTCCGCCTGGACGACACCGATCCGGAGCGGTCGAAACAGGAATATGCCGACGCGATCCAGGAAGACCTCACCTGGCTCGGCCTCACCTGGGATCGGTTCGAAACCCAGTCCTCCCGGCTCGACCGCTACGAGGCCGCCGCCCAGGAGCTGCGCGACAAGGGCCGGTTCTACGAATGCCTTCGAGACCCCGACCGAGCTCGATCTCAAGCGCAAGAAGCAGCTCAACATGGGCAAGCCCCCGGTCTACGACCGCGCCGGCCTCGCGCTCAGCGCAGCCGAGAAGGACAAGCTCCGCGAAGAGCGCGGCCAGGGCCACTGGCGCTTCCTCCTCGACCAGCAGCGGATCGACTGGACCGACGGTATCCTGGGCGACATCTCGATCGACGCCGCCTCGGTCTCCGACCCGGTGCTGATCCGCGCCGACGGGCAGTTCCTCTACACCCTCGCCTCGGTCTGCGACGACGTCGACTTCGGCGTCACCGATATCGTGCGCGGCTCCGATCACGTGACCAACACCGCCACCCAGATCCAGATCATCGAGGCGCTTGGCGGCACCGTGCCGAGCTTCGCTCACCACTCGCTGCTGACCGGCCCCCAGGGCGAGGCGCTCTCGAAGCGGCTCGGCACGCTCAGCTTGCGCGATCTGCGCGCCCAGGGTGTCGAGCCGATGGCGGTCATCAGCCATATGGCGCGCCTCGGCTCGTCGCAGCCGATCGAGCTCTACGAGACGCTCGACGAGGTGATCGCGGGCTTCGATCTGTCGAGCTTCGGCGCCGCCCCCACCAAGTTCGACGTGAACGATCTCTTCCCGCTGACCGCCCACGCCCTCGCCCGCCGGCCCTACGCCCAGGTGGCCGACAAGCTGCGCGAGATCGGCCTGCCCGACGCGATGGCCGAGGCCTTCTGGAATGTCGCCCGCGAGAACATCACCACGCTCCACGATCTCGATGGCTGGTGGAAACTCTGCCGCGACGGCGCGACCCCACTGGTCGACGCGGATGACCGCGAGATGATCGCCACCGCCTTCGACCTCCTGCCGCCGCCGCCCTACGGTCCCGAAAGCTGGGCCGCCTGGACCGGCGCGGTGAAGGAGGCGACGGGCCGCAAGGGCAAGGGCCTGTTCATGCCGCTCAGGAAGGCGCTCACCGGGCTCGACCACGGCCCCGACATGGCCGCGCTGATGCCGCTCCTGCAGAAAGTCAACCGGCCCGGCTGAGCCCGCGCTGCCCGGGCCTACAGCCGGTGCCGCACCACCCGCGCGCCGACCATGGCGAGCCCCTCGTCGACCAGCTCGCGCTCGGTCTCGCTCAGCACCTGCGCCCGGGCGTAGACCGGATGCGCCCGGTCATCGAGCACCGGCACGTGCCAGCCGCCGGTGGTGGCGAAGAAATGCCCCACCCCCTCGATCCCGTATTCCGCCAGGAACCCCTGCACCACCGCGTCGATATAGCTCAGGATTACCGGGTGATCGTCGCCGGGATCGAAATGCGCACCGTCCGGGATCGCGTAGATCGCCACCTCGATCTCGCGCCCGACATCGTGGATCACGGTGCCCGACACATCGTGGCGCGCATAGGCATGCTCGCGTTCGTCGAGCGCCGCCCAATCCGCCCCCGGCACCGCGGCGACGAGGCCGAGAATCTCCGATCCCGGGTCGGGCAGAGCGGTGAGAAAGCAGCGCTGGCGCAGCGGCGAATGCCGCCAGGCCCGCCGCCAGCCGGTGACCCGGGCCGCCCGTGCGTCCGGAAAATCATGCGTGCGCCGGTTCACCAGCGAGCCATAGCCGAAGAAATACGGATCGGTCATGGCACCATCAGGCCACGAGCCCGACCGACAGGCAAGCGGCGGATCGAGACACCCGCACCGGGGGGCTTGTGCGCCGAATTTCCTGCGGCTAACGTCCACTTGCCCGCGCCCGGGAGAATCCGGGTTCCCCGGTGCCGAAGGAGCAACCGCCCCGGTAAACTCTCAGGCCAAAGGACCGCGCACGGGTCGCGAATACTCTGGAGAGAGGCCCACAAGGCCCGCCGAAGGGATAACGATCTCAGGCACACGGACAGAGGGGGCATCGACGGGGCAAGGGGCTCCAGCGATGCCGGGCGCGCACCCGGCGGGGAAACGGGATGAGCGATCTCGCGCGTACGCCGCTTTACGACCTTCACGTCGCGCTCGGCGCGAAAATGGTGCCTTTCGCCGGCTGGGAGATGCCGGTGCAATACCCCATGGGGGTGATGGGCGAACACCTTCACACCCGCGAAAAGGCGGGCCTTTTCGACGTGAGCCACATGGGTCAGGTGGTCCTCTCGGGCGATGAGAGGGCGACCGGGCTCGAATGCCTCGTGCCGGTCGACATCCTCGGCCTAGCCGAAGGCCGCCAGCGCTACGCGATGTTCACCAACGAGGCTGGCGGCATCCTCGACGACCTGATGGTCGCCAATTTCGGCGATCACCTGTTCCTCGTGGTCAACGCCGCCAATGCCGCCGCCGACATCGCCCATCTCACCGCCCATCTCGGCGACGCGGTCCGCCCGCTCGCCGACCGCGCTTTGCTCGCCCTTCAAGGCCCCGCGGCCGAAACCGCCCTCGCCCGCCTCGTCCCCGATGCGGCCCAGATGCGGTTCATGGACGTGCGCCGGGCCGACACCTTGTTCGGCGATCTGCGCATCAGCCGCTCGGGCTATACCGGCGAGGA
>JAGRMO010000190.1 GCA_020441205.1 Maritimibacter sp.
GGCGAGAAGATGCAGCTGAGCTACGCGGTGCAGAACACCCTGCGCTCGATCGGCACCCGGGTCTCGAGCCATATCGTGCAGCGCTTCGGCATGAAGAACGGGCTCCAGCCGGACCATCTGACGATCAAGCTCGCGGGCTCCGCCGGCCAGTCGCTCGGCGCCTTCGGGGCGCCGGGGCTGAAGATCGAGGTGATGGGCGAGGCCAACGATTATGTCGGCAAGGGGCTCTCGGGCGCGACCATCGTGGTGCGCCCGCCGCTCGGCTCGCCGCTCAGGCCGCATCACAACGCCATCATCGGCAACACGGTGCTCTACGGCGCGACGGCGGGATCGCTCTTCGCCTCGGGCCGCGCCGGCGAGCGGTTCTGCGTGCGCAATTCCGGCGCCGAGGTGGTGGTCGAGGGCTGCGGCTCGAACGGCTGCGAATACATGACCGGCGGCGTCGCGGTGATCCTCGGGCGGATCGGCCAGAACTTCGGCGCCGGCATGACCGGCGGCATGGCCTATGTCTACGATCCCGAGGGCAAGGCGGGCGACTTCATGAACATGGAAACGCTCGTCACCGTCCCGGTCACCGTCGACCATTGGGAGACCCAGCTGAAGGAACTAATCCTGCGCCACGCCGACGAGACCGGCTCGACCAAGGCGCACAAGATCCTGCAGGAATGGGAGACGAAGAAACACGCCTTCGTCCAGGTCTGCCCGCGAGAGATGCTGCCGCATCTCACGGTGCCGCTCTCGGTCAAGGAAAAGGCCGTGCCGGCCGAATGACCGGCGCTGCGTCACACGGAAGGGCGGCCCTCATCGGGCCGCCCTTTTCGTGCCCGGCTCAGATCTCGGCAAACCCGACCACGTAGTTGTGGCCGTAGTGCTTCGCGCATTTCGGGCAGGTCGTGTAATAGAAATACACCTGACCGTCGGGCTTGCCATGCGCCGCCGAGATCGCCTTCATCTCGTCATACCAGCCCTTGGCATGGTGATAGGGCCCATCGAACACCCTGGTACGGAACCGACCCGACATGCGCACCATGTCCTCGTCGGGCACGTCGCGCGACGCGGCGAAGAAATGTTCCGACGTCCAGGCCCCGAGATCGTTCGACAGCACCATGAAATCGTTCGGATCGAACGCATGGGCCGCCTCCAGATGCGCCTGGACCCGCGGGAACACCCGGCCGATGTCGATCGGCACGTGGAACACCGCATGCGTCACCGCGCGCACGAAGAGCTTGTTGTCGAATTTGAGCTCGAGCCCGTCCCAGCCCGCCGCATCGAACCGCGGGCAGCAGCCGGTCTCGTTGTCCGTCATGTCGTAGAAGGGCACGGAATCGTAGGGCATGTCTGCCACCTCCTTTCCGTTCGCTATCATAGCATAACTTCACCGGCGGCGCCCGCGTTTTCGCCCGAAATCGCCCGCCCGCCCGGCGCGCCGGCTTGACCCAAGTGCCGCCCCGCCCGACAAGGGGCCATGGCACGCCGGGCGAAAACCAGACAGCGCGCGCCTGGCCCGGTTGCCCGCGCCAGGACGGTGACGTTTCGCGCGCTCCGCTGGCTGCTCCTCGGCTTCGCGGCCGTGATCCTGCTCTCCGTCGCCCTCTTCGCCATCGTCAACCCGCCGACCACGCTCTACATGGCCGCCGAAGGCGCGCGCCACGGCGGGGTGAAGCACGAGTGGGTGGATTTCGAAGACATCGCCCCGGTCATGGCCCGCGCCGTCGTCGCCGCGGAAGACGCCAACTTCTGCAACCATTGGGGTTTCGACATGGTGGCGATCCGCCAGGTCATCGCCGCCGGCGAGGGCCGTGGCGCCTCGACCATCACCCAGCAGACGGTGAAGAACCTGTTTCTCTGGCCCGGCCGCAGCTGGACCCGCAAGGCGCTCGAAGCGCTCATCACCCCGGTGGTCGAATTGTTCTGGTCGAAGCGCCGGATCCTCGAGGTCTATCTCAACATCGTCGAGTTCGACACCGCCGTCTTCGGCGTCGAGGCCGCCGCCCAGCACCACTTCGCAGTACCCGCGAGCGGCCTGTCGCCCCTGCAATCCGCCCGCCTTGCCGCCGTCCTGCCCAACCCGAAAGGCCGCTCCGCCGTCGCCCCCGCCCCGTTCGTCGAACAGCGCGCGCGCAGCATCCTCGACGGCGCCGGCACCATCGAACGTGACGGCCGCGCTGCCTGTTTCGAGGGCTGAGCGCCCCGGCCTGCCCCATGGTGCCCGGGTCCTCCGACCATTCGAGGATTGAACGCCCGGGCATTTCGCGCCACAACCGGGGGAAACCCCCGCGAAGCACACGATCATGGCCCGGCTCCACCACTTTCCCCTGTCGCCCTATTGCCGCAAGGTGCGGCTCTCGCTCGCCGAGAAGCGGATCGAGGTCGAGCTGATCGACACCCGCTACTGGGAGAAAAACCCCGAGCTGATGCGCCGCAATCCGGCCGGCAAGGTTCCGATCCTGCAGCTCGACGGCAAGACCCTGACCGAGAGCGCGGCGATCAACGAGTACCTCGAGGAACGCTACCCCGAGCCGCCCCTGATGCCCACCCGCGCCGAGGGCCGCTACGAGGTGCGCCGGCTGGTGAGCTGGTTCGACGACAAGTTCCACAACGAGGTGACCGCCAATCTGCTCCACGAACGGGTGATCAAGAAGATCTCGGGCCAGGGCTACCCGGAATCGAGCAAGATCAAGGCGGGCGCGAAGGCGATCAAGTATCACCTCGACTACATGGGCTGGCTGCTCGATCAGCGCCGCTGGCTCGCCGGCGACGCGATGACGCTGGCCGATTTCGCCGCCGCCGCGCATCTGTCGTCGCTCGACTACATCTCCGACGTCGACTGGGACCGCAACGCCAACGTCCGCGAGTGGTATTCGAAGATCAAATCGCGGCCCGCCTTCCGCTCGATCCTCGCCGACCAGGTGCCGGGCTTCCCTCCGCCGCCGCATTACGCGGATCTGGATTTTTGAGCGAAGCGCTGAAGGCGGCGCTCATCGACCAGGCCCGCGCCGAAGGCTTCGCGGCCCTCGGCGTAACCCGCCCCGACGCCGTTCCCGAGATCGCAGAACGTCTCGCCGCCTTCGTCGCCGAGGGCCGCCACGGCGACATGGGCTGGATGGCAGAGCGCATGACCTGGCGCGGCAACCCCGCCGCGCTCTGGCCCGAAGCCCGCTCGATCGTCATGCTCGCCGAACCCTACACGCCGGAGGCCGATCCGCTCGCGGTGCTGGAGCATCCAGATCGGGGCGCGATCAGCGTTTATGCCCGCAATAGAGACTATCACGACATCGTCAAGAAGCGGCTGAAACGCCTTGGCCGCTGGCTGATCGAGGCCGCCGGACCCGATACGACCCTCTCGGCAGAGCCGCCTCGGATCAAGGTCTTCGTCGATACCGCCCCGGTGATGGAAAAGCCGCTGGCCGCCGCCGCCGGCCTGGGCTGGCAGGGCAAACACACAAACCTCCTTTCGCGCGAGCTCGGCAACTGGGTGTTTCTGGGCGCAATCTTCACCACGCTCGATCTGCCGCCCGACACCCCGGCCGAAGACCATTGCGGCAGTTGCACCGCCTGCCTCGATATCTGCCCGACCCGCGCCTTCCCCGCGCCCGGCCAGCTCGATGCGCGGCGCTGCATCAGCTACCTGACCATCGAGCACAAGGGGCCGGTCGACGAAGCCCTGCGCCCGTGCCTCGGCAACCGGATCTACGGCTGCGACGATTGCCTTGCCGTCTGTCCGTGGAACAAGTTCGCCGCCGCCGCGCACGACGCGCGCTACGCCGCCCGCGACGAGCTGACCGCGCCGCGCCTCGCCGAACTCGCTTCCCTCGACGATACGGGCTTCCGCGCGCTGTTCTCGGGCTCGCCGATCAAGCGCATCGGCCGCGCCCGCTTCCTGCGCAATGTCTGCTATGCCATCGGCAATTCGGCCGACCCGGCGCTGGCCGAGGCCGCAAGGCCGCTCGCGAACGATCCCGATCCGGTACTTGCCGACGCCGCCCGCTGGGCGCTTGCACGCCTCGGCTGACAGGGCGACACCGGCAATCCGAAATGATCAATGCATCCGGTAGGCATCCACCGCCGCGGCGATACCCTCCGCCGCTCGCGTCGCCGGATAGGGGCCAAGTTGGGTCTTGCCGATCACATAGGTGACCCGCGTCGCCTCGTGTCCGTCGCGAAACAGCACCCGCACCTCGACGCCCTTGGACGCGAACGAGGCGGTCAGATCCCTCGCAAGCTGACGCTGGGTCATCCCCGCGGCATGCGGCTGCGCCCAGTCGACGATGGCCACGAGCTCTGCCCCCTGCCCCGGCTCGCCATAGGCGCGCAGCGCCTCGCGGGTGATCCCGAGCGGGCGCAGATTGGGATCGCGTGTGAACTGGTACCAGCCCAGCATCACCGCCGTCGGCATCACGACGATGGCGATGATGATCAGGACATAGATCAGGCTGCGGCGGGTCTGTTGCATCGGCCATCCCCCGGTAATCGTCTCGCCAAGTCTAGCGCAGCGCGATTACCGAAGGATGAAGCCCGGGCGAACGCTCAGGCCCGCACCAGCTTTTCGTAGGCTTCGGCGATCTCGCGGGTGAGCGCACCCACCTCGAAAGTGTAGTCGCCGATCTGCCCCACCGGGGTGACTTCCGCCGCCGAGCCGGTCAGCCAGCACTGCTCGAAGCCTTCCATCTCTTCCGGCATGATATGGCGCTCGCGCACGGTCACCCCGCGCTCCTTGAGCATGCCGATCACCGTCTGCCGGGTGAGCCCGTTGAGGATCGCATCCGGCAGCGGCGTGTGCACCTCGCCGTCCTTGACGAAGAACACGTTCGCCCCGGTCGCCTCGGCCACATACCCGCGGTAGTCGAAGAAGATCGCGTCCGAACAGCCCTTCGCCTCGGCCGCATGTTTCGACATCGTGCAGATCATGTAGAGCCCGGCCGCCTTCGCCGCGGTGGGGATCGTCTCCGGGCTCGGCCGGCGCCATTTCGAGATGTCGAGCTTGGCACCCTTGAACTTGGCGTCGCCGTAGTAGTTGCCCCACTCCCAGGCGGCGATCGCCAGCCGGACCGGGTTACGCGCCGACGAGACGCCCATGTCGGGCCCGGCGCCCCGGAAAGCAACGGCGCGGACATAGGCATCGGTCAGCCCGTTGACCTTCAGCACCTCGTATTTTGCCGCCTCGATCTGGTCGACGCTCCACGGGATCTCGAATTCCATCATCCCGGCCGAGAAATGCAGCCGCTCGCTGTGCTTGCGCGACAGGAAGATCTTGCCGCCATAGGCACGCTCGCCTTCGAACACCGACGAGGCGTAATGCAGCGCATGGGTCAGGATGTGCACGTTGGCCGCGCGCCACTCCACCAGCTTGCCGTCCATCCAGATCTTGCCGTCGCGATCGTCATATGCGCCAACCATGGGTTCACTCCTTCCCGTAGGCCTCTGGTTTCCATTTGTTGCGCAACTTAGGTCCGAAGCGGACCGATTATTGCGCGAAATTCGCGGATCGCTAACAGTTGAGTCTTGGAATGTCAATAAGACTGACATAAAACCGGCATTGAAACATATCTTGTGATCGGACCTGGAGGAGGCGAGATGAACGATCAGATCGGCGGCGGCCAGCCGTCGCTCCTGTCTCTGACCGACGAGCAGCTTCGCAAGGGCATCGAGGCGATGTATTTCGCCTACCGCGGCTTTACCGCCGATCCCGATCGCATCCTCGAACAGAAGGGCTACGGCCGCGCCCATCACCGGGCGCTGCATTTCATCCACCGCTCGCCCGGCACCACGGTCAACAACCTCCTGTCGATCCTCGGCGTCACCAAGCAATCGCTGAACCGGGTGCTGCGCGCGCTGATCGACGACGGGCTGGTCGAGGCCCGCGTCGGCACCCGCGACAAGCGCGAACGCCACCTCCACCTCACCCGCGAGGGCGCGGCGCTGGAGCGGGCGATTTCCGAGGTCCAGCGCGAACGGATGCGCGCGGCCTACCGCGAGGCCGGGCCCGAGGCGGTGCGGGGCTTCCGCCAGGTGCTGGAGGCGATGATGGACCCCGACATGCGCCGCCACTTCAACCGGTTGAAGGACCCGGAGGCATGAGCCTGCAGGCCCCCGCCCACCTCCTCGTCGTCGACACCGACGAACGCCTGCGCGACCTCCTGCGCGGCTATCTCAAGACCCAGCATTTCCTCGTCAGCGTGGCCCGCGACGGCGACCATGCCCGCCACCTCCTGGGCGGGCTCGAATTCGACCTCGTCGTGCTCGACGCCCGCCTGCCGGACATCGCCACGCTCTGCGAGGATATCGACGCCCCGGTGCTGCTCCTGACCGGCGCCCACGATCCCGCGCCGAAACGCGCCGTCGAGACCCTCGCCAAGCCGTTCGAGCCCGCCGCGCTTTCGGCCCGGATCAACACCATCCTCGACCGTCGCCCGCCCACCGAGCTGCCGGGTCCGAAGCTCGTCCGCATGGGCCCGCTGGCCTTCGACGTCGACCGGGGCACGCTCGTGAAGGGCGAAGACCCGGTGCGGCTGACGGCGACGGAGGTGCAGCTCATGCGCATCTTCGCCGGCAAGCCCGGGAGCCCCGTGGGCCGCGGCGAGGTGATCGCCCGGCTCGGCCGCGAAGGGCTGCACACCAAGGCCCGCGCCATCGACGTCCAGATCACGAGGCTGCGGCGCAAGCTGGAGGACGACCCGAAGGCGCCGAAATACCTCCAGACGGTGCGGGGCTCGGGCTACATGCTGGTGGCGGACTGAGGCGCGCCCCCCTCTTCACACTTGCCCCGAAAACCCCCATGGTCGCGCCATGACAACCGCGCTCTATTCCCATCCCGACTGCCTCGCCCACGTCAACCCGCCCGGGCACCCCGAGCAGGTCGCGCGCCTCAAGGCCATTGCCGCCGCGCTGGCGGCGCCGAACTTCGACCCGCTCGACCGGCGCGAAGCGCCCCTGGGCGCGGTCGAGGCGATCCGCCGCGCCCATCCGCTGCAATACATCGAGACCATCCGCGACAATATCCCGGACAAGGGCTGGGTGCAGATCGACGCCGATACCGCGCTCTCGCCGGGTTCCTGGACCGCAGCCCTCAGGGCCGTGGGCGCGATGACCGCCGCCGTCGACGCGGTGCTGACCGGCGAGGTCGCCAACGCCTTCATCGCCACCCGCCCCCCAGGCCACCATGCCGAACGCGCGCAGGGCATGGGCTTTTGCCTCTTCGCCAATGCCGCCATCGGCGCGCTGCATGCGCTCGAAACCCACAAGTTGAGCCGCGTCGCCATCCTCGATTTCGACGTCCACCACGGCAACGGCACCCAGGACGTGCTGTGGAACGAAAGCCGCATCCACTTCGCCTCGTCGCACCAGATGCCGCTCTACCCCGGCACCGGCGCGCGCCATGAGCGCGGCGCCTATCTGCAGGTGAAGAACGCGCCGCTCGACCCGGGCACCGGGCGCGAGGCGATGCAATCGACCTGGGAAGGCGAGATTTTGCCCTGGGTTAGAGACTGGTCGCCCGAGCTCGTCATCGTCTCGGCCGGGTTCGATGCGCACGCCCGCGACCCGCTCGCCGGCCTCCATTGGGAGACCGAGGATTTCGGCTGGATCACCGAGCGGATCTGCGATCTCGCCGACGATTGCTGCGACGGCCGGGTGGTCTCGACCCTCGAGGGCGGATATGATCTCGAAGCGCTGGCCGAAAGCGTCGGCCTGCACGTGGAAGTCTTGATGGCCCGGGGCAACGGGCAATGAGGGGAGCAGCATGAGCGATAAGCCGGTGGATCAGATGAGCTTCGAGGAAGCCATGGCGGAACTGGAAGCGGTCGTCGGCCAGCTCGAACGCGGCGACGTAGCGCTGGAACAGTCGATCGCGCTCTACGAACGCGGCGCCAAGCTCAAGGCGCGCTGCGAGGTGAAGCTGAAGGAGGCCGAGGAGAAGGTCGCCCAGATCACCCTCGACGCCGAGGGCGCTCCCACCGGGACGAAACCCGTCGAAGGCCTCTGAGATGTTCGCCGAACGGCTCGCCGAGACCTCCCGCATCGCGCAAGCCTGCCTTATGGAGGCGATCCCCGCCACAGGCCCGATGACTGAGCCGATGCGCTACGCGGTGGCCGGCGGCAAGGGATTGCGCGGCTTTCTCGTGCTCGAAGGCGCGAGGATGCTGGGCGTGCCCGAGACGGCCGCGCGCTTTCCCGCCGCCGCCGTCGAGGCGGTGCACGCCTACAGCCTCGTCCATGACGACATGCCGGCGATGGACGACGACGACATGCGCCGCGGCCAGCCGACGGTGCACAGGAAGTGGGACGAGGCCACCGCGATCCTCGTCGGCGACGCGCTACAGGCGCTGGCCTTCGAACTGGTTTGCGCCCCCGAGACCGGCCCGGCCGAGGTGCGCGTGGCGCTCGCCCGCACCCTGGCCGACGCCGCCGGCGCGCGCGGCATGGTGCTGGGCCAGGCGCTCGACATCGCCGCCGAAACCGCGGCGGTGCCCCTGACGCTCGACGAGATCATCGCCCTGCAGGCCGGCAAGACCGGGGCGCTCATCCGCTGGTCGGCCGCCGCCGGCGCGCTGTTGGCGGGCGAAGACCCCGAACCCCTCACCCGCTACGGCCGCGCGCTGGGCCTCGCCTTCCAGATCGCCGACGACGTGCTCGACGTCGAGGGCGACGCCGGCACCGTGGGCAAGGCCGTGGGCAAGGATGCCGACGCCGGCAAGGCGACTTTTGTCTCGCTCCTGGGCCTCGAACCGGCCAAATCTCGCGCAAGGGAGCTGGTCGAGGAGGCCTCCGACGCCTTGTCTACCTATGGTTTACGGGCGGAAACCTTGCGGGAGGCGGCGCGCTTCGTTATTGCCCGGGATACGTGAAACCATTTCGGTACCCCCAATGACCGACCTTCCGTCCGACCGCTCCGCCCCGCGCCCCGCGACCCCGTTGCTCGACCGCATCAAGTCGCCCGCCGACATGAAGGCCCTCTCGGTCGCGGAACTGCGGCAACTGGCGGACGAGCTGCGGGCCGAGACGATCAGCGCGGTCTCGGAAACCGGCGGACATCTGGGCGCGGGCCTCGGCGTGGTCGAACTCACCGTGGCGCTGCACCATATCTTCGACACCCCGCGCGACCGGATCATCTGGGACGTAGGCCACCAGGTCTACCCGCACAAGATCCTCACCGGCCGGCGCGACCGTATCCGCACGCTGCGCCAGAAGGGCGGGCTCTCGGGCTTCACCAAGCGCTCGGAAAGCCCCTACGACCCGTTCGGCGCGGGCCATTCCTCGACGTCGATTTCTGCGGTGACTGGCTTCACCATGGCGCGCGAGCTGGGCGGCAATCCCGAACCGGCGCTGGGCGATTCCGTCGCGGTGATCGGCGACGGCTCGATGACCGCCGGCATGGCCTTCGAGGCGATGAACCACGCAGGCCACCTCAAGAAGCGGATGTTCGTCATCCTCAACGACAACGACATGTCGATCGCCCCGCCGGTGGGCGCTCTGTCGTCCTACCTCACCAGGCTTTACGAGGCCGAGCCCTTCCAGGAGCTGAAAGCCGCCGCCAAGGGCGCGGTGAGCCTGTTGCCGAGCCCCTTCCAGGAAGGCGCGCGCCGCGCCAAGGAAATGCTGAAGACCATGACCGTGGGCGGCACCATCTTCGAGGAGCTCGGGTTTTCCTACGTCGGCCCGCTCGACGGTCACGACATGGAGCACCTCGTCGGCGTGATGCGCCAGGTCCACGACCGCGCCACCGGGCCGGTGCTGCTGCATGTCATCACCCAGAAAGGCAAGGGCTACGCACCGGCCGAGAACGCCGCCGACCGCGGCCACGCCACGGCGAAGTTCGACGTGATCACCGGCAAGCAGCACAAATCGCCCTCGAACGCGCCCTCCTACACGTCCGTCTTCGGCAAGACCCTGACCAAGCTCGCCGAGACCGACGACAAGGTGGCCGCCGTCACCGCCGCGATGCCCGATGGCACCGGGCTCTCCATCATGGCCGACCGCTTCCCCAAACGGGTCTTCGACGTCGGCATCGCCGAGCAGCACGCCGTGACCTTCTGCGCCGGCCTCGCCGCAGGCGGCATCAAGCCGTTCTGCGCGATCTACTCGACCTTCCTGCAGCGCGGCTACGACCAGGTGGTGCATGACGTCGCCATCCAGCGCCTGCCCGTGCGCTTCATGATCGACCGCGCCGGCCTCGTCGGCCAGGACGGCGCCACCCATGCCGGCGCCTTCGACCTCGCCTATCTTGGCAACCTGCCGGGCTTCGTCGTCATGTCGCCCGCCGACGAGGCGGAACTCGTCCACATGGTGGCCACGGCGCATGCCATCGACGACGGCCCTTCCGCCGTGCGCTACCCGCGCGGCGAGGGCGTCGGCTGCGAGATGCCCGAGACCCCGAAAGTGCTCGAGATCGGCAAGGGCCGGATCGTGCGCGACGGCGCGCGGGTCGCGATCCTGACGCTGGGCACCCGGCTCGAACATGCGCTGGAGGCGGGCGAGAAACTGGCGGCGAAGGGGATCACCCCGACCGTCGCCGACGCCCGCTTCATGAAGCCGCTCGACGAAGACCTGATCCTCGGCCTCGCCCGCGACCACGAGGTGCTGATCACCGTCGAGGAAGGCGCGGTGGGCGGCTTCGGCAGCCATGTCGCCCAGCTCCTGGCCGAGAACGGCGCCTTCGACCGCGGGCTCAAGTTCCGCTCGATGGTTCTGCCCGACACCTTCATCGACCACGCGAGCCCGGCCGACATGTACAAGACCGCGGGCCTCACCGCTGACGACATCGCCGCAAAGGTGCTCGACGCCCTCGGAATCGCCCGGATCGACGCCATCAGGGCCTGAACCGGCGAAATTGAACCGCAAATGCAACACTTTTCCATAGGCTGTGGATATTGATCCGGCCGCAGGTGGACTATTCATGTCCAAACCGTGAATATCGCAGCATTCAGTTGCGCAACTTGGGATAAACGCAAAATGAAGAAACTCGTCCTCGGTGCTGCTTTTGCGCTCGCGGCCACGGCTGCGACCGCAGGATCGGTCGCTCCGCCGATCATCGAAGATACGGTCATCATCGATCAGACGGCCACCTCCTCGGTGAGCCACCACGTGATCCCGCCGCTGTTCTTCGTCATGTTCGTCGGACTGGGTGTCGCACTGCTCTAAAAAATGGGCAGAAGGAAATATGGGTAACGAATCGAGCAGGACGCCCACGGGCGTCCTGTTCTATTTCGCACCCTGCGCCGCGCCGTTTTCTTCCAGCGCGAGCAGCGCCGCGAGCCCTTCGCGATAGGTCGGATAGATGAGCGAGACGCCCAGGGCCTCCTTCATCCGATCGTTGCGCACACGCTTTGATTCCGCATAGAAGCTGCGCGCCATCGGCGTCATCTCGGCGGTCGCGTAATCCTCCGCGGCCGGCAGGGCCACGCCGAGCAGCCCGGCGGCATGGGCGAGCACATCCTCGGGCGGCGCCGCCTCGTCGTCGCAGACATTGTAGACCGCGCCGGGATCGGGCCTGAGGATGCTGGCGGCCAGCACCTGGGCGATGTCGTCGACATGGATCCGGCTGAACACCTGGTTCGGTTTCACGATCCGCCGCGCCGTGCCCGCCCGCACCTTGGCGAACGGCCCGCGCCCGGGCCCGTAGATCCCCGCGAGCCGGAAGATGTGCAAGGGCAACCCCGCCATCTCGGCCAGCGAGCGCCACTGCGCCTCCGCCGTCACCCGCTGATGCCCGCGCCGCGTGGTGGGCGCGAGCGGCGTCTCTTCGTCGACCCAGCCGCCGCCATGGTCGCCGTAGACCCCGGTGGTCGACAGATAGCCGACCCAATCGAGATGGTCAGCCGCACGCGCCACGTCTTCCATCAGCTCGCCCAGCACCGGATCGCCCTCGTCGTCGGGCGCGGTCGAGATCAGCAGATGCGTCGCCGCCGCCAGCGCCGGGCGCATGTCGGCCCCCGGCCAGATCAGCGGCTCGACCCCTTCGGCAGCGAGCGCCTCGGCCTTCGCTTCGGTGCGCGTCGTGCCGATGACCCGCCAGCCCGCCGGCAGCAGCACCCGCGCCAGCGCGCGGGCGGAATAGCCATGTCCGAACGACAGGAGGGTGGGAAACGGAACTGTCATACCCCCGGCATGCCAAGAGAGCCGCGCCGGCACAAGAGACTTGTCGCCGCGCCCCGCACGCGGCCCTTGCGCGACTCACTTTTTCATGTTTTGGTTAATTAACCGAAAGCGAAATTATGAAACATCTCTCCGACACGTTCGCCGCCCTCGGCGACCCGACCCGGCTCGCCATCGTCGAGCGCCTTCTTGCCCGGGGCGCGCTCAGCGCCGGCGAATTGCAGAACGTCGCTGATGTCTCGGCCCCCGCCATCTCGCGCCACCTCAAGGTGCTGCGCGAGGCTGGCATCCTGACCCGCGAGATCGACGGGCAAAGGCGGATCTATTCGGTCGCCCCCGCCCAGGTGCGGGCGATCCATGATTGGACCATCAGCCACAAGGCGTTCTGGACCGGCGCGCTCGACCGGCTGGCCGACGCCCTCGGAGAAAGGGACGACATTCATGACTGACCTCACCCTCACCCGCGACCTCAGATCGGCGCCGGAAAAGGTGTTCGAATTCATCACCCGCACCCCGCATCTGCTCACCTGGTGGGGGCCGGAAGGCATGCACATCTCCGAACACGCGCTGAGCTTCGAGACGACCGGACCCTGGATGTCGGTGATGACCAATGCCGCGGGGCAGAATTACAAGGTCTCGGGCCAGGTCACCCATGTCGACCCGCCGCATTCGATCGGCTTCACCTGGGCCTGGCACGACGAGAACGACCGCCGCGGCGTGGAAAGCCATGTCACCATCAAGCTGGTGCCGGCGCAGAACGGCGGTACGCGCGTCGAGCTCAACCACGTCGATCTGCCCGACGACGAAAGCGCGAAGAACCATCAGCAGGGCTGGAGCTCGACCCTCAACAAACTGCAGAAACTGGCCGATTAGGGTCACATTCAGGGAGGACGACATGCCGAAATTCATCTTCGCCTATCACGGCGGCAAGGCACCGGAAGACCCGGCCGAAGGCGAAAAGGTCATGGCCCAGTGGATGAGCTGGTATGGCTCGATGGGCGAGGCGGTGATCGATGGCGGCGGCCCGGCCGGGATGTCGAAGACGGTGAGCAAGACCGGGATCGCCGACAACGGCGGCGCCAACCCGCTCTCGGGCTTCACCATCGTCTCGGCCGCCGACCAGGCCGCGGCCTGCGACATGGCCAAGGGCTGCCCCATGGTGCAGGACGGCTCGGGTTCGGTCGAGGTTTGCGAGATCCTCGAAATGTGATCGAGGCAGGCCGGCGGGCCGCATCCGCGCCCGCCGGTTTCACCCGGGGCGTTGCCGGCACGTCTTGTGCTTGTCGCAATTCTCGGATGATATCCCTGGATGGACCATTTGGTGAAATCCTGGGCAGACACCGCCCCGCGCCTCGTCGCCGTCGCCGCCGGACGCACCCCCGCCGACTGCGTGATCCGCGGCGGCAGGCTGGTGAACGTCCACACCCGTGAAGTGCTCGACGGCTGGCAGATCGCCATCGCCGAGGGGCGTTTCGCCTTTGTCGGCCCCGACGCCAGCCATTGCATCGGCCCCGAGACCGAGGTGATCGAGGCCGAGGGGCGCTACCTCATCCCCGGGCTCTGCGACGCGCATATGCATATCGAGAGCGGGATGCTGACGCCGGCCGAGTTTGCCCGTGCCGTGATCCCCCATGGCACGACGAGCATGTTCACCGATCCGCACGAGATCGCCAACGTGCTGGGGCTCGCGGGCGTGCGGCTGATGCACGACGAGGCGCTGATGCAGCCCGTCAACATCTTCACCCAGATGCCCTCCTGCGCTCCCTCCGCCCCCGGGCTCGAGACCACGGGCTGGGAAATCACCCCCGAAGACGTCGCCGAGGCGATGACCTGGCCCGGTATCGTCGGCCTGGGCGAGATGATGAACTTCCCCGGCGTTGCCGCGGGCGATGCCAAGATGCTGGCCGAGATCGCCGCCACGCAAGCCGCCGGCAAGACCGTGGGCGGGCACTACGCGAGCCCCGACCTCGGCCCCGCCTTCCACGCCTATGTGGCCGGCGGCCCCGCCGACGATCACGAGGGCACCTGCGAGGCCGACGCGATTGCGCGGGTGCGGCAGGGGATGCGGTCGATGATGCGACTGGGCTCGGCCTGGTACGACATCGAGGCCCAGATCACCGCGGTGACCGAGCGCGGGCTCGATCCGCGCAATTTCATCCTCTGCACCGACGATTGCCATTCCGGCACGCTGGTGAACGACGGTCACATGAACCGGGTGGTGCGCCACGCCATCGCCTGCGGCGCCGATCCGCTGGTGGCGCTGCAGATGGCCACGATCAACACCGCGACCCACTTCGGGCTCGAGCGCGAGATTGGCTCCATCGCCCCCGGGCGCCGCGCCGATGTGATCCTGACCTCGGACCTCGCCACGCTGCCGATCGAGCGGGTGATCGCCCGGGGCAGGACCGTTGCCGAGCACGGCGCGATCACCGTCGATTGCCCGCATCTCGCCTGGCCCGACTCGGCCCGCGGCACGGTGCATCTGGGCAAGACGCTCGCGGCCGAGGATTTCGTCGTCCGCGCGCCCGACGGCGCCAACCGTGTCACTGCCAAGGTGATCGGCGTGGTCGAGAACCAGGCCCCCACAAAGGCGCTGACCGCCGATCTGGCTGTAATAGACACGATCGTCGAGCCCGATGAGAGCAACGATGTAGCACAAATCGCACTTGTCGAGCGGCATCGGGGCACCGGCGGCGTGACCAACGGCTTCGTCTCCGGCTTCGGCTACAAGGGCAAGATGGCGATGGCCTCCACCGTCGCCCACGACAGCCACCACATGATCGTGGTCGGCACCGACCGCGAGAACATGGCGCTCGCCGCCAACCGGCTGGGCGAGGTGGGCGGCGGCATTACCGTGTTCAGGAACGGCCGCGAGATCGCGCTCGTCGAACTGCCGATAGCCGGGCTGATGAGCCAGGAGCCGGCCGAACAGGTCGCGCTCAAGGCCGAACGCATGGTCGAGGCCATGGCCGAATGCGGCTGCACGCTCAACAACGCCTATATGCAGCACTCGCTGCTGGCGCTCGTCGTGATCCCGGAGCTCAGGATCTCCGACCTCGGGCTCGTCGACGTCACCAAGTTTGAAATCACCGAATTGTTCGAGGAGAGCTGATGTCGGCCAATCCCCTGATCCTGCCGGTCGTCACCCCCGACACCCCGGCCACCGAGAGCTTCACCGATGCGGCCCTGGCCGTCGCCCGGCTCGAACAGCTCTATGCCATCGCCTGCGACTTCCTGACCGCGAAGTTCTCCGACGTCGCCCGCGCGAGCGAGAAGCCGGCCACCAGGTTCAGAGCCTATTATCCGGAAATCCGCCTGCATGTGTCGAGCCACGTCCATGTCGACAGCCGGTTGAGCTTCGGCCATGTCTCCGCCCCCGGCACCTATTCGGCCACCGTCACCCGGCCCGACCTGTTCCGCGCCTACCTGACCCAGCAGATCGGCCTCCTCGTCCAGAACCACGACGTGCCGGTGACCATCGGCCTCTCGACCACGCCGATCCCGGTGCATTTCGCCGTCGCCGGCCGGTCCGACATCACCATTCCGCAAGAAGGCGCCATGGCCTTCCCGCTGCGCGACGTCTTCGACGTGCCCGACCTCGCCAACACCAACGACGACATCGTCAACGGCCACGGCTACAAGCACGAGGACGGCTCCGAGCCGCTCGCCCCCTTCACCGCCCAGCGCGTCGATTATTCGCTCGCCCGCCTCTCGCATTACACCGCGACCGCGCCCGAGCATTTCCAGAACCACGTGCTGTTCACCAACTACCAGTTCTACGTCGAGGAATTCGAGGCCTATGCCCGCGCCGCGCTGGCCGATCCGGCGAGCGGCTACACCGCCTTCGTCAGCCCCGGCAACATGGTGCTGACCGACCCGACGGCCGAGATTCCCACCCTCGCGAAACTGCCGCAGATGCCGAGCTACCACCTCAAGCGCAAGGACGGCGGCGGCATCAGCCTCGTCAACATCGGCGTCGGCCCCTCGAACGCCAAGACCGCGACCGACCATATCGCGGTGCTGAGGCCGCACGCCTGGCTGATGGTCGGCCATTGCGCCGGCCTCAGAAACTCGCAGCGTCTCGGCGACTTCGTCCTCGCCCATGCCTACCTGCGCGAAGACAAGGTGCTCGACGACGATCTGCCCACCTGGGTGCCGATCCCGCCGCTGGCCGAGATTCAGATCGCGCTCGAAAACGCGGTCGCCCAGGTGACCGAGCTCGAAGGCTACGACCTCAAGCGCATCATGCGCACCGGCACCGTGGCGAGCTTCGACAACCGCAACTGGGAACTGCGCGAACACACCGGACCGGTGCTGCGCCTCAGCCAGTCGCGCGCCATCGCGCTCGACATGGAAAGCGCCACCATCGCCGCCAACGGATTCCGCTTCCGGGTGCCCTACGGCACACTCCTGTGCATCTCCGACAAGCCGCTGCACGGCGAGCTCAAACTCCCCGGCATGGCCACCGAGTTCTACACCACCCAGGTAAGCCGCCACCTGCTGATCGGCATCCGGGCGATGGAACGGCTGCGCGAGATGCCGCTCGAGCGGATCCATTCGCGCAAGCTCCGATCCTTCGACGAAACCGCGTTCCTCTGACCTGTGCAGGCCGAAACCGGCCAAAAACCGTCTCAAATCCCTTGTTTTCCGGGTTTTTCGGCACACAAATTGTTGTGCCTCCCCCCTACAATCCGTTAAATGCGCGCAATCAACCCCCGGGAACCGGGAAATCTGAGGAGAAGATACATGGCGAAACCGATGACCAAGACCCAGCTTGTTGCCGCTCTGGCCGATGAAATGGGCTCGGACAAGAAGACCGCCGGCGCGGCGCTTGACGCGATCACCAGCGTCATCACCAGCGAAGTGAAGGGCGGCGGTGCGGTCACGATCCCCGGCGTCGGCAAGTTCTACCTGCGCGAGCGCCCGGAGCGCATGGTGCGCAACCCCGCCACCGGCGAGCAGATCAAGAAAGAGGCCGACAAGGTGGTCAAGGTCACCGTCGCCAAGGCCCTCAAGGACGCCGCCAACGGCTGAGCCTTGCGAGCGCCAAGGAATTCGATCAGGGTCGCCCAACGGCGGCCCTTTTCTTTTTCGGCGCCTCTCCCCTGAACCGGCCCCAAGAGGAGGCGCCATGGACATCCGCGCTATTGTCATGGGTCTGGCCTTTGCCCTGATGTGGTCCTCGGCCTTCACCTCGGCGCGGATCATCGTCGCCGACGCGCCCCCGATCACCACGCTGGCGCTGCGCTTCGTCATCTCTGGCCTTCTCGCCATGGTGCTGGCCGCCGCGCTCGGCCAGAAGATCAGGCTCACGCGCGGCCAGTGGCTCTCGGTCGTCGTCTTCGGCATCAGCCAGAACGCGCTCTATCTCGGGCTGAACTTCGTCGCCATGCAATGGATCGAGGCAGGCCTCGCCTCGATCATCGCCTCGACCATGCCGCTCATCGTCGCCTTCCTCGGCTGGTCGGTCTACCGCGACCGGCTGGCGCCCACGGCGCTTGGCGGTCTCGTCCTCGGCTTCGCCGGCGTCGCCCTCATCATGGGAACCCGCATTTCGGGCGGGGTCGACCTCACCGGCCTCGCGCTATGCATCGTCGGCGCCATCGCGCTCGCCGTCGCCACGCTCACCGTGCGCACCGCCTCCGGCGGCGGCAACCTGTTGATGATCGTGGGCCTCCAGATGCTGGTGGGCGCGGCCGTGCTGGCCCCATTCGGCCTCGCGTTAGAGACGCATGTCGTCGCCTGGAGCTGGAAACTGGTGATCGCCTTCGCCTACACCACCCTGATCCCCGGCCTCGCCGCCACCTGGGTCTGGTTCACCCTCGTCGGCCGGATCGGCCCGGTCCGGGCCTCGACCTTCCATTTCCTCAACCCGTTC
>JAGRMO010000191.1:0-275 GCA_020441205.1 Maritimibacter sp.
CGCCGAGACCTTTTTCGCCCTCCTCATCGGCGACAGCCAGATCCGCCGCGTGATCGGCGCGATGGCCGAACCCACGCCGGACGACTGCCGGCGGCGCGCCGCCGCCGCGGTGGCCGGGCTGAAGCGGCTCCATGCCGCCGAGGCGGCGACGCGCGCCCAGCCTCTGGACGCAAGCGCAGCGGCCGACTAGGTGTGAAGCCGAACAGGAGACGCGCGCCATGACCGACCCAAAGCCCAAGCTCACGCTCTATCTCGCCGCCCCGCGCGGCTTTTGC
>JAGRMO010000191.1:348-10944 GCA_020441205.1 Maritimibacter sp.
GATCGTGCACAACAAGTTCGTCGTCGACGGTCTGCGCGAGAAGGGCGCGGTCTTCGTCGAGGAGCTCGACGAATGCCCAACCGACCGGCCGGTGATCTTCTCGGCTCACGGCGTGCCGAAATCGGTGCCCGCCGCCGCGTCGGAGCGCCGGATGATCTATGTCGACGCCACCTGCCCGCTGGTCTCGAAGGTGCATATCGAAGCCGAGCGGCACCACGAGAACGGGTTGCAGATGGTTATGATCGGCCACGCCGGCCACCCCGAGACCATCGGCACGATGGGCCAGCTTCCCGAAGGCGAGGTGCTGCTGGTGGAAACCGTGGAGGACGTGGGCACGCTCACACCGCGCGACCCGGAGCAACTGGCCTTCATCACCCAGACCACGCTGTCGGTGGACGACACCAAGGACATCGTTGCCGCGCTGCGCGCCCGCTTCCCCGCCATCGTCGGCCCGCACAAGGAAGACATCTGCTACGCCACCACCAACCGCCAGGAGGCGGTGAAGGTGATCGCGCCGAAGGTGGACGCGCTGCTCGTCATCGGCTCGCCCAACTCGTCCAACTCGCGCCGCCTCGTCGAAGTCGCCCGCGCGCGCGGCTGCAGCTACGCCCAGCTCGTCGGCAACGCGACCGAGATCGACTGGCGCGCCCTCGACGGCATCACCACCGTGGGCGTCACCGCCGGCGCCTCGGCCCCGGAAATCCTCGTCGACGAAGTTGTCGAAGCCTTCCGCGATCGCTTCGACGTCGCCGTCGAAACCGTCGAGACCGCGCGCGAGAGCGTCGAGTTCAAGGTGCCGCGCGTGCTTCGGGAAGACGCATGAACGAAGGCACCATCGCCTTGGTCTACAACGCGGCGGTCGCCACCGGAATCGACGGCCCCGAACCCTTCATCGCCCTCCTGTCGAAAGCGAAGACATGACCCCCGAATTCCTCGTCACCGCCCTGATCGTCGTGCTCGTGCCCGGCACCGGCGTGATCTACACCCTCGCCACCGGCCTCGCCCGTGGTCCGCGCGCCTCGATCGCCGCCGCCTTCGGCTGCACTATCGGCATCCTGCCCTCGATGGTCGCCGCGATGCTGGGCCTTGCCGCGCTGATGCACTCCTCGGCGCTCGCCTTCCAGATCGTCAAATGGGTCGGCGTCGCCTTCCTGCTCTACCTCGCCTGGGGCACGCTGAAACAGCGCGGTGCCTTCGACGTCTCGCCCGAGGCAGGCCAGCGCGGCGCCTTCGGCATCGCCCTCAAGGGCATTCTCGTCAACACGCTGAACCCGAAGCTCTCGATCTTCTTCCTCGCCTTCCTGCCGCAGTTCCTCTCGGGCAACCCGGCGACGGCGACGGCGGAGATGGCCTCGCTCGGTGGCGTGTTCATGGCCATGACCTTTGCCGTCTTCGTGCTCTACGGCCTGTTCGCGGCCACCGCGCGCCGCTGGATCCTCGAAAGCCCGAAGGCGATGCTCTGGGCCCGGCGCGTCTTCGCCGCCACCTTCGCGGGCCTCGGGCTGAAACTGGCTTTGGAGCGGGCATGAGCGTCGATCACGAGACAATCGCCGTCTACGACACCCGCTCGCACGACTATGCCCAGCGGCGCACCGGGCGCGCGGCCGAGCCGGGGCTCGCGGAATTCGTCGCCGTCCTGCCCGAGGGCGCCCATCTGCTCGACCTCGGCTGCGGCCCCGGCGACAGCGCGCACCGGTTCATGAAGGTGGGCCATACCGTCGATGCCGTCGACGCCTGCCCGGGCATGGTGAGCCGCGCCCGCGAACTGGGCGTGCCCGCCCGCCTCGCCACCTTCGACGAGATCGAGGGCGAAGACCTCTACGACGGCATCTGGGTGAGCTATGCGCTGCTCCACGCCCCGCGCGAAGAGATGCCGGGCCACCTCGCCCGGCTCGTCCGCGCGCTGAAGCCCGGCGGGCGGTTTCACATCGGCATGAAACTCGGGCAAGGCGAGGCCCGCGACGCGCTCGGGCGGCTCTATGTCTATTACACCGAGGACGAGCTTCTGGGGCTGCTGAAGGCCGCGGGCCTCACCCCCGTCGCGCGCGAGACCTCGCGCGACGTGGGCCTCGACGGCACCGACTATCACGGTATCTGGATCCAGGCCCGTGGTTGAGCTCGTCGCCCATACCGACGGCGCCTGTTCCGGCAACCCGGGCCCCGGCGGCTGGGGCGTGCTGCTGGAAGCCAAGAATGGCGGCGAGGTGCTGAAAACCCGCGAGCTGTCGGGCGGCGAGGCCGAGACCACCAACAATCGCATGGAGCTGATGGCGGCGATCATGGCGCTCGAAACCCTCGAGCGGCCCTCGGCGATCACCGTGGTGACGGATTCGGCCTATGTGAAGAACGGCGTCACCGGCTGGATCCACGGCTGGAAGCGCAACGGCTGGAAGACCTCGAACAAGAAGCCGGTAAAGAACGTCGAGCTGTGGCAACGGCTCGACGACGCCCAGGCCCGCCACCAGGTGCGCTGGGAATGGATCAAGGGCCATGCCGGCCACGACGAGAATGAGCGCGCCGATGCGCTCGCCCGCCAGGGCATGGCGCCGTTCAAGCCGAAAAGAGCCGCGAACGGTCCGGTCGCGGGCGTCTGAGCCGGCTCAGACGCTCGACGAGACCGGCGAAAGCTTCACCCAGAGATAGCCGAGGATCAGGATGCCCGCGACCGAGCCGATCACCGCGGGCCAGAAGCCCGACATCGACAGCAGCGCCGGAATGAGCGCGCCGCCGATCAGCGCGCCGACGACGCAGACGCCGATGTTGCGCCCCTGGCCGGAGCGGAAGGTGACGGCGTAATTGACAAAGCAGCCGGCCGCGAAGCCGATCACCAGTGCGATGATAAGGGTCATGTTGTCCTCCCGGTAACGGCGATTCCGCCGGTTATGTCCCACTATCATGCGGCGAAAGCGATTTTGCGCAAAGGCCCTTGTGGGTGCCCTTGAAAAGTGTCGGATAACAAGTGTTTGGCCGAGAGCGGCGGGGCGGCGCGCCGGGAATCGGGGCAGGGGCCGGGGCGTTCGCGTCTCGATTTCCGGGACGCGCGCCGAACCGGTTTCCCCGCCGCGCGGAACCCACTAGTCTCGCCCCGGACAGGACAGGGAGTCGCTTCCATGCAACCCATCGGCACGCTCAGGCTGGGTGTGAACATCGACCACGTCGCCACCGTGCGCAACGCCCGCGGCACCGCCTACCCGGACCCGCTGCGCGCCGCCGAGATCGCCGAGGCCGCCGGCGCCGACGGCATCACCGCACATCTGCGCGAAGACCGCCGCCATATCTCGGACGCCGATATCGAGGGGCTGATGGCGAGCCTGAAGCTGCCCTTGAACCTCGAGATGGCGGCCACCGCCGAGATGCAGGCGATCGCGCTGCGCCACCGGCCCCATGCCGTCTGCATCGTGCCCGAGAAGCGCCAGGAAGTGACCACCGAGGGTGGGCTCGACGTGGCGCGGCAGGAGAACCGGCTCGGCGATTTCATCGCGCCTCTGCGCGAGGCGGGGATGCGGGTGAGCCTGTTCATCGGCCACGAGCCCGAGCAGATCCGCGCCGCCGCGCGGATCGGCGCCTCGGTGGTCGAGCTGCACACCGGCGCCTATTGCGATTTCCACTACGAGGGCGCGCATGACAAGCGCGACGCCGAACTTGCCCGCCTCGCCGAGGGCGCGGCGCTGGCCCATGCGCTGGGCCTCGAGGTTCATGCCGGCCACGGGCTCACCTACGAGACCGTCGCCCCGGTCGCCGCCTTCCCCGAGGTGATGGAGCTCAACATCGGCCACTTTCTCATCGGCGAGGCGATCTTCCTGGGTCTCGACGCGGCGATCCGCGAGATGCGCCGGCTGATGGACGCGGCGCGCGCCGCCGGCTGAACCCGCGCGACGTCAGGCCAGCGCGATCCCGTCGGCCGCGAGCTCTTCCTTCATCCAGCGGGTGAAGTAGCGTTGCGCCGCCCCCGGCGCGCGGTCGGCCGCCGAGACCAGCCAGGTGGCGAGCCCGGTTTCGTGCCGCCCGGGAAACGGCGCGACCAGCTGGCCGGTGGCGAGCGCATGCAGGTCGATCGTCTCCCAGCCGAGATAGACGCCGGCCCCGCTGATCGCCGCGTCGAGGCAGAGGCTGCCGTCGGACAGCACCGGGCCGGGGCCGAGGATCTCGGCCGAAAGCCCCTCGGGTCCGAGCCAGCACTCCCAGCCGTACATCGCCAGCGCGTCGCGGATGATCGGCACAAGCGCGAGGTCTTCCGGCCGGTGCAGCCGGGCGGCGACGGCGGGCGCGCAGAGCGGGGTGACCCGCTGGTCGTAGAGCTTCTCGGCCCGCACCCCGGGCCAGTCGCCGCGGCCCACCCGCAGGCACAGATCGGCCTCGCCGGTATTGGGATCGACCAGCCCGGGCGAAGCGTCGATCCGCACCTGGATGTCGGGATGGCGCTCGGCGAAGCGGGGCAGCTTCCAGATCAGCCAGCGCGCGGCGAAGATCGGCGCTGCCGCCACCGTCAGGCTGTGCGCCCGGTCGCGGAACGCCCCGTCGAGCGCCGCCGACAGCTGGCCGAAGCCCGCGTTGAGCGGTGCCGCCATGTCGCGGCCGAGCGCGGTGGGCGTCATCCCCGCCGCGTGCCGGTCGAACAGCCGGCGGCCGAGCGCCTGTTCCAGCCGGGCGATTCGCTGGCTCACCGCACCGACCGAAACTTCGAGCTCGCCTGCCGCGCCGGCGAGCGACCCGTGCCGGATCACCGCCTCGGCGGCGCGCAGACCCGACAGATGCACGCGGTTGAGATGCCTCATTTCAGATTTTCTAAACACACCTTCCCATCATCTCTATATTGGGAAGCAGTTCGACGCCGTAGGCAAGTACAAAAACTGAAAGTAAACCGCCATGTGGAAGTTCTTGCCGACCCGCTTCGTCCCTCGTGCCCTGGCCCCCCGGCCGGCGGCCGACCCCTACGACCACCCCGCCATACGGCAGATGTCGCCGGCCGAATTGGCCGATTTGCCGACCCATCCGTGGCGCGACCCTCTTGACCTTTTCGCCCCACCGGGCGAGCCATGCGCATGATCCTCGGCATCGGCTCCGACCTTGCGAATATTGACCGTATCCAGCGGGTGCTCGACCGGTATGGCGACCGCTTCCGCAATCGTGTCTTCACCGAGATCGAACAGGCCAAGGCCGAGCGCCGCAAGGACACCGCCGGCACCTACGCCAAGCGCTGGGCCGCCAAGGAGGCCTGCTCGAAAGCCCTCGGCACCGGGCTGCAGATGGGCATCGGCTGGAAGGACATGGCGGTGACCAACCTCGCCACCGGCCAGCCGCAGATGCACCTCACCGGCTGGGCCGCCGAACGGCTGAAGGAGATGACGCCCGCGGGCCATGAGGCGGTGATCCATGTCACCCTGACCGACGACCACCCCTGGGCCGAGGCCATCGTCGTGATCGAGGCCCGGCCCATCGCTTGACTTGGCGGCCGCGCCCCCGCATATCCCCCGAACCGGAGCGAGCGCGAAAGGCAGCACCATGGCCGAGAAGAACGACGGTATCCTCGAGACGATCAAGACGATCTTCTGGGCCCTGCTCATCGCCGGCGTGTTCCGCTCGCTGTTCTTCCAGCCCTTCTTCATCCCCACCGGCTCGATGAAGGACACGCTGCTGATCGGCGACTTCGTCTTCGTCAACAAGATGGCCTACGGCTACTCGAAATGGTCCTGCCCCTTCGGCATGTGCCCGATCCCCGGCCGCATCCTCGACCGCGCCCCCGAACGCGGCGACATCATCGTCTTCAAGCATCCGGTGACGAAGACCGACTACGTGAAGCGCCTGATCGGTCTGCCGGGCGACAAGATCCAGGTGCAGAACGGCGTGCTGTCGATCAACGGCGAGGTCGCCCAGCAGGTGCCGGCCGGCGTGTTCGAGGAAGTGTTCGAGCGCCAGGGCAGCTTCGGCACCGTGCCGAAATGCGCCAACGGCGCGGTGGGCGAAGGCGCGATCTGCGTCAAGGACCGCGCCACCGAGACCCTGCCCGGCGGCGTCTCGCATGACGTGCTGAACGTCGAGGACTACCCGGGCATGCCCGACAACACCGGCGTCTTCACCGTGCCCGAGGGCAATTACTTCTTCATGGGCGACAACCGCGACAACTCGACCGACTCGCGCTTCCCGCAATCGGCCGGCGGCGTCGGCTTCGTGCCGGAAGAGCTGCTGCTGGGCCGGGTCGACCGGGTGATGTTCTCGGCCGCCGGCAAGCGGCTGGTCTATTTCTGGACCTGGCGCGCGGACCGCTTCTTCAAGAAGGTCGAATGAAGCTCGGGGCCGAGCTGACGGCGTTCGCCGCCCGGATCGGGCACGACTTCGCCCGGCCCGACCTGCTCGTGCGCGCGCTGACCCACGGCTCGATCTCGTCCGAGACCCGGCCCGACAACCAGCGCCTCGAATTTCTCGGCGACCGCGTGCTTGGCCTGGTCATGGCCGAAGCGCTGCTCGCAGGCGACAAGGGCGCGACCGAGGGTCAGCTTGCCCCGCGTTACAACGCGCTGGTGCGCAAGGAGACCTGCGCCGAGGTGGCCCGCGAGATCGACCTTGGCGCGGTGCTCAAGCTCGGCCGTTCGGAGATGATGTCGGGCGGACGGCGCAAACAGGCGCTGCTCGGCGACGCGATGGAGGCGGTGATCGCCGCGATCTATCTCGACGGCGGTTTCGAGGCGGCCCGGGGCGCGATCCTGCGGCTCTGGGGCAAGCGGATCGCATCGGTCGAGGCCGATGCCCGCGACGCCAAGACGAGCTTGCAGGAATGGGCGCAGGCTCGCGGCCTTCCGCCGCCTGCCTACATCGAGACCGGCCGCAGCGGCCCCGACCACGCCCCCACCTTCACCATCGAGGCGCGGCTCGAGACCGGCGCCGCCGCGCGCGCCTCGGCGCCGTCGAAACGCGCCGCCGAACAGGCCGCGGCCAAGGCGCTGCTCGACCGGGTCGCGGACGGGTGACCGGCAAGCCCGCCTCGGACAACCTGCGGGGCGCGCTCTTCATGGTCGCCGCGATGGGCGCCTTCGCCGTCGAGGACGCGCTGTTCAAATCGGTCGCCGCCAGCTTCCCGCCCGGTCGCGCCACGGTGCTCTTCGGCCTCACCGGCCTAGCGATCTTCGCCGTCTGGTCGTGGCTTGCCGGCGAACAGGTGCTGGTGCGCGAGATGGTGCGGCCGCGCCTGCTGATCCGCTCGGCGATCGAGATCGGCGGCCGGCTGTTCTTCGCCCTCGCGCTGGCTTTCGCGCCGCTCGCCACCACCTCGGCGATCCTGCAGGCAACGCCCCTGGTGGTCATTGCCGGCGCCTCGGTGCTGCTCGGCACCCGGGTGTCGCCGTCGCGCTGGCTGGCCGTGGGGCTCGGCTTCGTCGGCGTGCTGATGGTGATCCGCCCGACGCCTGCGGAATTCGACGCCACCGCGCTCTTCGCCGTCGCCGGCATGATCGGCTTCGCCGGGCGCGACCTTGCCACCCGGATGAGCCCGCCGGCGGTGACCGCGCGCCAGCTCGGCATCCTCGGCTTCGCCGTCGTCACCATGGCCGGGCTGATCCTCTCGCTCTGGGATACCGCGCCCCTGCGCTGGCCGACCGCCTCGGAAGCGCTCCGCCTCGGCCTCACCGGCGCCGTCGGCGTCGCCGCCTACCAATCGCTCACGCTGGCGATGCGCACCGGCGACGTGCCCGTGGTGACCCCGTTTCGCTACTCGCGCCTGCTGTTCGCCCTGGTCTTCGCCGTGGTCCTGTTCGACGAGCGGCTCGACCTCTGGAGCCTCGCCGGCATGGCGCTGATTGTCGCAACCGGCCTGTTCGCGCTCCTGCCGGTTGCGAACCGGCGGGCGCGCCCCTAGGTCGGGCGAAACATCTTTGCGCAGGACCGAGGCCATGACCGCCCAGAACCCGATGCAGAAATTCGACATCGCGCCCGAGGATATCGACCGGCTGGTCGCGGCCTTCTACGAGCGCATCCGGGCGCACCCGAAGCTCGGGCCGATCTTCGGCCGCGCGATCGCGCCGGTGGACGGGCCGGACTGGCGCGCCCATGAGGCCAAGATCGCGTCGTTCTGGCGCAATGCCATCGGCATCGACCGCGCCTATGACGGCAACCCGACCAAGGCGCATGTGGCCAATACCGACATCCACCCCGGCATGTTCTCGACCTGGCTCGACCTCTTCGCCGACACCGCCCGGGCCGAGCTGACCCCGGCCCAGGCCGCCAGCATCGAGGCGCTGGCGCGCCGGATCGGCGAGGGGATGCGTTATGCCGTCACCCAGCGCGGCCAGGTCAAGGGCGAACCGCCCAAGCTGTTCTGAGGCTGGGGCAGGGGCGGCCCTCAGACCCGCCAGAGCCGCACCGGCGGCCTGTCGGCCCGCTTCAGCACGCCGTGAAACTCGAGATCGAGCTGCACGCATTTGAGCCACCAGCCCGACTTGGCCCCGCCGGGAAACAGCCCCTGGTCGAGATGCGGCTGCAGCGCCGCCTGCGCCTCGGCCACCGTCATCCCGGGCGCTTCCCCGGGCAGCACCGCGAGCAGCGCCGCCTTCATCGCTTCGTATTTCGCCCGGTCGACCCGGGTGACGTGGTCGGGCGCGTTCACGTTGCGCACGTCGATCTTGTCGTCGGACATCGCAGGCCTCCTCCGCTGCTTCGGGCCGCCCAAACCTACCCGAAACCGCCCCACGCGTCACGCTCGACCGCCTGTCCGGGCGAATGGGCTATTGCAGCCTGCGCCCGAGGCTTCATACTGCAGGTGCAGAAACCCGCGAGGCCGGAGGCTCATCACGATGCCCGCCACGGCGTCAACCGCGCGCATCCATATCACCGGCGCCGCCGGCAGCGGCGTCTCGACCCTGGGCCGGGCGCTGGCCGAGCGTCTGGGGCTGGCCTATCTCGACACCGACGACGCCTATTGGCTGCCGACCGATCCGCGCTTCACCGCCAAGCGCCCGATCCCCGACCGCCTCGCTTTCATCGCCGAGGCCCAGGGCGCGGGCGGCTGGGTGGTCGCCGGCTCGCTTTGCGGCTGGGGCGATCCGGCGGTCCGCGCGGCCGACCTCATCGTCTTCCTCACCGCCCCCACGCCCCAGCGCCTCGCCCGCATCCGCCGCCGCGAGCGCGCCGAGTTCGGCGAGCGGGTGGCGGCCGGGGGCGACATGGAGCGGATCCACTCCGAATTCCTGAACTGGGCCGCGCAATACGACGATCCGCATTTCACCGGCCGCAGCCGGGTGATGCACGAGGCCTGGCTGATGGAACAGACCGCCCCGGTGCTGAGGCTCGACGGCGGCGGCAAGGTCGAAGCGCTTGTGAGCAAGGTGCTGGCCGCCCTCGGCTAAGCCCCGCTCGCCGCGCTCCGCAACTGCGACCGCTTGACACCGGGCGCGGGAATGGTGTTGTGCGGTGGCGAATTTGATCAAATCGCTCAGCCACCCGAACCTCCGTCCACCCACCACCCACCACCCACCGCCACCCGTACGCCCGGTCGCGCCCATGCCCAAGCCTCATCCCGCGCGCGGCGTTGCCTACGCGCTCACCTGCCTCGTGCTGCTCGGCTTCATGCCGATCATCTCCAACAGCCGTGCCGCCGAGATGTCGGCGCTCGGCTTCGCCTTCTGGCTCACGGTCTGGGAGACGATCTTTGCCCTGCCGCTGTTCCTGTGGGAATTGCGCGGACCCGACAGGGGCATCATCGGCGCCCGCCTCGACCGGCGGACCAAGACCAGGACCGCCTGGGTTACCCTCGGCATGGGCGTGGTCTTCGGCCTCTCGACCTGGCTCTACGTCCTGTCGATCGAGAAAGCGGGCGCGGCCAACGCGGCGGTGGCGATCCAGACCTACCCGATCCACACGATCTTCTGGGAATACGTGCTGTTGCGCCGCCGCAAGACCGCGCTTGAACTCGCGATCACCGCGGTTCTCGTCGCCACCCTCTATTACCTAGGCACTTCCGGCACCTGGCGGCTCTCGGGCCTCAGCCCCTGGTTCCTGGTGGCCCTGTCGGTGCCCTTCCTCTGGGCCATCGCGCATGTGATGATCAAGGAAGAGCTCGGCCGTACCCCGATCACCCCCGCGCAGGTCACCTTCATCCGGGTGGGGCTCTCGACCGTCTTTCTCGGCGCCGTCCTCGCTGTCTCCGAGCCCGCCGCCTTCGCCATGCTGTCGCCGAAGGCGCAGGGCTGGGCGGCGCTGATGGGGCTCGTCTACTACCTCGAACTCGTCATCTGGTTCTACGCCATGCGCCATATCGACGTGAGCTTCGGCGGTTCGATCACCGCGCCCTGGCCGGCGCTGACCATGGTTCTCGCCGTCGTCTTCCTCGGCGAAGCCATCGCCCCCTATCAGGTGGGCGCGGTCGCGGTGGTGATCGTCGCGATCTGGGCGCTGACCTGGGCCGGGCTTGCGAAGGCCCGCCGGGCCATGTCGTGAGCGTTGCGCCCGCGCGCACTGGCGCCGGTGCGGGAAACCGGCTATTGCGCGACCAAACCTCGGAGGCGACATGACCACACGCGCGGGCTTCGTGGCCCTGATCGGCGAGCCGAATGCCGGCAAATCGACCCTGACCAACCGGATGGTCGGGGCCAAGGTCTCGATCGTCAC
>JAGRMO010000191.1:10950-15143 GCA_020441205.1 Maritimibacter sp.
CAAGGTGCAGACCACCCGCGCCCGGATCCGCGGCGTCGCCCTCGAGGGCGAGGCGCAGATCGTCTTCGTCGACACGCCGGGCCTGTTCCAGCCGAAGCGCCGGCTCGACCGTGCGATGGTCGCCGCCGCCTGGGGCGGCGCGGCCGACGCCGATGTCGTCGTGCTGCTGATCGAGGCCCATCGCGGCCTGACCAGGGGCGTCGAGGCCATCCTCGACGGCCTCGCCGAGATCGGCAAACACCGCAAGGTGGCGCTCGCGATCAACAAGATCGACAAGGTGAAGGCCGAAGACCTGCTGGCGCTGTCGGAGAAGATCAACGCCCGCTTCGACTTTGCCCGCACCTTCATGATCTCGGCCGAACGCGGCCACGGCGTCGACGACCTGCGCCACTGGCTCGCGGGCGAAATGCCGGAAGGCCCCTGGCTCTACCCCGAAGACCAGATCGCCGACGTGCCGCTCTACTACATCGCCGCCGAGATCACCCGCGAGAAGCTGACGCTGCGGCTGCACCAGGAACTGCCTTACCAGCTTACCGTCGAGACCGAGAACTGGGAGGAGCGCCCAGACGGTTCGGCCCGGATCGACCAGCTGATCTACGTCGCCCGCGACGGCCACAAGGGCATCGTTCTGGGCAAGAAGGGCGAGACGATCAAGGCAGTGAGCCAGGCCGCGCGCGCCGAGCTCGAGGAATTCCTCGACCGCAAGGTGCACCTCTTCCTCCAGGTGAAGGTGCGCCCGAACTGGCTCGAGGAGGCCGAGCGCTACTCGGAGATGGGGCTCGACTTCAAGGACGGCAACGCGTGAGCCGGTTGGCCGCCGGGGTCTGGGTTTCGGCCTACCTCGCGCGGCTGCAGGCCGAGGGCATCGCGGTCTATGTGGTGGCGCGGGGCGACGAGACCGCTGGCGCGGTGCTGGTCAAGCTCGCCACCCTCGACGGCCGGGCGAAGGCGTTTCACCGGGTGGTCGACCTGTTGACCGGTGCCCGCGCCTGGGACACGCTCGCCGAGGGGCCGGAGCGCGAGGTGGACGAAAGCATCGCGAAACAGCGCCGCTTCGACCCGGATCTCTGGGTGATCGAGGTCGAGGACGCGAAGGGGCGGCACCTGCTCGACGCCGAGGGGCTCAGCGACTGAGGCGGCGCGACAGCGCCACCACCGCGAGACCGGCGGCGAGAAACCCGGCCGTCATCCCCAGCGCGTTCAGCGCCACCCCGCCGTAGCCGAGCGCGGCCACATCGAGGAACGGGTAGGGATAGCGCCCGTCGAGCGCGCCGCGCCCGAGCGCATAGACCGAATAGGCCAGCGGCCAGCCGAGCCAGAGCACGGCGTGGTGCCAGCCGAGCCCCGGCTTCGGCGCGAAACCGACCCACCACAGGACCGCGAGCACCGGCACCGCGCTGTGCAGCCCCTGATCGGCCCACCACGCGAGCCCGACCGGGTCGGACAGCGCGGCGAGCAGGAGATGGTAGACCACGCCGACGATGGCGATCCAGAGCGCGAGCCCGGCGAGCCAGGCGGCCGGCAGGGCGCGGCCGCGCGCCGCCATCACCCCGAAACTCGCGAGCACCAGGCTGTTGGTAAGGATGGTGAAAAACCGCCCCATCGCCCAGAGCGCGGCCGGCAGGCTGCCCGCGAGACCGAGCGAGACCGCAAGCTGCGCCGCCAGCGCCGCGAGGGCGGCGAGCGCAACGGCGAGCGCGGCGAGACGGGGGAGGGGCGCGAGCGGCATGGGCGGAGTGTTCCTCAACCCGCGCCCCCGCACAAGCGCTTGCGCGCGCGCCCGGCCCGTGGATGATGCCCGCCCATGGACTGGCGCGACGAAGGCACGCTGCTGAGCGTGCGCAAACACGGCGAGACCTCGGCGATCATCGAGGTCTTCACCGCCACGCGCGGGCGCCATGCCGGCGTGGTGCGCGGCGGCACGTCGCGCAAGCTCGCCGCCACGCTGCAGCCGGGCGCCCAGCTCGACCTCGCCTGGCGCGCGCGGCTGGAGGAACATCTGGGATCGTTTAACGTTGAACTATCTCGCTCGCGATCGGCCGCGACGCTCGGCGACCGCGACGCGCTGGCGGTGCTGAACGCGGTCACCGGGCTCCTCGTCTTCGCCCTGCCCGAGCGCGAACCGCACCCGCGCCTCTACGCCAGCACCGTCGCGATGCTCGACCTGCTGGGCCAGTCCGACGCCTGGCCGGTGGCCTATCTGCAATGGGAGCTGGCCTTGTTGCAGGCGCTGGGCTTCGGGCTCGACCTCACCGCATGCGCCGTCACCGGCGCGACCGAGGGCCTCGTCTACGTGAGCCCGAAATCCGGCCGGGCGGTGAGCGCGGCTGGCGCGGGGGACTGGGCCGAGCGGCTGTTGCCGCTGCCGCCGGAATTGCTCGGTCTGGTCACCGAAGACCTTGCGGGCGTGCCCGACGGGCTGAAGACCACCGGGCATTTCCTCACCCATGGCCTCGCCCATGCGATGGGGGACAAGCCTCTGCCCGAGGCCCGCGCCCGGCTGGTCGACCGGATGTGCCGGAAATAGCGCCTACGCTTCCTGAAGCGCGAGGATGGCGGCGAGCAGCGTCGAGAGCGGCGCGGTGTCGCCCAGCGTCTCCATCCCGATCACCGCGGCATGGACGATCTGCGCGAACTCGGGGTTGGTCAGCCCAAGCTCGCCCAGCGTCTTGACCAGCGCCGCCCGGCGCGCGCCGTCGAGCGCGGTGACGATCTCGCCCACCAGGGGCTCCTGCCGCCCCCAGCCGCGCATCGTCGCCTCGGCCGGATCGGGCCTCGACAGCCGCAACAGCGCATCGGTATGCGACTCGCGGTCGGGCGCTTCCATGAGCACGGCGACGGCGCGTTCCGCCCAGGCCGCGGCCACCGCGAGCCGGAACGCGGGCACATCCTTGAAGTGCCAGTAGAAACTGCCCTTGGTGGTGCCGAGCGTCCGGGCCAGCGGCTCGGCCGCCAGCGCTTCCGGACCGGATGTCTCGAGCACCGCCAGCCCGGCATCGAGCCAGTCGGCCTTGCCGAGGCGCGGTTTCGTCTCCGCCATGATGCGGCCCCCATACCTTCGCGTATGCAGAAACTCTAGGCCGGTACGGCCCGGACCGCAAGCGGCTCAGGCTCAGGAATAGGGCCGGAACACCAGTTCCTGCCCGGCGGCGGTGACCAGCACCAGCCCGGCCCGCGTCACGTGCAGCTGGCTCGCCTGATCGACCAGCGCGAAGAACGCCGCATCGAGCGCGTCGCCGCAGGCGATCTCGGTGCGCTCGCCGGCCATCAGCGCCAGCGCGCCGCCGGAGCCGACCGCGTAATTGCCCGAATGGCTGTTGCAGGCGCCGGAGAACCGGTAGGTCGAGCCGGTGAATTCGGCGGTGGCGCGCACCGGACGGGCCGAGAACACCGCGCCGTCGACCAGTTCGAGCTCCCAGACCTGGTTCTGGTAACCGGAGGCGGCCGGCGCCGGACCCATGCCGGCGGTGGGGGCGGGGGTGGAGTTCATGCAGGCCGAGAGCGCCAGCAGCGCGCCGGCGAGGCTGAGGGGGGCGAGGTTCATCTGGGGGGTTCTCCGTGGGCGTTCCGCGCCGGACCCTAGCCCCGCCCGGTGCCATGCGCCACGCGCGTTTTCACCGGCGCCGCGCCGGATGCGCGCCTTTCCGCCGGTGCCTGCGTTACCCCAGAAGACGGCGCGCGATCACCTGGGCCTGGATCTCGGCAGCCCCCTCGAAGATGTTGAGAATCCGCGCGTCGCACAGGATCCGGCTAATCTGGTATTCGAGCGCGAAACCGTTGCCGCCGTGGATCTGCAGCGCGTTGTCGGCCGCGGCCCAGGCGACCCGTGCGCCGAGCAGCTTGGCCATGCCGGCCTCGAGATCGCAGCGCTGGTCGTGATCCTTCTCCCAGGCGGCGAAATAGGTGAGCTGACGCGCCACCATGATCTCGACCGCCATCATCGCGAGCTTGTTGGCCACCCGCGGGAAGGCGATGAGCGCCGAGCCGAACTGCTTGCGGTCCTCGGCATATTGCATCCCCACTTCGAGCGCGTTCTGCGCCACGCCGATGGCGCGCGCCGCGGTCTGGATCCGCGCCGCCTCGAAGGTCTTCATCAGCTGCTTGAAACCCTGGTTCTCGACCCCGCCGAGGAGGTTGGCCGCCGGCACCCGGAAGCCGTCGAAGCCGAGCTCGTATTCCTTCATGCCGCGATA
>JAGRMO010000191.1:15168-16886 GCA_020441205.1 Maritimibacter sp.
GATCTCGCCGCCGGTCATGCCGGGCGTCGGAAAATCCTCCGTCTCGGTGCCCGGCTGCTTCTCGGCGATGAACATCGAGAGGCCGCGATGATCCTTGGTCTCGGGATCGGTGCGCGCGAGCAGCGTCATCACCGAGGCGCGCGCGGCATGGGTGATCCAGGTCTTGTTGCCGGTGACGACGTAATCGTCGCCCTCCTTCACCGCGCGGGTGCGCAGAGAGCCGAGATCGGAGCCGGTGTTGGGCTCGGTGAACACGGCGGTGGGCAGCACCTCGGCCGCGGCAATCTTGGGCAGCCAGTGTTCCTTCTGCGCATCGGTGCCGCCGGCGAGGATCAGCTCGGCCGCGATCTCGGAGCGCGTGCCGAGCGAGCCCACACCGATATAGCCGCGCGACAGCTCTTCCGAGACCACCACCATCGACGCCTTCGACAGGCCGAGCCCGCCGAATTTCTCGGGAATGGTGAGGCCGAAGACACCCATCTCGGCCAGCTCCTCGATCACCTCCATCGGAATGAGCTCGTCGTTCAGGTGCCAGTCATGCGCATGCGGCGCGACCCGGTCGTCGGCATAGCGGCGGAACTGCTCGCGGATCATCTCGAGCTCGTCGTCGAGCCCGGTGGCGCCGAAAGTGGCGTGGCCGGCATTGTCGCGCATCAGCGCGACGAGACGGGCGCGGGCCGCGGGGCTGTTGCCCTTGGTCGCGAGCGTCATCACCGCCGGCTGCATCAGCGCGCCGATTTCCTGCGGCGCGACGAACATGTCGATGAGCCGGGCGCTCTCGTTCTGGCTCATCGGGATGCCGCCCTGGATCTGCCAGAGATACTCGCCGAAGGCGATCTGGAGAATGAGCTGCTCGATCTCGCCGAACTTGCCTTCGGACTCGAGCGCCAGTGCCCATTTCTGCATCTGCCGCAGCGCCTCGACATAGGTCGCGAGCCACGACAGCGCATGCGCCGCCGCCTGGTGCTCTTCGAGCTTCGCGCCCGACACCTTGCCGCCCTCGGACACGGCCTCGCGCACGCGGGCGGTGGCCTTGGCCAGCACCTCTTCGGCCGGCGCGATCGCGGCGCCGGTGAGGCCGAGAAGATCGTCGAGCAGCGGCTGGGTCATGATTGCGTCCTTCGGCATGGTGGTTCCCTGAAATCCGTCCCGGATGTGATAGGTATTTCGCAGTCGCAGCGCAACAATATTTTGCAGCCGCAGAAAATCCGGCACGATTGTGACCCGGCGGATTTGGCTCGCATCGGCGCAGGCCCAGAAAAAACCCCGGCCGCTGGGCCGGGGTTCGGAGCTTTCTGCCGGTGGGTCAGTCGCCCTGACCGAGCATGATCGCCTTCACGTCGTCGTCGACGTAGGGCACATATTGCTCGAAGTTCGCCGCGAACATCTCGACCAGCTTCTTGGCCTGGGCGTCGTAGGCGGCGTGATCGTTCCAGGTGCGGCGCGGATCGAGCAGCACTTCCGGCACGTCATGCACATGCAGCGGCACTTCGAAGCCGAAGTTCACATCCTTGCGGAACTGCGCGTCGTGCAGGCTGCCGTCGAGCGCGGCCGAGAGCAGGATCCGGGTCTCCTTGATCGGCATCCGGCTGCCTTCGCCGTAGGGCCCGCCGGTCCAGCCGGTGTTGACCAGCCAGCAGGTGGCGCCGTGTTTGGCGATCTTCTCGCGGAGCAAATTGCCGTAGACCTCGGGCCGGCGCGGCATGAACGGCGCGCCG
>JAGRMO010000191.1:16975-19012 GCA_020441205.1 Maritimibacter sp.
GCCTGCGCCGGCGTCAGCCGCGCGATCGGCGGCATCACCCCGAAGGCGTCGGCGGTGAGCATGATGATGTTCTTCGGATGCCCGCCGAGCGCCGTCTTCGACGCGTTCGAGATGTAATGCAGCGGGTAGGCGCAGCGCATGTTGGGCGTCAGCGAATCGTCGTTGAAGTCGAGCTCCAGCGTCTCTTCGTCCCACACCATGTTCTCGATCACCGTGCCGAACATCTGCGTCGTGGCATAGATCTCGGGCTCGGCCTTGGGCGAGAGGTTGATCGTCTTGGCGTAGCAGCCGCCCTCGAAGTTGAACGTGCCGCGATCCGACCAGCCGTGCTCGTCGTCGCCGATCAGCGTGCGCGTCGGGTCGGCCGAGAGCGTGGTCTTGCCGGTGCCCGACAGGCCGAAGAAGATCGCCGTGTCGACCGGGTTGTTCGGCGCATGGTTGGCCGAACAATGCATCGGCATCACACCCTTTTCGGGCAGGATGTAGTTGAGCAGCGTGAACACGCCCTTCTTGTTCTCGCCGGCATATTCGGTGCCGCCGATCAGGATCATCTTCTTTTCGAAGTTGAGCGCGATCACCGTCTCGGTGCGGCAGCCGTGCTTGGCCGGATCGGCCTTGAAGCTCGGGCAGTTGATGACGGTGTACTCGGGCACGAAATCGTCGAGCTCGTCGCGCTCGGGCCGGCGCAGCATGTGGCGGATGAACAGCGAGTGCCAGGCAAGCTCGGTCACCACGCGGACGTTGAGCCGGTAGGCCGGATCGGCGCCGCCGTACAGATCCTGCACCCAGTAATCCTTGCCCTTCATGTGTTCGAGCATGTCGGCATAGAGCGCGTCGAAGGCCTCGGGCTCCATCGGCGGGTTGTTCTCCCACCAGATCGTGTCGACCACATTGGGGGTGCGCACCACGAACTTGTCTTTCGGCGACCGTCCGGTGTGCTTGCCGGTGGAGACCAGAACCGTGCCGCCCCGGCCCATGTGGGCCTCGTCGGCACGCATCGTGTCGTGGATCAACCCCGGCATTTTCTGGTTGTAGTAGATATTGCCAAGCCCCGTGATGCCTTGATCCTTCAGCTTGAACGCCGGGTTCACCCGTCCCTTGCTCATATGTCGCTCCTTAGTGCCGGCAGGCGGCCGGACGGAAATTGTCATATTTGCGCGCGATTGGCCGTTTCGCGCCGTGCCGCGCCTGCAATGCTGCAGCGCCACATGACGCCGCTATAACATGCGGATGGCATTATGGAACTCTGCAATCAAGACGTTAGCGCTACAGTCCGATTGTTTGCGCAACCACTGTCTACGGTCCCGGCTATTTGGCCGTATTTTTGCCATTTGTGGTGCGTATTTGACTCACACGGGACGCCGATTCGCCCTTCGCTGTTGATTCCGCCGACGAAAGCGGATTCTATATGCGGAAAACAGGCATAGAACGAAAAGAGCAGCAGAGGATTTCTCTAATGTCGAGAATTGCCCTGGTCGACGACGACAGGAACATCCTGACGTCGGTGTCCATGACCCTGGAAGCGGAAGGCTTCGAGGTGGAAACCTACAACGATGGCCAAACCGCCCTGGACGCTTTCAACAAGCGTCTGCCCGACATGGCCGTCTTCGATATCAAGATGCCCCGGATGGACGGGATGGACCTGCTTCAGCGCGTCCGTCAGAAGACCTCGATGCCGGTCATCTTCCTGACCTCGAAGGACGACGAGATCGACGAGGTTCTCGGCCTGCGCATGGGCGCGGACGACTACGTGAAGAAGCCGTTCAGCCAGCGCCTGCTGGTCGAGCGCATCCGCGCGCTCCTGCGTCGCCAGGAAGCGATCGAGGGCGTGGTCATGCCCGACACCGAGGAAAACAAGGTGATGGCGCGCGGCCACCTGACGATGGACCCGCTGCGTCACGCAGTGACCTGGAAGGGTCTCGACGTCTCGCTGACGGTGACCGAATTCCTGCTCCTGCAGGCGCTGGCCCAGCGTCCGGGCTTCGTGAAGAGCCGCGACCAGCTGATGGACGTGGCCTACGACGATCAGGTCTATGT
>JAGRMO010000191.1:19034-20801 GCA_020441205.1 Maritimibacter sp.
CACATCAAGCGGCTGCGCAAGAAGATGCGGATGGTCGACGACGAATTTTCGGCGATCGAAACGCTCTACGGGATCGGCTACCGCTACAACGAAGAGTAAGCGGGCCGGGACCTGCGTCGAGAGAGCGGAGGCGCTTTGGTGCGCGACACGTCAGAACACCGTGAAGACACCGAAGTGGTGTTGGGCGAGGACTGGGTCACGACCCCGTCCTCGGTCGATATCGAACTGCGCGAAGGCCGCTCGAGGCGGAGCCTCTTCGCGATCAAGGGCTCGCCGCTCGCACGCAAGATCATCATCTTCAACCTCCTGGGGCTCGTCGTCCTCGTCGGCGGCGTGCTCTATCTCAATCCGTTCCGCGAGAGCCTGCTCTACCAGCGCGAACGTAACCTCGTGATGGCGGTCGAGATCGTCGCCGAAATCTTCGAGGTGCAGCAGGTGGTGCCGACCGCACCCGGTGCGCCGGTCGGCGGCGGGCTCGCCCCCGACACCGTGCAGGCCGCGCTGGCGCAGGTGAACATCGCCGACGGCAGCGACGTTCTGGTCTTCGACCGGCAAGGCGCGTTGCTCGGCGACACCACCGCCATGACCGGCCGGGCCTCGCCCCCGGTGGTCGGGCTCGACCGCGAACAGGGCGCGACCCTCATCACCGACGGGCTCAGCCGGGTCTGGGATGTGATCGCGGGCCTGCTCGCGAGCACCAGCCACACCGGCGGGGTGCAATACGACACCGAGCTTCAGGCCCGAGAGCTTCTGCCCGACGTCTTCGCCGGCAACACCCGGATCGAGAACGTCACGGCGCCCTACGGCGAAAGCGCCTACATTGTCGCCACACCGGTCACGGTGGGCGGGGAGATCATCGGCGCGGTGGCGCTGTCGAGCCCCGGCGGGCTCGTCGACACGCTGGTGCGCGCCGAGCGCGAACAGATCCTGCAGATGTTCATCATCGCCATCCTGGTCTCGATCGGCCTGTCGATGGTGCTGGCCTCGACCATCGCCAACCCGCTCGCCGACCTCGCCGCCGCCGCCGAGATCGGCCGCGACAAGAACTCGCGCCGCGTGAACCCCGGCCGCGTCCGCATCCCCGACCTCACCGGCCGCCCGGACGAGATCGGCCGGCTGTCGAAGGCGCTGCGCGGCATGGTCTCGGCGCTCTACGACCGGATCGACGCCAACGAACAATTCGCCGCCGACGTCGCCCACGAGATCAAGAACCCGCTGGCGAGCCTGCGCTCGGCCATCGGCTCGCTGCGCTTCGTGAAGAAGGAAGACCAGCGCGAGAAACTCCTCGACGTGATCGACCACGACGTGCGCCGGCTCGACCGGCTGGTGAGCGACATCTCCAACGCCTCGCGGCTCGATTCGGAGCTGGTGAAGGAAGAGGAGGAGGCCTTCGACCTCCTGCACATGATGCGCAACCTCACCGAATATCTCGGCGCCGAGGCGCATCAGAAGGGCGTCGACTTCATCACCGACCTGCCCGAAGACCCGATCATCATCACCGGCCTCGAAGCTCGCCTTGCGCAGGTCTTCGTCAATCTCATCACCAACGCCATCAGCTTCTGCGAGGACGGCGACGCGATCCGCGTCTGGGCCCGCCAGCGCGAGAACCGGGTGCTCGTGGTGGTCGAGGACACCGGCCCCGGTATCCCCGAAGTGGCGCTGACCAAGATCTTCAACCGGTTCTACAGCCAGCGGCCCGAAAACCAGTTCGGCAACAACTCAGGCCTCGGCCTCGCGATCTCGAAACAGATCGTCGAAGCCCATGGC
>JAGRMO010000192.1:0-5553 GCA_020441205.1 Maritimibacter sp.
GCCTGGTTGCAGGCGATGCAGGGGGCGATCTCGTCGGCGCGGCCGGCGCGCGCCTTCGCGACGAAATCGGGATCGGCGAGGAAGGGGCGCGCGAGGCTTACCATATCGGCCATGCCGTCTTCGAGCAGGCGCTCGGCCACCTCGGGCGTATTGATCCGGTTGGAGGTGATGAGCGGCAGGCCGACCTGGCCCATGAGCTTCTGCGTCACCCAGGCGAAGGCGGCGCGGGGGACGGAGGTGGCGATGGTGGGCACGCGGGCCTCGTGCCAGCCGATACCGGTGTTGAGCAGCGTCGCGCCGGCCGCCTCGACGGCGCGGGCGAGGGCGAGCACTTCGTCGGTGGTGGAGCCGTCGGGCACGAGGTCGATCATCGAGATCCGGTAGATCAGGATGAAATCGGGGCCGGTCGCCGCGCGCACGGCGCGGACGACCTCGACGGGGAGGCGCATCCGGTTTTGGTAAGATCCGCCCCAATCGTCCTGACGCTTGTTGGTGTGGCGGACGAGGAACTGGTTGAGGAAATAGCCCTCGGAGCCCATGATCTCGACCCCGTCATAGCCCGCCTCGCGGGCGCGGGCGGCGGCGGCGGCGAAATCGGCGATCTGTTTGTCGATGCCTTGTTCGTCGAGCTCACGCGGCGCGAAGGGCGAGATCGGCGACTTCACCGGCGAGGCCGAGACGCAATCCTTGCCGTAGGCGTAGCGCCCGGCGTGGAGGATCTGCATCGCGATGCGGCCGCCCTCGGCGTGGACGCGTTCGGTGATGCGACGGTGGTTGGCGACGTCGGCGGCGGAGAGCATCGCCGAAGCGCCGGGAAAGACCGCGCCCTCGGCATTGGGAGCAATCCCGCCGGTGACAATCAGCCCAGCACCGCCGCGCGCGCGTGCGGCGTAATAATCGGCCACCCGGGCCCAATCGCCGCGCTCTTCGAGGCCGGTATGCATCGAGCCCATGAGCACCCGGTTGGGGAGCGTGGTGAAGCCGAGGTCGAGCGGGGCGAGGAGGCGCGGATACAGGGTCATGGCCGCCAAGATAGGGGCGCGGACGGGCGTGTCACGCCGAAACGCGGCGTCAAGCGGGGCGGGTGGGCAGGGGCCACGCGATTTCGAAATCGCGTAACGCGCTTCGAAGCGCGTTGGCCCGGCTCACCCTCGCATCTTCAGCGGGCAGCGATCCTTGCGCGGGCGGTTGTCGTCGGTGAGGCCGTACTGGCGCCATTCGATCTCGCCCTTGAGGTAACTGCCGAGTTCGGGGGCATGGGGGATGCCATCATAGGCCTCGGCGCGGTCGCGGATCACCTGACGCACGCGCTGGCCTTCGGGAGTGTCGCCGGCGACGAGATCGAACCGCTCGCGCGGGTTGACGATGAACAGGAAGTGGCGGCCGAGGTTGCGCGACTTGCGCTGCCGGTGGGCGGGCGACGAGAAGTTCACGAAGAGCTGCACGCCGCCGTAGCACATGGACCAATAGGGCGCGTCCGGATCGGTGGCGACCGCCTCGGGCCAGGGGGCGGGGTCGTTGTCGAGCCAATCCTGCAGCACCTGCCAGCCGATGGCGTGGTAGCCCTCGACGCTGTCGGCGCTGGCCGCTTCACGCGAGAAGGCGACGACCAGCGGGCGGGCGGTGTTGACCTGGCCATCCCAGTGCGCCGCCCCGGCGAGATAGGCGAGGAGATCGAACCGCAACTGCGCCCGGCCCATCGCGTCGAGCCGTTCGACAAAGATGAGATCGACGAGGCCGCGGCGGAAGGCGTTTTGCGAAAACGTGCAGGGAAAGTCGGACGGCGGGGTGAGGCGCTGGGCGAGATCGCCGGCCACCTCGCGGTGCCAGTCGGGGCCGGGGTAATCGGGCGCCGTCAGCGCGGTTTGCGAGATCAAAGCCATGGGCGGAACATGGTGCGTGGCGGGGCCAAGCGCCAGAGCGGAGGTGTCGCAACGGGCGGGAATTTATTCTGGACTCAGAGGCTCTGGCCTTTAGGGTCTGGGGTTCAATTGAAGAAAAGGATTTCGGATGAAGTATTTCGCTGCCACTGCCTTTGCCGCCGCCGCCACCGCCGGCCTCGCCCACAGCGGCGTCATCAACCCGGCAGTGCTGGACCGGATGGACGCGATGAGCACGATTGCGGACGAGATGAAAGCGCTGGCGGGCATGGCGCGGGGCGAGGTGGCGTTCGACGCCGAGACCGTCGCGCAGCGGATGGAGACCATCGCCGCGGTGGCGGGCGAAGTGCCGGTGCTGTTCGAGGCGGCGGAGATGGACCCGGCCTCGGAAGCCGCGCCGACGATCTGGACGAGCTACCCCGAATTCACCCGCCGGGCGGTGGAGACGGTGGAGGCCGCGGACGCGGGCGCCGGGGCGGAGACGCCGACCGAGCTCAAGGACGCGCTCGGCGCCCTGGCGCAGACCTGCAGGGCCTGCCACGAAAGCTTCAAGATCTAGCGCCGGCGCCCAATTTTCGGGCGGAACCAGCGAAACCCCGCCCAGGACCCGGCCGCGCACAGGCGCAATCGGCGCCGACGACGCGGGTCTCGCGGGGTTGTGAATGGACCCGGGGGGTCTGCTGGCTAGGGTGGCCGGACGCAAACAACGTACGAGGAAGACCTTATGTTCACCCGCAAAACCGCTCTTGCCGCCGCCCTGGTGATCGGCACCGCCGGCACCGCCGTGTTCGCCGCCGCGATGGACCCCGATGTGCAAGCCCGCCAGGAAGTGATGGGCATGATCGGCGCCAACATGAAGACGATCGGCGAAATGGCGCAGGGCAAGATCGCGTTCGACGCGGCTGCCGCGCAGGCCGCTTTCGCCACCATCGCCGAGAATGCCGCCAAGGTGCCGACCGTGTTCGAGACCGAATCGAACACCGACCCGGAAAGCGAGGCGCGCGACGATATCTGGATGAACTGGGAGGACTTCGTGACCAAGGCGACGGCGCTGCAAAGCGCGGCCGAGGCCGGCGCGGGCGTCGACAGCCCCGAAGCGCTGGGGGCGGCGATGGGCCCGCTCGGCGGCGCCTGCAAGGATTGCCACACGCTCTACAAGGAGTGAGCGCGGCCGGCCTGCCCGACGGGGCGGGGTGCAGCAATTTCACCGCCGGGCCGGGGAGATCCCGTGCCCGGCGGTGCCTTTTCGGGGCCTTCTTCGCGGCCTGGCCGCGCCGGCTCTTGTGCGCGGCAGCCGGCCCGCCTAATTGGCGGGGATGAGAGACAAACCTTCCCCCCTCCTCGCCGTCCTGATCGACGCCGACAATATCCCCGCCCGCTACGCCGAGGCGATCCTGAACGAGATCACCTCCTACGGCGAACCGGCGCTTCGGCGCGTCTATGGCGACTGGGCCGCGACCCGGTTGCAGCCCTGGCAGCGCAAGGTGCACAGCCTCGGCCTCGTCGCGCATCAGGAGACCGCCAACACCAAGGGCAAGAACGCCTCGGACATCGGGCTCGTGATCGACGCGATGGACCTCTTGCACACCGGGCGGTTCGACGGTTTCGTATTGGTGAGCTCGGACAGCGATTTCACCGCGCTCGCCAACCGGATCCGCGAGCAGGGGCTCGACGTGATCGGCATCGGCGAGGGCAAGACGCCCGAGAGCTTGCGCAACGTCTGCACCCGCTTCGTGATGATCGAGAATATCGTCGAGGAAGAAGAGGTGGTGGCGGAGGAAGCGACGCCCAAGGGCGCGCCGGCGGCGAAGCCCTCGGCCAAGCGACCGCCGATCGAGGCGCAGCCGCTCATCCTGCAGGCGATGGCGAAGATCGACCAGGATGGCGAGTGGTACCAGCTCGGCCTGCTCGGCCAGACGATCCAGGCCGACGTGCGCGACTTCGACACGCGGACCTACGGCAAGGCCAAGCTCTCGGACCTCGTGCGCGATCTCAGGCTGTTCGAGACCAAGCGCGAGGGCAACCACGTCTACGTGCGCCGGCTGGACTGACGCTGCACCCCGCGGGAGCGATTGTGGGGCCGTCAGGCGCGTGCGATAAGTCGGGCGAACCGGTGTGGAGCGCGCGACGATGACAGACAGACCCGTTGTCCTGGCAGTGCGGACCGCCGTTCTGGCCCTCGCGGCCGGCCTCGTGCTGGCGAGCGCGGTCGTCCTGTTCATCGTGCCGCCGACGGCGGCGATCCGCGAAGAGCTGTTCGCCCGGCTGGTGGCCGGGTCGCTGGTGGCCGGGCTCGGCTGGTACTTCTGGCGGCATCGGCCGTTCGCTGACTGGCGGCGCGGGCGGCGCTGGATCGGCTTCGTGGTGGCCCTGTTCTTCGCCGGCTGCGTCGCGGCGCTGGCCGATCCGTTCACCCCGATCCGGGGCGAATACAACGTGATCCGCTACTGGACCTCGGGCGCGCTCACGCTCGCCGCCATCGTGCTGGTGCGCGGGGCGTTCCGGCCGGGGTTCGCCTGGTTCGAGCGGATGATCGCGGTGGGGTTCGGCGCGGTGCTGGTGCTGGGGGCGGCGGACGAGCTGTTCCAGGTGCACGAGGATCTCAAAGGGATCGACATGTCGCGGTTGCCGGGGCTCGACGGGATGGTCGACAGGAACGATTCGTCGACCTTCCTGCTTGCGGTGGTCGGGCTCGTCGTCGCCGGCGGCGTGGCGATCGCGGCCTGGCGGTTCGCGCGGGCCGGCGGGCTCGCCCAGCGCCACAAGGCGGCGGCGATCCTGTTCCTGCTCGCGTGCCTGTCGTTCATGGTCGCGATGACCTTCGACAGCCTCGACTGGGTGTTGCAGAGCGTCCTGCGCCACACGCTCGCGCTCGTCGGCGTGGGGCCGGAGCGGGTCGCCGCGGTCGACGCCTTCAACCCGATGTATCTGGTCTCGAACACGCTGGAGGAGCTGCTCGAGTTCCTCACCGCCTGCCTGTTCCTCGCGACGGCCTATGTCGCCTTTCCGGCTCGCGCCGGCCGTTGATCGGGCCTGCGACGCGGCCGGCCCTTGCGCCTGTAGTGGCGTCGGGTAGTTTGGAGCCATTCCAAACGGGAGGACCCCCATGATCCCCGGCTTCAATAGCGCAAGGCGCAGGTTCGGCGACCTCTCCGAACAGGAGGTGCTCGCGCTCGCGATCTCGAACGAAGAGGACGACGCGCGGATCTACCGCCAGTACGCCCAGCGGCTGCGCGACGAGTTTCCGGCGTCCGCCAAGGTGTTCGACGAGATGGCCGTCGAGGAGGACGAGCACCGCAAGCGGCTGATCGAGGCGCACAAGGCGCGGTTCGGCGAGGTGATCCCGCTGATCCGGCGCGAGCATGTCTCGGGCTTCTACGCGCGCAACCCGATCTGGCTCATCGAGAACCTCGGGCTCGAACGGATGCGGGCGGAGGCGAGCGAGATGGAGCGGCAGGCAGAGGCGTTCTACCGCAAGGCGGCCGACCGGTCGACCGATGCCGACACCCGCAAGCTTCTGGGCGATCTCGCCGCGGCCGAGGCCGGGCACAACGAGCTGGCCGGCGATCTGGAAGCGAAGCACCTCGGCGGCACGGCGCGGGGCGAGGAAGACAAGGCGGCGCACCGGCAGTTCGTGCTGACCTGGGTGCAGCCGGGGCTGGCCGGGCTGATG
>JAGRMO010000192.1:5570-11498 GCA_020441205.1 Maritimibacter sp.
GGCGCCGATCTTCGCCACCGCCTTCGCCACCCAGAACACCCACACGACCTTTCTCGTCGGGCTCGCCGCGAGCATCGGCGCGGGGATCTCGATGGGGTTCACCGAAGCGGCCTCGGACGACGGCGAGCTTTCGGGGCGGGGCAGCCCCTTGAAGCGCGGGCTCGCCGCCGGGGTGATGACGGCGGTCGGCGGGCTCGGGCACGCCCTGCCCTACCTCATCCCGCATTTCTGGACCGCGACGATCACCGCCATGGTGGTGGTGTTCATCGAGCTCTGGGCGATCGCCTGGATCCAGAACAAATACATGGAGACGCCATTCCTGCGCGCCACCTTCCAGGTGGTGCTGGGCGGCGCGCTGGTGTTCGCCGCCGGCGCGCTGATCGGCGGGGGTTGATTTCGGGTGCCTGAGGGACGGGAAGCCTCGGGGGCGCTGCCCGGGCGCGTTTCGGGCGCGCCTCCGGCGCGACACCCCCGAGGTATTTCGGGACCAAAGAAGTTGGAGACGCCCGCCGTTGTCGGGGGGAACGCGTGCTAGACGTTCTCGTGCAGACGCTGCCGTTCTTCGTGGTGATCGGGCTCGGCTACGGCGCGGCGCGGCGGGGGATGTTCGGGCCGGAGGCGACGGCGGCGCTCACCCGCTTCGTGTTCTACTTCGCGCTTTCGGCGATGCTGCTCAGGTTCTCGGCGCGGCTCGACCTCGCCGAAGTGTTCGATGCGCGCTTCGTCGCGGCCTATCTCCTGGGCACGATGGCGGTCTATCTCGTCGGGCTCGGCACGGCGCTGTGGCGCACCCGAAATCTCGAGGAAGCAGCAGTCGAGGGGCAATGCGCGGCGATCGGCAACACCGGGTTTCTCGGCGTGCCGATGCTCACGATGATCTTCGGCGAGGCCGCGATCGGCCCGGTGATGCTGGTGCTGGCGGTCGATCTCATCGTATTCTCGTCGCTCATCGTGATCCTCATCACCGCGACCCGGGACGGGCGGCTGCGACCGGCGGTGCTCTGGTCGGTGGCGAAGGGGCTGGTGGCCAACCCGATGATCGTCTCGATCGCGCTCGGGCTCGGCTGGGCCGCGACCGGGATCGCCCTGCCCGGGCCGGTGGACGCGACGCTGGCGCTGCTCGGCGCCGCCGCGACACCGGGGGCGCTGTTCGCCATCGGCGCCTCGCTGGCAACGAAATCGGCCGAGCGGGTCGAGGTGGCGGGCTGGCTGAGCCTGTTGAAGCTCATCGCCCATCCGGGCGCGGTCGCGCTGGCGGCGCTGGTTCTGTTCCGGGTCGAGCCCTTCGCCGCCGGGGTGATGATCGCCGCCGCCGCGCTGCCGGTGGCGGGCAATGTCTACATCCTCGCGCAACATTACGGGGTGGCGCCGCAACGCGTCTCGTCGTCGATCCTGATCTCGACCGCGGCGGCGGTGGTGACGCTGCCGGTGGTGATCGCGCGGGTGCTGGGGCTTACAGGCTGAGCCGGAGCGCAAAGGCGCCGAGAAGGCCGAAGAAGGCGATCACCAGCACGACCAACAGCGCGTCGGCGGGCGTAGCCTCGTCGGAGGCGGGCTCGGCACTGTCGATGCGGCGGCGCACCATGAGGAGCCGGACATAGGCGAGCACGACGACCAGCGCGCCGGTCGCGAGGATCACCGCATCGGCCCAGGGCGCGGGCGGGGCGGCGCCGAGACGGGAGCCGGCGACGCCGAAGCCCACCACCGCGATGGCGGTGCGGACCCAGGCCAGGAATGTGCGCTCGTTGGCGGCGTGGTCGGCGAAGCGTTCGATCATGATGGCGCGAGTGAAGCGCGGGGGCGCGGGATTGTCGAGCCTTGCGGTGGGGCCGGGACCGGGGTAGCCCGGGACGCATGATCTACGTCGATGCAGATGCCTGCCCGGTGAAGGCCGAGGCCGAGGAGATCGCCACCCGCAACCGGGTGCGGCTCGCCTTCGTCTCGAACGGCGGGCTCAGGCCCTCGGCCAACCCGCTCATCGAGATGGTCTATGTCGACCACGGCCCGGACGAGGCCGACAAGTGGATCGCCGAGCGCGCCGGGCCGGGCGACGTGGTGGTGACCGCCGACATCCCGCTCGCGGCACGCTGCGTGGAAGCGGGGGCGCGCGTGGTCAAGCCGAACGGCGAGGCGCTGACGGCGGCCAATATCGGCGGCGTGCTGGCGACGCGCGATCTGATGGCCGATCTGCGCGCCGCCGATCCGTTTCGACAGGGCGGGGGCCGGCCGTTCTCGAAGGCCGACCGGGCGCGGTTTCGCGACGGGCTGGAACGGGCGCTGAGAGCGGCGGCGGGCTGACTGTCGACTACCGCGCCGAAGGGGGCCGGCGGGTGCAAGTTTCCCCGTGCAAATGAAAACGGATTGTTTCTAGAGTGGCCAGACGGGGGACGCGGGCCTCCCCGTCGATGTGTCTTCACGCCCGCGGGGAGAGGGATCAATGGAACAACTCATCATCAGCCTGATTTCGGGCGCGGTCGGTGGCAACCTCGTGGGCGGGGTCGCGAAGAACCTCAGCCTCGGCACGCTCGGCAACTCGCTGGCCGGGATCGTCGGCGGCGGGCTCGGCGGGCAGATCCTGTCGATGCTGGGCGCAGGCGCCGTGGCGGAGGCCGCGGGCGGCGGGCTGGACATCGGCTCGATCATCGGCTCGGTCGCCTCGGGCGGGGTCGGCGGCGGCGTGCTGATGGCGGTGATCGGCATCGTCAAGGGCATGATGGCGAAATGATTTCGGGCCGGCGCGGAGCCTGGCTCACGCGCCGGTCTGGTTCTCCCATCTGCGCTGCATTTCCTCGGGCGTGACCGTCTCGATCCGTTGCGCCAACATCCAGCGGTGGCCGAAGGGATCGAGCAATGTCGCAGTGCGCTCGCCGAAGCTCTGGTCGGCCGGAGCGCGCAGCACGAGGGCGCCGGCCGCAGCGGCGCGCGCGACCGTCGCGTCGACATCGGCGAGGGCGAGATGCAGGGTCACGGCGGTGCCGCCGACGCTGTCGGGCGAAAGCGCGCCGAAATCGGGATATTCGTCCGCCAGCATCATCGGCGAGCCGGCAATGGTAAGCTCGGCATGGCCGATGCGCCCGTCGCCGGGATCGGTCATGCGGAAATCCTCGGTGGCGCCAAAGGCCTCGGCGTAGAAGGCGATGGCGGCTTCGGCATTCTTCGCGACGAGATAGGGCGTGAGGGTCATGGCGCGCTCCGGGGTTGCATATTTCATTTACGTTACGTATCGTAATTAAATGAGTCAAGCACAAGACAGATCCTCTGCCCGGCGCGGGCGCCCGCCGAGCCAGAAGGCGCGGCAGAAGGCGCTGGAGGCGGCCCGTGGCATCCTGATGGACGAGGGCCTCGGGCGGCTCAGCATCGAGGCCGTCGCGGCCCGTTCGGGTGTGGGCAAGCCCACGATCTACCGCCACTGGGCAAATGCGTCGGAGCTGGCGATGGAGGCGCTGATGGCCGGCTTCCCGGCCGGGAGCGGCGGCGGACCGGCGGGGCTAGAGGCGGCGCTCGCGGCGCAGATCGCGACGCTGACCCAGGCCTTCGCGACGACGCGCGGCCGGCAGATCGCCATGGCTCTGGCCACAGCGGACCCGGAGAGCGAATTCACCCGGGCGTTTCGCAACCGGGTGCTGCTGTCGTCGCGCGAGGCCGGGCGGGAGATGATCGCAGCGGCCGCGGCGGCGGGCGAGATCGGGGCGCCAGAGGATATCGAGGTGGTGCTCGACATGATCTACGCGCCGCTGCTCTACCGGCTGCTGGCCGGGCACCAGCCGCTCGACGCGGGGCTGGGGCCGGCGCTGGCGGCGGGCGCGATGCGCTGTCTCGCGCCGTCCCGGTAGCGCCATTCCCCTTGCCTCGCATCGCGGCGCTTAGTAGGCAAGAACCGACTGCCGGGAGAGAGAAATGCCGCACAGCGATCCGAAAACGCTGGTGTCAACAGCGTGGCTCGCCGACCACCTGACCGCGCCCGATCTGCGCCTGTTCGACGCGTCGTGGTTCCTGCCCACCGTCGACCGCGACGCGAAGGCGGAATACACGGCCAAGCACATTGCGGGCGCGCGGTTCTTCGATATCGACGAGATCGCCGATCTGCGCTCGGAGCTGCCGCACATGCTGCCGCCGGTGGAGAAATTCATGAGCCGGGTCAGGGCGATGGGCGTCGGCGACGGGCATCAGATCGTGGTCTACGATTCGATGGGCATCTTCTCGGCGCCGCGGGTGTGGTGGACGTTTCGCTACTTCGGCAAGCGCGATATCGCGGTGCTCGACGGCGGTCTGCCGAAATGGGAGCGCGAGGGGCGGCCGGTGACGGATGCGCCGCCGGTGATCCGCGACCGGCACATGACCGTCGACAAGCAGTTCGACATGGTGAAGGACGTCACCGAAGTGGCCGCGGCGGCGAAGCTCGGCGACTGGGTGATCGTCGATGCGCGGGCCGCCGACCGGTTCCGGGGCGAGGCGCCGGAGCCGCGGCCGGGGCTGCGGATGGGGCATATCCCGCGCTCGCGCAACGTGCCGTGGATGAGCCTTCTGCGCGACGACGGCACGATGCGGCCGCCGGCAGAGCTCAAACGGATCTTCGAGGCCGCGGGCGTCGACCTGGCGAAGCCGATCATCTCGTCCTGCGGATCGGGCGTGAACGCCGCGATCCTCGACCTCGCGCTCACCCGCATCGGCCACAAGCGCCATGCCGTCTATGACGGGGCCTGGGCCGAATGGGGCATGTACAACGACCTCGCGGTCGCAACCGGAGAAGCCTGATGTTCGAACATCTCAAAGAACTGCCCACCGACAAGATCCTCGGCCTGATGGCCGAGTTCCGCGCCGATCCGCGCGAGAACAAGGTCGATCTCGGGGTGGGCGTGTACAAGGACGCGTCGGGGAACACGCCGGTGATGCGGGCGGTGAAGACGGCCGAGAAGCAGCTGTGGGAGCGCGAGACCACCAAGACCTATACCGCGCTTGCGGGCGATCCCGCCTTTGGCAAGGCCTTGTCGGGCCTCGTGCTGGGCGACGCGGTGGAAGAGGAGCGGCTGGCCTATGCCGCGCAGCCCGGCGGCACCGGGGCGATCCGCCAGGCGCTGGAACTCATCAAGATGGCGACGCCGGAGGCCACCGTCTGGCTCTCGGCGCCGACCTGGCCGAACCATCCGTCGATCATCAAGCACCTCGGCATGAAGATGGCCGAGTACCGCTACTTCGACGAGGAAGCGCGGGCGGTGGATTTCGGGGGCATGATGGAAGACCTCGGCGCGGTGAAGCCCGGCGACGTGGTGTTGCTGCACGGCGCCTGCCACAACCCGACCGGGGCGAACCTCACGCTGCCGCAATGGGACGAGGTGGCGACGCTGCTGGAGGAAAAAGCCGCGGTGCCGCTCATCGACATCGCCTATCAGGGGTTCGGCGACGGGCTCGAGGAAGACGCGGCTGGCACGCGGCTTATCGTCAGCCGGATGCCGGAGGCGCTGATCGCGGCGAGCTGTTCGAAGAACTTCGGGCTCTACCGCGAGCGCACCGGGCTGCTCATGGCCGTGGCGCCGGGACCGAAGCGCAAGGCGCTGACGCAGGCGAGCATCAATCACCTCAACCGGCAGAACTTCTCGTTCCCGCCCGACCATGGCGCGCGGCTGGTGCAGATGATCCTCGACGATCCCGAGCTGCGCGCGGATTGGGCGGGCGAGCTTGAGGCGACGCGGCTCAGCATGCTGAACCTGCGCCAGAAACTTGCGGACGCGCTGAGGGCGCGGACCGGATCGGACCGGTTCGGCTTCATCGCGCAGCACCGGGGGATGTTCAGCCGGATCGGCGCGACGCCGGAGCAGGTGGCCTACATGCGCGAGAAACACGCGATCTACATGGTGGGCGACAGCCGGATGAACATCGCCGGGCTCAACGAGAAGACCGTCGACGTGCTCGCCGACGCGATCGCCGACG